>JAHJGY010000047.1 GCA_018824115.1 Patescibacteria group bacterium
GGTGAAAGGAGGAGGTTATTGCTTATATGAACCCCTCGACGTTGCTCGGGGTTAATTCGGTTTGCAGAAAACTCTTCACGGAGTTTGAGTTTTCTGAACCTCATTGAAAAGGTGCTACAGCCAAAAGATGTGATAATTGTAGCAAAAAACAACCTAAATAGCAAGGTTATAGGCCACGGCCCGTGAGGGGTCTGCGCGGGCTGGTTGTTGTAACGGGCGATATTCAATATTACTGCCGGCCCAGTCCGTTCCCGGAAATAGTGTTATGAAAGGGAAAAGTCAGAACTTTGAAAAGTGGGTGGTTGTTGAATTAAGTGTTGCTATATAATAGTGGTAAAAGCAAATGTCATTTATTAGGTATTTTTCTCCTTTAACTGCATTAGTTGCCAGGCTGCGCAGAAGACCTCGTGAGTATTCCTTAGATCTGTTACGCGGGATAGCGGTGTTTTTAATGCTATTAGCTCACTCGGTGTTTTTCTTGTATGCGGGTGAGAATGGAATTTTACGCTGGGCAAAATTGCTTGGCGATACGCTTTGTTTCGGCGTTTTTCTTTTTGTCTCGGGAAGCGTTGTTTACCTAGCTTATCTTAGAAAGCCCGATCAGTGGGAGAACTCGAAAAATCGCCTTTTACGCCGATCGCTAATTATTTTAGCTGGTTATTATTTGGTGGCTATTGTGGCGGCGATAAGAGAATTTACTTTTCCTATTTCCCGCCAGTGGTTATCACTTGGCTGGGAGATTTTAGCTTGGCAGAAAATCGCTGGTTTCACAGAATTTCTCATCCCCTTGGTTCTTTTTAGATTATTATTGTTTCCCTCCCGCAAGATTTGCCTTTTTCTGTTAGATAAACTTCATCGTTTAGCCCTCTTTTCTGTATTTGTATACTGGCTGGGATCAGTTCTATATTCATGGCAGGTCCCCAGTTCATTGGTTGCGTGGAAGGCCTTATTAGCCGGCCACGAGGGATGGTATACTTTTCCGTTACTGCAGTATAGTCCGGTTTTTCTACTGGGGATTCTCTGGGGTAAGTGGAGTTCACGCCAGCAAGGCCTAGTTTCCAAAGAAAATAAGTCCTTGCAGGCAGGTTTAACTTTAAGTGCAGTAGTCGTCCTTTTCTTTATTCTTTTAATTATTGCGCCAACAGCAATTCCTACATATTTCTCCCGATGGCCGCCGTCACTACCCTTTTTAATTGTCGGATTGGCTTTAACATTTATTCTCCTAACTATTAGTTTTTTACTTCAGGAATTAAGTGCGGCTGGCTGGCTGGTGCGAGCAGTATTATTTTTAGGCGAGCATGCCTTTCCAATTTTTATTATCCATTCCTTACTGTTGCAACTGTTTAAGGTTTTTGAATTAGCCAAGTTTAATCAGCCAATTATTGTTTTATTAGGATTCTTACTGTTGTTTGTGGTTTCCTGTCTAATTGCGGGCGTAAAGATGCGTATTTACCGGCGGCTTTCTCAGTGGTACGGATTATGGAGGAATGAGTATTTTCCCAAAAAGCGGGAGAATATTTTAATACGTTTTACTCGGCGATTTGTTACTAGAAAAGATCAGAAACGGCGGATAAAGAAACGGTATTTGGTTTTAACCTTCATGGTTTTGTTCGTTTTACTTAGTGTAGTGTCTTTAAGTGACAAGTATCAGGAAGATGAGGCAATTCCTTGGTGGAGTGACGAGTTTGCTTACTATCGCAATTTATCGGTAAAGAACACAGACTTGGTAAATACCCACATCAAAGGAACTACGGTTTCCTTTTCATTTGATCATGCGGCATTGGTGGGTCAGGGTAAAGCTTTAGTAAACGGTAATGATGTGCGAGTGGTGTACTGGGACAATGGGATATACCGTGAGATTGAAAGATCTTCACAGACGGAGTGGAATACTAGGGAAACCGTTGTGAATTTTGACCTGCAGGCTGATTTATTACCCCAGATTACCCATAGTCAATACTACCTGTATTACGGCAACAATCTCGCTGGAACATCGGTTATAAGTGGTGAGATAGGTTCTGTTGCCAAGTTTGTTCAAGTAAGTGGGGAGGCAGAAGTGGCTCATCCAATTCGGGGCGAGGTAGGTCAGCAGTGGTTATTAAAGGGTGATGGTTTTACTTTAACTGACAGCAGGTTGGAGTATAAGGTTTTGGTAGCTGATTCAGTTGAGTTTAAGGGTAAAAGTGTGTCGGTGAATTACAAAATACTAAACACAGAGTATCAGGGGATTATGTCCCCGGTTGGAGAGCGTGCTTGGCAGGCAATGATTAATTTTTCCGAATTGCCAGTTGGAGATTATCAAATCCAAACCAGGCTTGTTGATGAAGAAGACACGTATTTTAGTCAGAAATCGGGATTTTATGTTTCTTACCCCCTGTACGTTGTTTGGTCTATTGACTGGGAGGGTTACGATGCGTCTGCCCCCGCGTTGGAAGCGATATCACGCATTTCTCAGAAACATGAATTGCCAATTACGCACTTTTTTAATCCCCGGATTTACGTTAACAAGGATATTTCTCCGGCGCGCAGTGAGTTTCTTACCCGTTGGATAAAGAATCGCCGTGATCAGCTTGGTGACGAAATAGGCATGCATCTGCATATGTTTCATGACTTTGTGGAGGATGCGGAGGTAGAGATTAGGAGAGAAGGGAAATGGGGTAATTGGCCGGATGGTTATGATGTGCCGATGTCAATCTATAATTACGAAGAAACTATGCAGTTGTTGGAAAGAGGTAAGTATTGGTTTAGTCAAAAAGGGTTAGGAAATCCAGTTTCGTTTCGTGCTGGAGGCTGGTTTGCTGATGCGGATGTTTTAAGGGCCGTGCAAACAGCCGGATTTTACCTGGATTCTTCGGGCAGGGATTGGTATGTTTGGGGACCCAACAAAATTACTGGATACTGGGATCTAAGTTCTACGACACGTCCATATCAACCAGCGGCGGGCAATCAAAATAGAACAGGATTCGATGCAATTGACTTGTGGGAGTTTCCCAATAATGGGGGCAGTTCATATGATTTGTTGTTAGAAGAGCTGATTCATAGGTTCACGGATAATTTTAGTAATAATCAGTCCTTAACGGTTAAGCAAACCTTAACTTATTTAAGCCATCCCCAGTGGTTTAGTTCTGCGGAACAAGAGCGAGTTGATAGTTTGTTTTCTTATCTTGATAAGTTTAAATATGATGATAATTGGGGGCCAGTAAGGTATGTTACTTTGGAGCAGGCATATCAAGCGTGGGGAGAATAGCAGGAAAGTTATGTTAGAAATTGCTAATTTATTATTTATTCTTTCGATTATATTATTAGTTATTTTTGTGGCGTTACAGAGGTTGGGTGAAAGGTGGAGGGGTGGTGATTTATGGGTATTGGGGCCGCAGAGAATGTATGCACTAAGACTGGCTTTGTGGTTTGGCTTGCTGGTTTCAGGTTCCTGCATTTTTGTTTTGCCGCCGCGGATTAGTGATGTATTACCAGCAGACCAAAGCGTTGTTGCCGGAAGTCAATCGCGGTTGAGGGTGGTGTTTGATCGTTGGGTGCGAGAAAGAGATATTGCGATCTCGGTCACACCAGAAATATCTGGTAGTTGGCAAGCTCTAGGAGCTTTTCGGAGTGTAAATTTGGCAAAGGAATTTGTTTTAAATTTAGAGAGATCTCTATCTGCTGATACTACTTACTACATTAAGGTTTCCAATCTTCGGGGCGTGATCGGGCTGTCAGGGATAGATTATGAATTTGCTTTCCAAACACTTTCGCCCCCCAAGGTTGTTGCGGTTATTCCTTCTGATGGCCAAGAAGATGTGTTATTGGATACTCAGATTGAAGTGCTATTGGATAATCCGAATTTGGATGTGGTTGAGTGGGAGTTTGAGTTTAAGCCAAGGGTCGAGTTTTCTTTGTCCAAGCTGCCCGATGAGGGGTATTTTATTATCGGCCCCTCTTTGTTACTAGATCAGGAAACTCAGTATGTGCTATCTATCTTTCAAGCCCCGGTTGTTTATGAGATGTCTGCAGGTACTGTGGCTAGTAGAGGCGAAAGAGTAAAGGTCTATGAAGGTAGCTTTACCACTATTTTAGCGCCTCGAGTTTCGCGAGCTAGCCCGACCGGTGAACAAGTTCTTCCCAATGAGGTGCTGGAAGTTAGTTTTTCAAAAACAATGGATTACGAGTCGGTGGAGAACAAGTTAGAAGTTTTGCCGGCAATAGCAGGGGATTTTTCATGGAAAGATGAAAAGACGTTAGTTTTTACGCCGGAGCAGTGGGAAAAAGATACCCGTTATACAGTAACAATCCCAGTGGGGGTAAAGGACGCCCAGGGTGGTTTTTTCGAGAAAGAGGAAGTGCTGAGGTTTAAGACATTGGGAGATGTAAAAGTTGAAGAGTTTTTTCCTGTTAATGGCGCCGGAGTAGTGGACATTGACACTTACATCTCAGTTAAATTTAATCAACTAGTTGACCAGTCTTCGGCACAAGAAGAATTTTCGCTTAACCCAGCAGTAAGTGGCCAGTTTATGTGGAAAGGAAATGTGATGACCTTTGTTCCAAACAATGTGTTAGTTTATAATCGCCAATATCAAATTAAAATCGAAAGTGGGGTGGAGAGTAAGTACGGCCTTAATTCTAAGCAGGATTTTGTTTCGCAGTTTACTACCCGTCAATATCAGGTTAAATTAAGAGTACCCCTGTTGCATCAGGAACACAGTCATACTTGTAATATAACCGCGGCGAGGATGGCATTGGCTTTTCGGGGAACTTGGTTAACCGAGCAGCAGGTTTTGCAAAAAGTTGGCTTTGATAATACACCCTATCAACCCGGGATAGGTATTTGGGGTGATCCTAACGAACATTATGTCGGCAGTATTAACGGCCAGCCAAAAGGTTATGGTGTGCACTGGGGTCCGGTAGCGCGAGTAATTAGGGAATATCGGGAAGTTGAGGTCTACCGTAATTGGAATTTACCAGGGTTGCTGGGGAAAGTTGAACAGGGTAACCCGGTTATTCTTTGGTGGCAGAACGGATGGAATGATCCCGATCCAATTTCTTGGCATACCCCCGATGGGGCGCTTATTCAAGGTGTGGAGGGAATGCATTCCGAGGTGGTTATTGGATTTGTCGGTAATAAAGATAATCCCGACGAGATTATATTAAATGATCCTTGGCGCGGTGAACGTCATTATACCCAATCGCATTTTTTGAATTTATGGAAATATTACAATAATACCGGAGTGGTTGTTTATTAGATTTTTGAGTTTTCCGAGGAGATGTTTATTACCAATAATGCAGAAAGCAGATGGATCGCCTACGCTTTAATAGCGTTGTTAGTTGCTGGTACTAGTTTGCGTGTAGTCGGGGCGCTGAATAGGAATCGGCTTTCTCACGATGAAGTGATTTCCTATCTTGCCACCACGGGTCATTTAGGCGAATATTATTCTGTGGATCAGGGAGTATATCCTTTTGGCGAGTGGGTGCGGGCGCCAGTGTGGAGAGAATTTTTGAGTTTGAACAAATCTTTATCCTTCCAAGAGATTGGTTCTGACTTAGCCCATCATGATATTCATCCACCTTTATATTTCTGGCTTCTCCGCGCCTGGAGCTATCTGCTTGGTGCTTATCTTAAAGCGGGGCTTTGGTTAAATATCTTAATTGACGTAATTAGTTTATTCTTCCTGTATAAATTAGCGCGGTTGGTCTTGGGCAGTAAAAAAGGGGCGTTACTCACAATCTGTCTTTGGTTCCTTAGCCCGGCGGTAATTTCAATTTGTTTATGGGTAAGGCAGTATTGTTTACTTGCTTTGTGCGCAATATTCTTTGTGTGGCAGATTGTCCAATATTTGAGTAATGTTAGATTGAGCCCATTTAGGTCAGCCTTGTTGAGCTTGTCGACAGCCTGCGGATTACTAACACACTACCATTTTGCTCTGCTTATCTTGGGTGCGGTAATTTTTTCGACGATGGAGTTATTTAAGAAAGAAGAGCGGCGCTTGTTGCAAATATTTATCTGTTTGGGGATAGGATGCGTCTTGTTCTTTTTTCTGCACCCTCAGTTTTATCTATCCTTTCCAATACAACGTCAGCAGGCCGAGGCATTTCGCTTTATTGATGTTGTTCCTCGGTTCTTGGGCGTCCTGGCGAGTGGAGTTGGGTTTTTTGTGTATGGAGAGCCCTTGCAAAACGTGGCGGTGGTGGCCTTGGTATTGTTGGTGTTGTTTCTGGTTTGGTGTCTGGCTGTTCACCGTTGTGAAAGCAGGAAGCGATTGAGTTATTTTTTGGATCGCGTTAATTTCTCGGAAAAGTTTATTATTTATCTTGCATTTTGGACAATGGGAGCTGTCTTTTTTTTGTACTTAATTTTTCAAAGCCCAAAACATGCGGTAGACGTTAAGTATTTAAGTTTAGTTTGGCCCTTGGTCACTCTGGTAATAGTAGTTGTTTTTCGTCAAATATCACGATCCAAGAGGTGGTTGGCCTTGTTGTGTTTAGGGATGTTTGTGTCAAGCACAATTAAGATGTTTTACCCCTATTTTATTCAGAGAAACAGCCCCGATCCGGTAGAGATGCTTGGGCAGGCCCGGTTTGTTTTAATTGACAATGCTAAACCCGGTGAATTATTGAGGATTGTCTGGCACCTGCCGGATGAGGCGCTCGTATATTCTGCTGGTCAAGATAGACTACTAGAATCATCAAGTTCTTGGTTGGATAATTTACCGAGCGGAAGTATATATGTTAGCCATCCTTTGCACGGGAACACGCTTGAGGGGGAGCGGGAGATTCTTAGTCTGATAGGCCAAAACCACGGGGTTACGTTATTTCACCAGGAAACTTGGCGCCTGGATCGCTTTTTTGAGGTAAACTAGAGGAGGATGGGATTAACCTAAGTCGAGCTGCTCATTCTCTAGCAGTGATTCTGAGGTCTTTCCACTTACTTGTTGTACAGAGCTGATTTTATTGGCCAAGCGGTCAAAATCAGTGGTTACTTCGTCGGCCTTACTTTTGGCATTGGTGAGATGTTTGAGCATCACTCGGAAATTTTCTCCAAATTCTTGGGTGTCCTTTTGGATGGCCTGAATGCTATTTAATATAAAGCGTGCTTTTTCCTCGATCTTTTTTCCTTCCATTCCCAAAAGTATCATTTGTAAAAACGAATTAAACTGGTTGGGAGAAGCAGGGTAAACCCTCTGTTCGCGGGCATACTCGACGAGTTCAGCAATGTTAACGGTAATCTCGTAAGCAATGGCCTCCGAAGGAATGTACATTAGGGCGTAGTTAACTGTTTTTTCGGCGGGGAGGATGTATTTCTTGGAGATGTCGCGTATGTGTTTGCGGACATCATTAACAAAATCACGTCGGGCGCGCTGTTCGTCTGCCTCATTTTCGGCAGCGGCCATCTTGGTAAAGTTTTCCATTGGGAATTTGGCATCTACGGGGATGATTCCTTGATCAGTAATGATTGCCGCATCAACGACTGTTCCGTTGCGGAAGCTGTATTGCATGGTGAACTGCTGATGGGAAAGATTTTGTTTTAATAAGTCTTGCAGGACTTGTTCGCCAATATTGCCTCTGAGCTTAGGTGATTTTAAGAAGTCTTGGAGACTTTTCATTTGGCGGCCGATTTCACTCATTTCTCCTAATTCCTTGCTAACTAAGCGGATGACTTTGGCGGCGTTATCTAAACGTTCGTTAATATTATTACCGGTTTTATCCAGTCGATCCTGCATTTCCTTACGGGCGCGGTCGGTCTGTTCCGCAGTTTGTTTCATCCATTCCTGGAGTAATTTGGTGGATTGGTCCTGACTTTGTTTATCCTCGAACTGTTTAAGGCGGAGACCAAGTAAATAGTAGAAACTGGCGAAACCTACAATTATTAAACTGGCAATCAAGATCGTTGATAGAGACACTTCATATATTCTAACCTAGTTTTTCGAAAAGTCGAGCTTTTTGTTCCTCGGGTTGCAGGCGCATACTCTCGCGTTTGGATAGACATAATCTGAATTGTGTTCGACGTGATGAGGAAGGGTGATATACTACAGATGGTCTTAGTTACTCTAATATGCGGCGCTTTCTGATTTTGCCTTTGCTGGTTACGCTTGCCAGTGGTGGTGTATTTTCCTATTTAATTTATTATATTGATCCATTCACTGGATATCCACCGCAGATAATAGTGTTCCATCATCGAGTGATATTATTTTTACTAAGCGCCTTTTTCTTCCTGGCCGGTTTTTCTTCTCTTATTCTATATTTAATTCGTCGTTTATTAGGAGATTACTTAGAACCCCGCTATACTTATCGGAAGTGCTTGCGTCAGGGGTCTTTGATCGGGCTGGGTGTAGTTGTTTGCGCCCTTCTTTTTATAACCCAAACGGCTAATCTGGTAACAGTGGCCTTAACAGTTGGCGTGATGATCTCGTTGGAGTTTACTCTGCGCGGGTGACGCCTTATTCATCCAGTGAGTAGATCAAAATTACTTACCATAATCATCTTTCTTTTTTGTTTTACTTACCTGGGTTTCATGACCCAGAGGTTTCTTTTCCGCGGTGATGGGGGCATTCCCCTGGCAGTGGTAAAGAGAATGCTCGACGGCGAGGTGCTGTATCGGGATTTAAAAGTGTTTTGGATGCCGGGCACTTTTTATCTTCTGTTTGGAGTTATGAAGGTGTTCGGTAGCACTTTGTTTTCTGTACGGTTACTGATTTTGGTCTGTTTTGCCAGTCTTTTTATACTACTCTACTTGATTAGCCTAAAGTTATTGTGTTCATCGTGTAAAGCATTGGCTAGCTTGTTACTGTTTGTTCTTCTACTTTCCCCGCTCTCTTTTTATTACAACCATAACTGGTTAGGGTTAATTCCTGCTGGTCTAGTGGTTCTCTTCTTAATGTCGTGTGGTAGTAACCGGCGCAGTTTTAAAACTTGGCTGATGGCTGGATTACTTACTGGAGTAGCAGCAAGTATTAATCAGTGGGAGAGCGTGGCCTTGTATTTAGCGGTTAGTGTGTTAATTACGATTAGTTTGCGCGGGGCGTGGAGGCGAAAATTTAAGTGGTGGATACAGTATTCAGCGGGAACGGCGATTATTCCTTTTCTTTGGCTCGTGTACTTTGGGAGCCGAGGGCTATTAACGGACTTTTTCGAGGCGGCATTGCTTTTCCCTTTTCGCCACTATCACCAAGGTAATATGCAGCAGTTCCCGTCACTATTGTGGTTTATTCTTACTGCGTTTTATTTAGTTTGGCTGAAACAAATGATAGGAAAAAGTCAGCAGTTTGATTGGTCGTTAAGGGTAGTTTCGGTATTTGGTCTGGCTTTCCACTTGTTTTCATTTGTTAACGTGAACCGAGGGCATGTTCTATTTGGCTTACTTTTTGCCGCGCCGTTGATTGTTTATTTCCTAACAACTTTCCCCCAAAAGGCTGTCGACTCTAGTCGCTTTAATCGGTTTTCGTTGCGCTCGAGGCATATTTCCCAGATGGTCGGGTCGGGCTTTTTAGTCTCTTTCCTTTTGGCAGATTTTATTGTTCATGCGTTACCTCACTTTCGATATCAAATTGCCTACACTAACCATGCGGTTAAGACAGATCGGGGCTTGCTGTACACTGATAAGTATTACGGGCGGAATATTGAAGAGGTATTAACTTTTCTGAATCAGGAATGCGAAGATGGAGAATATGTTTATATTGGCCCTTATGTCCCGTATTTGTATTATATTTCCTCAGTTAGAAACCCAACACGTTATGCGCATCTGGGTCCCGAACATTATACGGACGAGATTTTTGATGAGGTTATTTCTGATTTGGAGAAGAAAGAGGTAGAAAAAGTAGTTTTCCTTCCTTCGGAAACCGTGTTTCGTGACGGTGGTGACGATCTATTAACACAATACATTATGGATAATTTCGAGCCGCTTAAGGTATTTGATCTTCCTTTTCAGCCGAGCCGTTTGCAGGATCCTCCGGATGCTATCTGGGTGAGGGAAAATTGATTTCATAAATAGAGTATTTGGGGTTGCAGTAGATCGGCGAGGTGTGTTTCTCTAAAAATATCTTGATCTTCTGCTTATTGGCTTTTCCACAATCGACGGAGTCGGTAATAGTTGGTGTGCTGGAACTGTTAACTAGAGAATTATCAACCAAGAAGTAGGTGATACCTTGTGATTTCAGTTCGTTAACCAGAGTGTCCGATCTGGCAGGATTCATTTCCAGGAACAGTAACTGACAGCGGTTGGAATAGATAGCTGTCTCGCGGTTGTTGTTAACAAAGTATGGTGGCAGGATGTGTAATCCCGGGTTTTTCCCGAGCAGCATAATTTTATTATTGGCGTTAAGGCCGAGATCGTTGGCAAAGTCCGACACTTGTTTTAGATCGTAAGCAAGGAAGTTTTGGGATAGTTTCCAATCTTCATAGTTGGGCAGGAAAAAGAAAGCAGTGTTATTGACTATATAGAAGGAACTGTGAAGCAGGATGCTGGCAGCAATGATTCCTGTGAGAATGCGTTGAATTATTGCCTGATCGAGAGTTTCAATTGAGCTTATCAGTATAATTGAAAGCAAAACAAAGCCGGGGAGTGCATACCAGAGAATCTCCGGGATAATTAAATACCAAATTGTGAGATAAATGCTGGTAATTACTGTCAGCGAACGGAAAGTTCGGTTCTGCCTCTTTATGACGCAGATTATTCCCAGAGGTAGGAGGCCGATGAGAATCGGGTCGATTGAGGTGCGCCCAGTGCCAGCAGTTTTGTTCACCATGCTTAGGAGGTTTACGGGTCTTTTAAAGTGGTCTGTCCAGTGCTGTGGATTAAAGTAATTATTATAATCAGCTTCTCTGAGATTTAGGATGCAGTCGATGACTTCCTGGGCAGCTGGGCAGTGAGAATTTTCTAATGGATTGTTGTGGAGGGAGCTGTGCGTAAATGAGGAAAGTGTTTCTGGTGGCGATGAACTTAAATTCAGTAGGGCCCAGGGGATGAAAGGCAGGCCAGCAAAGACAAGAAAGAGAACAACGGTTTTTATTATGGTTGGAACAGGAGGGTGTTTCCGTAGTACTACATAAATGATATTTCCAATGATGCCTGTTATTAAAAAAGCAGCGGTGTATTTAAGCACAAAAGCCGTGCCAGCAAACAACCCGCTAAAAAATAACCATCGGCGCTCGTTTGTTTGCTGCCATTTTAGGATCAGGTGAATAGATAAAAGACAGAAGAAGATCAAGGCAAGGTCTACTTTGTCATCAAAGAAAATGAGTTGAGCAATGGCAAAGATGGAGTAGAAAAAACCGGCAGTTAGTAGGGCGATATTTTTGTGACTGATTTGTTGGGCAATAGAGAAAACAGTTAGACCACTTAGCAGGCCGAACCAAGCATTAAAAGCAATTGCCAGGCTTGGGCCGAATAATAGTTGGATATAAGCAATAAATGTTTCAAAGCCTAAAGTAAAGGGCCAGGATTCCGGTAGGGTTTGATAACTAGTAATGTTGTTAATAGTATTGACATAGGAAGAAAGGCTGTCGTATTCAATGGGAACAGCGCGCAGTTTTACGGTAAAGTGAGAAACAAAAGTTATGAAAACGAAAGTAAAGATAATAGAAGATAATTTTCCATTGATCTCTATTTTTGTGCTTTTAATTTTTGTTAGGAAGTAAATAATTTCGTTTCGAACGAGGAATGAGATTGTCAGGAGGACGATGGCCGCAAATGAGAACTGGAATAGCCGAAGCAAAATTAGCAGTAGAGCAATGTTCATCTGGATAAGTATCCCGATAGCGATGGATATTAAAGATTCTTCAAGAAATGATGAGGGAGTTAGAGGGGTCAGATTTAATAGTTTTCGCCCGATGCCGAATGAAATGCTAATTAAAATTATTGAACCGCAGATAACAATAAAATAAGTTTTACAAAACTGACTAAGGAAAAAGAGGAACCCGAAATGCTGTAATTGCTCATCCAGTGCGCTGTAGATGAGAGCAATAAGTAAAACTCCAACACAGAAAATATAACCCAGGCAGGGAGCTTCAATTGTGAGCGAGCCTTTATTCTTCCGGGTGACAAACAGGAGCAGAATGAGTAATGGCAGACCAGTAAAAAAGTAAGGCCGGGCAAGAAAGTAAGTTACACAGCAAAAGATTGTCCAGGCAATTAATATCTTTTTCATGCTTTAACCGAGGCCGGGACATGAGTACGTGTCTTCGTTGTAGTAGCGCAATTCATTGCGCGATCTGGTCGCAGAATACGACAGCCATGCGGCATCGCGTGGAATTCTGCTATTACAAGTAAAGACGGTAGTTAAGACCTGCCCTCAGCTTAATTGTACCAGAGGGCCAACTGTTGCTAGAATAGGGGGGTGAGGGTTTTACATTTAATTACCGGTTTAAGAGTTGGCGGCACAGAAAAGTTTTTACTTAAACTGCTTCCCCGCCTAACAGACGAGCACGTCGTTTGTAGTGTTCTTAATCTTAGAGATATTGGTGATGAGTTAGAGGCAAAAGGTATTAGGGTTTATTACTTGGGTTTTAACTACTTCAATTTACCTATTTTCCTATGGAGGTTTTATCGAGTTGTCCAAAAAGAGAGACCAGATTTGCTAAACTGCTGGCTTATACATTCCAATCTTTTTGGCCGCGTTTTTGGACGCTTATGCGGGGTAAAGAAAGTTATTTGCTGTGTCCAAAACAAACATATTACCCGCCCTTTACTAAATTGGCTGGATGCGAGGACTTCATTTTTAGTAAATAAATATGTTCCTAATTCACCGGCTATTGTCCCTTTTATGGTTGAATCGGGTATTAATCGGGATAAAATACAGGTTATTCCGGGCGGGGTTGAGATCAGTAAGTACGATATTAACGTCAATGTGCCGGTAAAGAAAAAGGAATTAGGACTAAACAGTTGCTTTGTTATCGGCAGTGTTGCTCGCCTAGAACCGCAAAAAAGGTTGGATACTTTAATAGAGGCTTTCTCCAATTTAGGTGTGAAAGATTCAGTCCTAATATTAGTGGGAGACGGTTCACGGAAAGTGTTCCTTCAGAAGCTGGCTAATCGCTTGAGTGTAATGGATAAGGTAAAGTTTTTGGGAACCAGAGATGATGTCCCAGAATTATTAAAAACTTTTGATGTCTTCGTCTTGCCTAGTTATTATGAGGGAATGAGTAATTCCATCTTGGAGGCGATGGCTGCCCGCCGAGCAATTGTTGTTTCTGATATCGAGGAGAACACAACTTTAATTAAAGATGGGATTAACGGGTTAGTGTTTAAAGTTGGTGATAGCGATGATTTAGTTTCTAAACTGCGTTGTTTGCATGATGAGCCTAAGTTAATTAAAGAATGTGGAGAGAGAGCGTTTCGGGTAGTGAAGGAACGTTACTCGTTAGAGAGAATAGCGGAACAATATCTGGATTTGTGGAGGGAGGAGTTACGTGGCGTTGCTAACTACCAGCCAGGGGACCTCGATTAGTTCTTTGATATAGATCCCTTCGGGATGGAAGTAAAGACTTTTTTCACCAAAGGCTTCTCCGTGATCCGAGGTGATCACGGTTTTACCATGTAGCCTTGGCAATAATTGACTTTTAATTTCTTCTAAAACAAACTTTAAGTTTTCCCTCGCCGCAGTCTTAACCTTGTTGATTTCTAAACCACCGAACTGTGTGTTATCAATGATGGTATTTCCAGGTCCTAATAATTCCTGATCAGTGATAGTAGGACTAATATAGGGGCAATGAGGTTGTAGGAAATGGATGATAAATTTCTTATGTGGATATTTATTAGCGAGTTGTTTAGTTGCTTTAATCATCTCTGTTGGCAGCACGGTCTTAAATTCTTCGTGCCAACCGTAGTCCCAAACGTTTTCTACTAGAAAGAAGTAATCGGGATCGAAAACCCCTTCGAGTTCGGCTTTTCTAAATTGTGGGTTTCCGGTGATGTAGATGACATCGGGATTAGATTTGTCGAAGTTATACCTTAGCCATTCTTCGGTATTAGAACCTAATGAGATTACCTTTCTAAGGCTGCCGTTGATTTGATTTACCTCTTTAAATTCATCATATCGGCAGGCGTCGAGCACAATTAGAAAGTCCCAATCTTCATCAACCACTTTGATCCCTGCCGGCTTGTGGAAACGGAACCAAAACCGAAGCCCGTTTTCGTACAAGGCCTTAATGATCCTTTTGAGGAGATAGGGGTCTCGGTTTCTGATATATTTAAAAAGGAGATCTAGTTTTCTATTCAATGAGACTTGGAAAAATTGCTGATAAGCAAATTTTCCGCCAGTCGAATTAATCCCTCCGAAGCCCCGGAGGGGCGAAGGGGGATTCAATGGGACTCAACACTATTCACAAAGATTATTTATTACATCAAAATAGCTTTGGACAATAGGTCTCCATCTAAAGTTCTCTTTAACTTTCTCTTGAACTTTCTTTCCGAAATGTTTACGTAGGTGTGTATCTTTCATTAAGATCTCAACTTTTTGTTTAAGTGACAAAGGATCTTTCTGTGGGACTACGAATCCGTTTTTACCATTCTCGATAATCTCGTTCATCCCATTCACGTTGGTAGTGACAATGGCGTTGCCTAGAGCGGCAGCTTCAAGTACCACGATTTGCATTCCCTCGCAAAGAGAAAAAGAAGGATTCACGAAAATGTCGGTAATCGATAGTAAGCCTCGAACTTTTTCCTGGCTGATGTTTCCTAGGAGAGTAACGCGGTCACGTAAGTTGTATTTTTGGATCAGTTTTTCTAGCTTTGGTTTAAAGGGGCCATTGCCAGCGATAATCAGGTGGTAATTAAGGTGGATGTTCTTGACAGCTTCGATTAAGATGCCGGTCCCTTTAGCCTCAATTAATCGCCCCACAGACGTAATGACAGTTGCGTTTTTGGGGACGTTAAACTCTTGGCTCGAAGTGTTTTCTGTGCGCCTCCAAAAGCCAAAGTCAACACCTTCATAGATTACACGGCAATTCTTTGCGCCTAGTTTTAATGAGAATTTACAGACATCATTGGACACGCCGATTACTTGATCTGCGGAACGGAGAGTTAACCTGCCGATGGTTTCGTCGTAAATCCGAGCGATGTACTCGACAATTTTGCTGGGATGTCGAACGAACCCGCCGCCATATTCGGTGTGTAGCAATGGGATCCGGTGTAGTTTTGCGTAGAGCAAGCCGATAAATGAGGTAAAAAAGAAACGAGTTTGAGTGGTGACCAGGTCCTGCTTGCCGATTTTCTTGAGCGTTGCCGACAGGTCTTTTGGTTTGGGAACAGCGTAGGTGCCTTTGACTAGTTTCCAGCAGGGGACGCGATAGATATTAAGGCCAGCTAGTTGTTCAAACGGATTTGTGTTTTCCGTGTTGCAGGCTACCACGTTAATTTGAAAATTGTGTTGTTTAGCCAACCGGGAAAATAGTTCAAAAGTATTTTTTTCTAACCCTCCTACGCGGGGGTGGAAGAGAGTAGTGAGGACGAGAATGCGTTTTCCTTTCATTGTTTTCGGAGCCAAATTACTTGTTTTGTTTAATGTTTTCCCTGATTGCCTGTTTGCGGATATACTCGCTCATTTTCCGTTTCTGTTCTTCAATTTTTAAGTAAAGATAAAAGACCAAATAGAATAGGGTGATGACACTAAAAGAAACCACGGCGTTGATACCGAATTCAATATTCAACAATTTAGCAAAAGAGACGGTTAGTTTTGGATAGAGAGCAACAGCCTCTACGCTGATCCAGACAGAGCACCAGAAAATAAACCAAAAGAAGTTTAGTTTTCTTTGGCGAAAGTTAGAATAAACCTGGCTTAGAACAATAACGGTGAATACAGAAATTAATATTTTCAAAATCATGACGTACTCCTTCCTACTATCATAAAACGAATAACGTTTAAAACATAAGTCAGATCTCTAACTTTAGTTAGCGAGTAATCGGTGTAGATAGTTTGGATTGGAATTTCTTTGTAAATTAGTCGCTCTTGTTTGGCGATCTGAAACATCTCGGTTAAAAATTCAACTCCGTTAGATCTAAGTTGCATAACGGTTAGCGCTTTTTTTGAAAGTGCGCGCAGGCCTGATTGAGAATCACTGGTTTTTATTCCCACAAAAAATCGAGTTAGAATGTTAAGCAGGAGGTTGCCAACTAATCGAACGAAGGGCATTTGCTGTTTATTCTCCAAAATTCGCGAACCGATTACCAAGTCGGCTTCCTTATTTAGGATCACTTCCGCGGCGCTGCGCACATCTGCCGCTGAATGCTGGCCGTCGGCATCGCAGGTAATCACGGCGGAAATGTTAGATAGCTGTGTATCCCTTAGGAAATCAAGACCAGTGGCAGTAGCCGCCCCGGCCCCTCCAGTGCCAAGGTTAACAAGATGGGAAATCACAGTGGCCGATTTTTGGCGGGCGATCTCTGCGGTACGATCAGCACTGCCGTCGTCAACAACAAGGATGTTTGCCAAGCCTTCTTTTAGAAGACCGTCAATAACCTGACCAATGGTTGTTTCTTCGTTGTATGCGGGGATGATTACCCAGGTTTTTGATAGTTCCATTCAGGCTTATTTTAACAGCGTGAAGTGAGTACGCGCAAATAGATTAAGGAAGCTGTTAAGCTGAAGGATTATGATACACTCAGACTGAGAACTATCAAAAGGGAGGTGGTTGATTTGGGGCGTTTATCGCAAATAGAACTTTCCCGTGAAATCGAAAAAGCTAAAAAGCAGATTGTGATTGGTGGTAAATATCAACACTATAAGGATGAAAGCAAGCACTACCGGGTTATAGATATTGGCCTGCAGGTGGCGACCAGAAAGGCCTGCGTGGTGTACCAGGCACTTTATGGTAAGCAGTTAGTTTGGGTGAGAAACTTAGACGATTGGCTTTCGGTGGTAGAGATTAAGGCAGATGCTGTTCCTAGATTTCAAAAGGTTCAGGAATAATTATGTATCACGTTGCCATAATGAAGAAAAACTGGGGATTGATTCCGATGATTAAATCGGGCAGGAAAGTTGCTGAATCAAGGTGGTATAAATTGCGAGTTGCTCCGTGGAATAGGATAGAAAAAGGAGATACAGTTTATTTTAAAAACTCAGGAGAATCAGTCACCTTAAAGGCGAAAGTATCGAGGGTTTTACAGTATGTTATCTCAAACGGTAGCGAAAGACTCAAGATTATAAAGAAGCATGCTAAAAAGGACTTGGGGCTGGATGAAATTCCTGAGGAAATTCAGAATTATATCTCTAATAAACGTTACGCGATTTTTGTTTTTATAGAAAACCCCGAAGAAGTGGAACCGTTTGATATAGATAAAAGCGGATTTGGCAAACAGTGCGCCTGGGTAACGGTTCTAGATATTGAAAAGATTAAGAAATAGCATTTTCCCTCGGTTAAGTAATAGGATCAGGATAACCGAGATAAGTCAATATTGTCACGGAACTAGGGGGGCGTATATAATAGGGGGCAATGACAGGCCCTAGGGGGGGAGCTGGTTCATACGCTCCTCGTTTAAGTGCAAGAGGTGAACAACATGAAATGCAAGAAGGCGTTGCAAGCGCCTTAATGGGAGATATGGTTTATGCAGCTAACGCCATAAAGGGACAGAAAACACTTCTTGCAATAGCCCCTAAACCCGGTGAGGCATTAGCTGTAGCTTTAGTTTTACCAGTTGATTGTAGAAAGGCCCTGTCCATACCCAGCATCACATGTTTTGGGGTTATGGATGAGACAGGTGGCCAGATATACCATAGCGAAAAATCAAGAAATGATATAGAACAAGCGATGAGCCGCGGCCTATCCCTACAAGAAGTAGTAGAGCGGTTTGACGCTAAACAATATACAGGAAGGGAAGGCGTTGATAGTGTAGCTGGGGCCTTGATTAGAATTGCTAAATCTAGAGCAGGAGATGTTCCTGGTTCACGAACTGCTTTGGAACGTTGTTTAGTTGGTTTAAGTGAGACAAAAGGATCAAATGCCAGAATTCTTAGTGCGGCTTGTTAAAGGGCTATCGAAATTGACAGAGAACCGCCCCAAGTATTCGATTTTCCTTAGGAAAAGCCCCTTAGCAGAACCCCATTTTTTTAGACATTGTCTTAAAATATTGAGATTGGATACAGAATACTGATTTAGTTGGGATAGTTATAGAGCAGATTAGTTCTTCGTAAGTGTAAGTAGTACCCACAGGATAGTATCCTACACTATATTAGTCTAGATACTCGACCTGTTTTGGGGTAAAGCGGGGATGATTAAAAGATATTAGAGTCATTCTCCCTTTATCTTGATATACTGTCCCCTTAATTTCTTAAGGACTGTCCTTTGAAAGGTTGTTGTTTTGGCGTATTTGCCTAGCGTGGTAAGAGTATGGTACTGTGGTAGTGTAAATTTACCATGAAACACGAAGGAATAAAACCTGGGATTGGAGATGAGGTTTTGGGGTTGGGACTAACCCACGAAGAAATTGAGAGTATTGTAAAACAAGTTTCGGGCGTTCAGGGCGCAGAAGGCATTGAAGGGAGCCGAATTGTACAGATAATCCAGCAAGCTCACCAAACTGAAGAATTTTGTAGGGATAGGAAGGTTGAGGATATCAGGGTAGAGCGGGCGGTATTGGAGGTAACAGCGGATTTACTGAATATTAAACGAGAGAGGGAAGTAAAGGAGAGAGCCTGGGGTGAGGTAGAAAGTCTCTTATCGGGAGTTAAGCCGCCAGGAAGTATTGACGAAGCACTGGGGCTGATAGACAGAATTACTGAAGCGACACAATTCAGGTTGTATAAAGTGGAGGTAATAACGTACGGTGATGATAGTACGGTTGGTGCGATGAAGTTGTCTGAGGTAGGGGCTGGGAGTGTGGATGATTGGAGAGTTAATATTAAGTCTCCCGATGCAATCAGATCCGATTTAATGATGGCCTTGCGGGTTCGCGGGGCGTGCCAGTCAAGTGAAACTGCTCAAGTTGGTATGCTTATCAATGTGCTTGAGGATGCCTGGACCGGTAAAAAAGGCACATAGAAGAGTTGATTAGAGTCCTGCAAATTAGCTTTTTGTAAAGCTATGAATTATCACAGGATAGTATTAATGCAATATATTACTAGATACTCGACCTGTTTTGGGGTAAAGCGGGGATGATTACCCAGATGTGGGATTAGACTCACTAACGCTATTCTGCCATGCGTTAAGCAGAGGGATCTGGCCGAGAGATTGACGGACTGTCGACTAGCGTACTATACTGTGGCTGTCAAGTAACAAAGCGATTTAAATCGCTTTAATAACCTTGATGTTTTGTCTGGGGGATGAGATTTCCTACGGGCAGAAAAAATCCTTGTATGTCACAAGTTTCATCCAGCCGCTTACGAAAAGATGTTGAAGAGAGAGTAAAAGAAGTTTTCTTCCGGGCTTTAGCAGATATAAAAACTCCCAAACAAGCGGAGGACTTTTATAATACCTTTTTCACAGCTACTGAAAAAATAAACCTACCAAAGCGTTTTGGTATTTTCCTAACAATAACGCGGGGAACAGAGTACAGAGAAATTGCGGATAGCCTAAAAGTGAGTTTACCCACTGTAGCCGCTGTTCAAAAACAGATTTTAATTCACGGTGTAAAAGGTATGCAAAAGATAATCCAACAGATTATTGAAGAAGATAAACCTAACTATGAGTACGATCCGGATCCAAGGTGGGCAAGAGGAAAAAGATATTATAGGGATAAAGCCATACAAAAGCCCCACAAGCATTTCCCCTTTTAGTGAAATTGCTCGGTGCAGAGATTTGATTGGGCTGTGAATTCGCATTTTGCCCAGCAAAATGCGAATTAAACATTTCCAACTGTCCGTAGCGACATTTTATGTTTTCGGTAAAGTTTTTAGTAAAGTCTTAGTAGAAGGTAAAGCGTTATTCAGTTAATTTCCAAAGCGATTTAAATCGCTTTAATTCACCTTTGCTAAAGCCTGCATGTCTGGTCAGACGATGGGGGGGAGACATCGTTTACTTACCAGGTATCTCTTAGGTGTTTATCCTAAAGGGCTACCCTTTGGAAATTATTGAGCCGGAGTGATGCGGAGTATAGACAGGCGATTGCTAATTTGTGTCTTGGTATTGTTTGAGGAATTGCTTAATAAGTTTATACTGTGGTTCAAGCTCATTTTTACAAATATCTAGAGTTAAGGCATTCCATTTTTCATCGGCTTTTTTGGATAGGATGTCAATCAGATTGTCTAATGGCATTTCTCGGACGTACCTAATACCACCAATTACGCCATCTACGGAGGCAAAACGATAACAGTCAGCGTTACAGCAGATTTCAGCTTCTAAGGAGTAGAACTTATCGGTACCGTGGTGTTCTTTAAGAGAGTGGATAATGTTCTCCTTCTCATCGTTACTTATTTCGGGGAAGTCCAAAATAAGCTCGTTCGCTTTTTCTACCGCCATACTAATATGTTGTGAAAGGTTACCTGTTTTGAAAGCTGGGCCTAACATGCAATCTGATAATGATGTGGCCAGTAGAACAATGTCCTTTGTAGCTCCCATCTGACTAGCTAGTTGTTGACCCACTGTATTGATGTACTCAAAATTATCTGGCGATGGAGCGCCGTATTCTTCCGCTTGTGAGAGGGCGAAACCTTTAGCTTTTTGGATCAGTGAGTCGGGAATCATTTATACAATTCTATCACGGGATAATGATCATATTACAAATTAGTATTACTGGGATTAGATAGAAGGATGAGAGTACATTTGGTCAGAATAAGCAGGTAAAGCGATTGTAAGAAGTATTCCAGTGCCTTTTATTTGGTACTTTGTGCCAGGAGTAACATAAACATACTCTTTTTCTTGCAGGATAGTTTCCTTGACACCGTCTTGTTCGTAGAAAGTAAATGTTAGCCGGCCTTGGATAACGACGTAAATGCAACTAAAACCCTTGTTAATCTCAGTAGCTTTATCTGAGTCTGGCGGGTCTCTTGAATCATTAAGTTCAATATAAGTAATTGAAAAATCATCTACAAGTTTTCCCGTAGGCCTGACTATAAAGCCCGAGCCTTTTCTTACTTGGGTTTGCTTATCTAGTTTAGAGATGTAAAAACTCATACTTGCTGGATTGTAAAATACATTTTAGGTGAAAATCTGCTCCACGTGTTTTGCTATAGCTATAGCAAAATCTATCCAGGGAGGGCCTACTCGTTTTCCATAATTAGTTCTCCAGGCATCTCTTAATGGCGGAACAAATTGATAATCGTGAATGACCTCTTCTGGGGGGATTCCTTTCTTTTCTCTCATTTCCCA
>JAHJGY010000048.1 GCA_018824115.1 Patescibacteria group bacterium
GTATTCTCCCCTCTCCGACTGATCTAGGTCTATTAATTCCGATTCCAGTTTAGCGCATACCGCAACGGCATCTAGATGACTAAGATCTTTATGGATATTCTCCAGATTATCGTATTGAGATTCATTTATATTTAGAACCTTAAGTTCCGGTTTAATCGTAAGCAAGCATAATGGGTTAAGTAGTTCCTTTTGCCCCGCAGTTAATTCTGAATTATTTAGGGCAATGCCTCTGTTCAAAATTTCTTTAGCAGATATTATTGTCTGCCACCATAATTTAAGCTCCTTGGTTAATTCACCCTTAGGTTCTTTTTGTTTGTCAAGTGTTCCTAGATCGGCTAAAATTAGCTCTGTTTGTATTGTTTTATAATCCTCAGTTGGTCCTGCGTCCCCAAGCGTTGTGACAAGATCATTTTTAAATAACCTTATTACATGAATTATCGTCTCTACTTCCCGAATGTGAGCCAGGAATTGGTTTCCTAAACCCTCTCCTTGATGTGCATTTTTAACTAAACCGGCGATATCAACAAATTTTATGATAGCAGGCGCGGTAATCTTCGAGTTCTCTGCTTCCGCTATTTGCTTGATTCTTGTATCTGGTATCTCGACGATGCCTACATTAGGTTCAATTGTGCAGAAGGGATATGGCGAGGTGTCGGCTATTTGACGCGATAGTAAAGCGTTAAATAGGGTGGATTTACCAACGTTGGGTAAACCTACGATGCCGCAGCTGAGAAGCATAGTATTTTGATTTTACCAGTTTTGATGCTAGAATGTCCTTAAGGTTTTTAGAGCTTCATTGAAAGAGAGGTGAATTACATGGCATTTAGCATGAATAGAGTTACTTTGTTGGGGAGATGTTCTCAAGATCCCGAGTTAAGATATACTGCTGATGGCACACCAGTTTGTACGGTTAGTATTGCGACCAGTCACTCATACCGACAAGGTGAGGAATGGAAAGAAGTTCCGGAGTTTTCGCGCTGTGTACTTTGGAGAAAAGCCGCCGAATATGTTGCCCAGAATGTAGCTAAAGGGGGGTATATATATGTGGATGGAAGAATTCAAACCCGCAAATGGGAAGATCGGGACGGCAACACGCGTTACTCTACCGAAATAGTAGTGCAAAACTATGTTATTCCTAAAGGTAAAGGAGAGGCTGCAGGATTAGTTAATAATCAGGCCTCTGTTCAAACGTCAGGTGATGCCAAGCCGCAATCAGAGGATATACCTACCGATGATATCCCTTTTTAGTTCATATCAAGCTCCTCGAACTTCTGAACGGTAAAAAGGTAAATTTCGGTTTCAGGGTCTTTATAACAATCTGGTGGCAACCCGGCTTTTTGGTAGCAGAGGTTGCTTAGGAAAGTATCCCGATCCCAACCGGTTTCTTCCGCTACCTGCGGCAAGAAAACACCTGATTGTAATCCTTTGGTAATTAAAACACCATGCTTCCCCAGTTGTATTTCTTCAATAGTGTTTGTTTTTTTCAGGGGAGAAAGAATTGAGAGCTCGATTGTTATCTGCGAAAGTTCACTAATTGTTACTTTGGGGAAGCGGTTGTCTTCCGAAGCGGATGCTATAGTTTGTTCTCTAACTGTTTTCCATACAGGGTCACTACTAGCCAGCTGTCCAATACATCCCCGCAACTCGCCCCCTTTTTTTAGTGTAACGAACACCCCATACTGTTTGTTTAATTCTGGTTTATCAATACTAAAGTCCGGAACTATGTGCAGAGTAGTAAACCTAATTAAGGTTCTCCTGGCAATATCTAAAAGTAGTTGGCCATGCACTTCATTAAGATCGTTGTCGTTTTTCATATGAAACTTACTTATAGAATCCAATTGAGGCGTAACCGACTACTCTGTTTTTGTCTCCGTTTAGATCTCCAGAGTTTGCGTAAGTGAATAACCTTGGCTTTATGGCGTTAATAGTTTTAGCTGAGTACATTCCGGTTTTTACTGCCCCTTCCGCGCAAACACAACAATCAAGATTTGGGAAACCATGTGTAGTACAAGTTTTAATGCTTGCCTCCAACCTTTCCACATCCAAGGAGATGATATCTTCCACAGTTCGTCTATCCACTTTATTGGCCACATCATAGGGCGGGTAATGGCAAAGGTCGGTGCTGATAATAAGGATAGTTTCTTTATTTAAGTATGGGGTAATTGCAGCTGCTAGTTTTTTAGCCTTGTCTTTATTGTTGTTGCCTACAAGAATGGGTACAATCTTGAAATTGGACAGAGCTATTTGGAGAAACGGGAGCTGGACTTCCAAAGAATGCTCTAAAGTATGAATTTGTATATCGTCGGTGATTAATGATTGCTCTTTAAGTAATTCTCTGGTTATGGTTTCGTCAACTCTTATTTTACCTAATGGCGTTAACCAATAACCTTCCGGATAAACTGCGGCTTGATAAAAATGTCCCTGGTGGCTATTACCGATTAGTATTACTCTTCTAATGTCTTTCCCGATTAGTGTTCGGTACCCGTAGGCGGCTACTTGCCCAGAAAATGAATATCCGGCATGGGGAACCAGGAGTATTGAAGGGATACCGCTATTATCCTCAAGATCAACTTGATTAAAGAATTCATTAACTTTAGAAGAAAGTTCCGCCGATTCGGAAGGGTAAAAAGACCCGGTGACAATTGGTTGACGTATCTGCATTAAAAATATTGTCTGGTGCGGATGGTGGGAGTTGAACCCACATGACCTCGCGGTCACAGGATTCTGAATCCTGCGCGTCTGCCAATTCCGCCACACCCGCCAGCCAATAATTGGTGCCGGTGACAGGAATCGAACCTGTGGCCTACTGCTTAGAAGGCAGTTGCCCCGCCTGCCACGCCCGACATCGTCTTCGGCTTAGTCGAAGGCGGGCGGGTCAAAGCCTGGTGCCCCAAGGAGGATTTGAACCTCCGACCTACTGCTTAGAAGGCAGTTGCTCTGTCCGACTGAGCTATTGGGGCCTGGCGGGCAGGTCTTTCCCCTGAGCTACACCGGCATGATAGCTGGTGCCCCTGGAGGGATTCGAACCCCCAACAACGGTTCCGAAGACCGCTACTTTATCCATTAAGCTACAGGGGCATACTGAATTTTCATTTTAACACCAGCTTTTGACAAATTCAAACTAAGAAGGGTAAAATTGTGTTTGTGCCGAGGTGGCGGAACCGGCAGACGCTCGAGACTTAAAATCTCGTTCCCGTTAGGGAGTGGGGGTTCGAGTCCCCCCCTCGGCACCACGCAGAAGACTTGGTTCACTAAATCTCGTGTGGCACTGCGCGAAGAGGTAGGCGTATAATAAATTAATGTTACGAGTTGAACTGCATCAACACAGTTGCTATTCTCCTGACAGCTCAATTAGTTATCAAGATCTCCTAACAGCTTACGAGAAGGGAAAGTTTGATGTTATTGCGATTACTGATCACGATACAGTCGAGGGAGCTTTGGAATTTAAGAAACGTGGTGATTTTCCGGTAATAGTAGGTGAAGAAATTACCCTTCCCGGTTATAAAGACGTTATCGGACTTTTCCTTAACGAAACAGTTCCCCATTCCCTGCCGTTAGCGGAAACGATCAGCATTATCAAAAAGCAGGGTGGTCTAGTGTTGGTGCCTCATCCATACAATCGTTTTAAACTCGGTATTGGAGAAACCGCAATATTGGAGAATATTGATAATATTGACCTTTTCGAAGCTTATAATGCTGCTGGTGGAAACTTGATTAACAGGAATCAGCTAGCAGTCGAGTTTGCCGATAAACATAACCTTGTGAAAGTAGCTTGTTCGGACGCGCATTTTAGAGACCAAATCGGGACTACAGTTACTATTGTTAATTCTAATGATGCAAATAAATTACTAACTCCCAATGGCCTAATGGAAGCTTTAGAGGGCTGTAAATATGAATTAAAATTCAACACCTTCTTACAACATCTCATCAAGCGACTTTTCTATATTGTTAAGATGGATATTTATCGACGTACAAACTATTAAATTAACTTTACAACCATTCCTGTTTGTGATCTACTGTAACTATGAGATTGGGAATGAAACTAAATAAATGGTTTATTGCTTTTACCTGTTGTTTCCTATGGATGGGTGTTTCGGTATTCGTTATTGGCGTGAGCTTTTCTTTACTCACCTCCCCTTCGTGGTCAGCTAACTTTCCCCCCTTTATCGAAAGGAGCTCCAATTATTCGTTATATGCGGCTCTTCCTGATAGGGGTTCTGTTCTTGGCCATTTCGTTGTCTCTGAGGATACGCGAGAAATTATCTTAAGAGATTATCTCCAAAATAGAAATTCTCCAATGGTGGAAAGTGCGCGTGATTTTATTAGGGCGGCCGATAAATATCAATTACCCTGGACTCTCCTCCCGGCGATAGCTGGGAAAGAGTCTGGCTTTGGTAAAGCAATTCCCAGAGATTCGTTCAATCCATTTGGCTGGGGGGTTTTTACCGGCCAACAGAGCGGCGTGGAATTTAGTTCTTGGAACGACTCTATCTACGCGGTGGCGATGGGGATAAGGGAAAGATACTTTGATCGAGGATTAAACACCCCCGAATTAATGGAACCTCATTATGCTCCGCCAAGTCCAGGAAAAGGTCATCCCTGGCTGTTCGATGTTACCTATATTATGGAAGAGTTAAAAAGCTGGAAGTGAATCGGATAATGGTGCGTGGTGCCACGGGAGGGAGTCGAACCCACACGGCAAAGCCACTGGATCCTAAGTCCAGCCTGTCTACCAGTTCCAGCACCGTGGCGTGATTAGTATTCTATTCTATCACAGTAAGGAATGTTGTTTTAGTTTAGGGAATTCCAATTGTTGATTAAGTTGACGAATTAGTTCAATATGTTAAAATGAAACCCATGTTAAGTAAAACAGAAAAGGTCTTTGGCATAATAGTAATTTTTCTTGTTGGTCTACTCGGGGTATCAATCTATACTCAGGGGTTTGAATCACTTGGTCTTGATTTTTTGAAAAGGGATTCGCTATCAACTGAGGAAGTAAAGACTAAAGTTTTTGACTATGTCGTTGAGAATTTTAATGTAGATAAAGATCAACTTTCGATAACCTCAGTTAGCAAGGAGAATGGTCTATACAAATTAACAATTATTTCTCAAGGCGCAACTGTCAATAGTTATCTTACCGGCGATGGTGGGATTTTCTTTCCACAGGGTTTTGTGTTAAATGAAACAGAAGTGGCTGGAGCGGAAGCTCCTACGACTACTCAAGAATTACCCAAGTCAGATAAACCCGACATAAAATTGTTTAGTATGTCCTTCTGTCCTTACGGAAATCAGGCAGAAGATGCTTTAAGGCCTGTAGTTGAGGCATTTAGCGGGAAAATTAATGTCGAGCCCCACTACGTTTTATATAGCAATTATCAAGGTGGTGGCAGTAAATATTGCGTTGATGAGGCTAGCGAATACTGTGCTATGCATGGTATCGCGGAACTAAGGCAGAATATTAGAGAGCGCTGTGTTTATCAGGAAAATCCCGAACTTTTCTGGCAGTTCGTCACAAACGTGAATGCAGATTGCACAGTGGATACAGTTGAAACTTGTTGGAAGAACGTTGCTAATGGGCTGAGTTTAAACGAGTCTTCTCTGGCTCAGTGCGTGGAAACCAACGCGATTCAGTTCTCGAGTGCTGATAAGAAGCTTAGTGATCAGTATAGTATTACTGGTTCACCAGTATTGCTTATCAACGAGACTAGATATACAGGGCAGAGGACTGCAGAGTCATACAAATTAGCAATTTGTTCCGCATTTACCAATCCTCCCGAAGAATGTAGTGTTATCTTAGATAACAGTGATGCCGCGCCTAGTGGTGGTTGCGGTAGTTAAATTATGCCCAGCATTAATAAGGAAGAATTTAAAATACTTCTTGTAGAAGATGATACTTTTGTTAAGGATCTATATGTGAGGACCTTAACGAAGAGAGGGTATCAAGTTCTGATTGCCGAAGATGGAGAGGCGGGTTTAGAAGTTCTACGCGAAAATCTCGATAAGGTTGGACTTGTTCTTCTAGACATCATGATGCCGAAAAAAAATGGGATTGATGCACTTAAAGACATGGCGGCTGAGGGGATGACCGAAAAGACTACCGTTGTCTTGCTAACTAACCTTGGCCAAGAGTCGATTATTAAGGAGGCTTTTAATATTGGAGCAAAGGGTTATATGTTAAAAGCTAGACTTTTACCTCGGGAGATAGCTGATCAAATCGATGAGTTCTTCGAAACAGGAGTTTTTCCCGCAAATGACCGTAATGGTCTCTAAACGTTAATTATTTATTTTCTGCTTATTGCTTGAACCTCGGATAGTAAAACACCTTCTACAATTAATCCTTTTGGTCTAAAAATTGTATCTAATTCCGTCTCGATCTCTTTCTCTATTGTTTTGCGGTGATTGGTTAAAACCTCGTTAAATGAATAGTGTGCGACTACCGACCTCACCCTTGATCTGGAGACAGGCCTCACGATTTTGGAGATAAATCTTTCCCCAACGTTTTCCCATAATGCGGGAGCCATATTTTTGTTAATGCGGAACAAAACGGTACCTTCCACCATTATTAACTTATTGTCACTAGTAACAGAGTTAATGGGTTCGTCTCCGAACATCTCAGTATGAACTAAATCAATTTCTTTGGAGATATTGTATTCTAAAGTTTGAGCATTAAATAGTTTTGCGACTTGCCAGAAAGGAATTTTAAAGTGTAGGCCAGGCCCCCATACCTTAGGTAGTACTCCTTTACCGCGATCATACAAACAAGATATGTGCCCAGGTGGAACTGAGATGAAGAAACCTCCGACAACCTCGTCGACTAATATGGAAACTACTAGTTTATCGAACATGATTCATATAGTCTAACACACATCTAACTAGCCGTTACAATACAATTCACGGCCCGCCATGCACCGAATGGAATATGGTGGCCTCGACGGGATTTGAACCCGTGTTGCCGGGATGAAAACCCAGTATCCTTGACCAGGCTAGATGACGAGGCCTTAGGGAAATAACAGACTAGACGATGGCGGTCCGTAACTAATACTTCTCTTTTTCGGACAATGAGTTTCGGACATCTTCAAGAATCTCTCCTGCCATGTCTTTGCCTCCCAGGCCAAATGCTAGTCCTCCAGCCAAAGCAATCATTGCTACAAAACCTGTGAACAAGGTGTTTATTAGATTGGCAGCAATTCTCAACTGGCTTAGTGCTGCTAGGATACTAAAAGCAAGAATAGAATAACGCGCTAAGCTTGCTAAAAAGTTTGATGTCGAAGAACTCAGGGCGACGGCTGCGCTTCTAACAAAGTCTGCACTAAGATCAGCTATAATTGCGCCAAACATAACTATAACCACTGCTACGACAACATTGGGTATATAGCTTAACAACCTCGTAACAAGATAGGCTATTTGCTCTAATCCAAGGATGTCCGAAGCGGGGCTAAGAAAAACAATTACTACTGTCCATTTAATTAGATCTGCAATTAGTTCTGCTGGGGAAACCGTGCTGCCTAGCTTTCTTAAGTTCTCACTTAATCCGACTTTCTCGGCAAATGGCTCAAGTTGGACTATCTTTAGTATCTGAAGGGTCAGACGTCTGGCGACACCGGCGACAAGCCAACCAAGAACAAAAATGCCCAAAGCCACAAAAATATTCGGAATGAACCTGAGGATTGCTGACAGACTATTTGTAATTTCGCTAATAACTTGATTGGTCATATTATCACCTCCCCTCTCTCTTTAATTCTTTAAGCTTCCACATGAATATTTTACCACGCGACTGCGCTTTTGGGTAGTCTAAAGCAAAATTTAAAGCTCCCTCTAATAACAATCGGTCCTCACCTTTAGCTAACTTTATGTAGAGAGATTTATGATCGAGATCGTCGAGCGCTAGAGCTAGGCGGTATCCAAAGTCTTGAAATTCATGCTTAATATAGCCCTTTCCGCGTGTCTTATCCTTTTGGGTTAGAATTGATTTAAGATCTTCCAAGACTTCAAACTAGTTACCATTCCTCAATATTCCTGAACAGCTCGACCTCAGCTTTACTTTTGAGTGAAGGGAGAAAGACGGAAATAAAGTCTAGGCGATAAGCCTGCGGTAGAGTGAATCCAGCTTGATTCTCCTCATTTTGCTGGATATAAAAGTACGCCGCTCTTTTAAACGCCCGCAGTTTACGCTGGTGAACAGCCTCGTAGGGCTCAAGCATTTGCGATCCAACCCGCGTTTTAACCTCAATAAAGGCAAGCGTATCTCGCTCTATAGCAATAATGTCAATCTCGCCCCATCTGCGTGATTGATAGTTTCTTTCGATGATCCGATACCCTTGACTGTCGAGAAAATTAACCGCTAAGCTCTCACCGTAACGGCCGAGTGCCTGTTTATCATTTGGAGGTGAAGCGGGGTTTGACATAGGTTGCCGCTTTTCCAGTTCTATCGCGGATATAATAAAGCTTGCTTCGTTTTACCTTGCCCTCCTTGATTATTGTAATATCTTTGATATTAGGTGAACGTAGCGGAAAAATCCTTTCCACACCCAATCCCCCTTTAGTTACTTTCCTAACCGTAAAAGTCGCCGATTCCAAGCTTCCCTTTTGGGCAATAACGACCCCCATAAATTTTGATAATCGTTCTTTCCCTTTTTCCTGTATTTTGCTAATCACCTCAACGGTGTCACCAACGTTGAATTGTTTATTCATGGCAGGTTAGTTGAAACTAAACACACTCGCGCATTCTATCATTTTCCTTTACTAAATACAAATTCCTCGTCCTTACCAATATTAACCGTGACAATATCGCCCTCTTTATATTTATTTGAGATGATATTTTCCGATAAGGGATTTTCAATTTTTCTTTGGATAACTCTCCGTAACGGCCTGGCGCCAAATTGAGGATCGAACCCGAGACCTGCTAACTTCTCCTTGGCTTTTTTAGAGATTTTTAGCTCTAGACCTTGAGCTAAACACAAACTTTTAGTTTCTTCTAACAATAATCCAACAATCTCTAGTATTTGGTTTTTATCCAAATGATGGAAAATAACAAATTCATCTATTCGGTTTAGAAACTCCGGTTTGAACTCCATCTTCAGAAGTGCTTCCAACTTGTCTTTCAACTCATCTTTACTAATTTTTTTCTGCTGTGCATTTTGGATTAGATTTCCGCCGAGGTTGGATGTCATAATTATGATTGTGTTCCTAAAATTAACCGTTCTTCCTTTACCGTCAGTTAATCGACCATCTTCAAGTATTTGCAACAGCAAATTGAATATATCCGGATGCGCTTTTTCGATCTCGTCAAATAAGATTATTGAAAAGGGTTGGCGTCTTACTTTCTCCGTTAGTTGACCGCCTTCCTCAAAACCGACATAACCTGGCGGTGAACCAATTAACCTAGCTACTGAATGTCTTTCCTGATATTCACTCATGTCTAATCTAATCATTGCCTCCTCCGAGCCGTAGAGTGTTCCCGCCAGTACTCTCGTTAAATGTGTTTTCCCGACTCCTGTTGGACCCAAAAACATGAAGGATCCAATAGGTCTTCTACTAGCTTTTAAGCCGGCTCTTGAACGCCGGATTGCTTCGGAAACTAACCTCACCCCTTCGTTTTGACCAATAATCTTTTTATGCAGTTTTTCTTCTAACTTAAGCAACATTGTTTTTTCTTCTTCTGTTAACTTAGTTACCGGAATGCCGGTTATTTTTGAGGCTACACGAGCAATATCGTCAATTCCCACTTCTGGCTGTTCTGTACCACGAGTCCTTTTCCATATAACTTCGATTTCTTCTTTGGATTCTTCCAGTTGATTTAATTCTTTCTCAATGTCATTGACCTTGTCTTTCTCTTTCGCTCTCTCGGCAGCTTCCTTTTCCTGTTTTAAGGATTGTATTTGATCCTTAATCTGGATCAAGTTAATAGGGGGCTCAACTGATTTTAGTCTTACTTCTGCCGAGGCTTCGTCGACGAGATCGATTGCCTTATCTGGTAAAAATCGGTCAGCAATATAACGATCAGAAAGTCTAGCCGCTGTTTCAATGGCCGCGTCCGAAATTTTAACTCTGTGGTGTGCTTCATAACGGTCTCTTAGCCCTTTGAGGATTTCTATCGTTTCCTCTACCGAATTTTCCGGAACAATAATAGGTTGAAATCTCCTCTCCAAGGCCGCATCCTTTTCGATGTATTTCTTGTATTCACTGAGAGTTGTTGCCCCTATTGCTTGTAATTCCCCCCTTGCCAGGGCAGGCTTAAGGATATTTGAAGCATCAATAGCTCCTTCTGCACCACCAGCACCAACTATAGTGTGCAGTTCATCAATAAATAAAATAATCTTGCCTTTTGCGGTAGCAATTTCATCTAATGCCTTTTTTAATCGTTTCTCGAACTCACCCCTGAATTTCGTACCAGCAACCATTCCAGCTAAATCTAAAGCAATTACCCTCTTTCCCTGTAAAGAATCAGGAACCTCACCTTTAATAATTCTTATAGCTAATCCCTCTGCAACTGCCGTTTTCCCAACGCCAGGTTCACCAATAAGGGCAGGATTATTTTTTGTTCGGCGACTAAGGATGTTAACAACCCGCTCTATTTCATTTTGTCTTCCTATAACCGGATCTAGTTTACCTTGCTTAGCTAGCTCAGTTAAATCTCGAGAGAAATCGTCCAAAAGAGGTGTTTCCGTAGGCTCTGCTGCCTTCTCTCCTTCTTGTAATCCTTCACCGACTAATTTTATTACAACTTTCCGCGTTGCTGGTAAATCCAGACCGAACTTCTTTAAAGCCTGTGCAGCTAATCCCTCACCTTCCCTTATTAGTCCTAAAAGAATATGCTCCGAACCGATATAGGTGTGACCTAGTTGCCTAGACTCGTCATAGGCAAGTTGCAACACCATTTTAGTTTTAGGCGACATATCCGGCATTTCTACATCACCGGTTCCTTCTGGTAAGATAGAGTCAATATACTTTTCTAGTTCATTTGGTTTCACACCAATCTCTCTAAATACTTTTGTTGCCACATCTTCTTCTTCCAGCAAGGCTAAAAGCAAATGTTCTGTATCTAAAATTTGGTGATTTCGCTCTATTGCTTTTTGTACAGCTGTCTGGATAACTTTCTTGGCCCGATTGGATAATTTCTCGCTAATATCAATCCCCTCTTCGCGTGGCTGTTGAGTAAAGGGGGAAAAGGGTGATTCTCCGAAGGATGAACTAAAAGGAGAACCGGAGGACCCAGATTGTCGTTTTTGAGAACAAATATCACATATATTAGTTATCCTACGGCCTTGGGTTGTGATATTAAGTAATTTAGTTGTTGCCGGGCGCTCTTTACAAATATCGCAAAGTATCATGAGTATATTTTAGCACTCTCGTCAATAGAGTGCCATAGCCCTGGGCTATATGCTTTTGTTGCCAGTTATCTCTTCATCGGTAATTTTTGGGAATAGAGTCTGTGGTTCAATCGAAGTGTCTATTTGACGGATTACCTTTTTATATTCACTTAATCCTTCATTTACTTCTTTGTCTGATGGCCAATGTTTCTCTTTTTCCAGACCTAACAATTTATATATTTGTTCCGAAGTTTTAGGCATTAAGGGCTGTGATAAGAGAGCCAGAAACCAGATTATAGTATATAGCTGCTTCATTTCCTGGTGAAATTGGTCCCGATCCTTTTTCTTAGACACCCAAACCTGCTTTTGATCAAAGCATTTATTTCCATATTCCGCTAGTCTAATTACTTCTTTTAGATAATTTCTAAACGAACAGTTCTCAAGATGCATTTTCGCGCTTGTAATAGACTCTCTAATTGCGTTCTCTACTTCAACTTCTAACATTATTCCGTCTATCTTCTTGATTTCCGAATCCTTACCTATCGATAGTACCCGATGGATGAAATTCGCGTACGTTCCGATGAGTACTTTGTTTACTGTTTCCTGGAAATCTTTCCAGATAAAACTTGCTGGTTTTGTCTCGGGCATAATATATGTTAGATAAAATCTAACGACATCATTCCCGTATTTTTCCACCATACCTTTTATAGAGATTGAAACGCCGCGGCTTTTGGAAAAAGCATCACCTTCCAAATTAAGGAATTTATTAATAGATATCATATCTGGCAGATGTAAATTAGGGTTATAAATCTTTAGTTGCCCTGGCCAAAACAGAGTATGGAAAATCAAATTATCCTGACCCATAAAATAATAATGTGTGGACTTAGTTTCGTCTTCTTCCAACCACCAACCAGCAATTTCACTTAGGAGCACGTTCTCTTCGTCCGGGGTAATGACTGATCTTTCCGCTTGTTCCTGGGAAATGTTCTCTTTCTTCATCTTTGCGAACAAAAGAGACGCTGAATAGTATCCAATCACAGCGTCAAACCAAACATAAATTCGTTTATTCTCGATATTTTCGATTAATTTATTTTCGGGAATTCGATCAATTGGTAAAGGCACACCCCAATCTAAATCCCGCGTAATTGCCCGTGGTTTTAAGCCTTCTTTAAGCCATCCCTTTGTTTCCTTATAAACCCATGTTCGCCAAACGTCTTGGTGTCTATCAACATATTTTTCCAAACTTAATTCCTTTTGTACTTTAGACCAGTCCATAAAATAATGTTGAGTATTTTTAAGTTCAACTTTAATGTTAGACAGTTTACTTACCGGTTTTAGGATTTCGCCTTGATCGAGAATGCGGTTGCATGCTTCACAGTAATCACTGCGGGTTCCAGCAGTACCACAATGGGGGCAGTTGCCCTCGATGTAGCGGTCTGGAAGAAAGCGCTTTTCTTCATTAGAATAATACTGCTGAGATGTGGCTATCGAGATAAATCCTTTTCCTAAAAACCTCATGAAAAAATCTTGAGTAACTCTAATGTGATGAGGTGTGTCCGTTCGCGTATAAATATCGTAGGATAAATCGAGAAGATTTAGAAACAGATCGGAATCTTTTGTATGGTATTCTTCGACTATTTCTTGGGGGGATTTCCTCCGTTTATCGGCCTCGACTGTAATTGGCGTTCCGTGGCAATCTGAACCGGAGACCATTAAGACCTTCCTGCCCATTAGTTTGTGATAGCGGGCACAAATATCAGCTGGTAGTAGGTAGCCTGCGTAATGGCCAATGTGGAGATCTCCATTCACGTACGGCCAGGCAACAGCAATAAAGATTTGTTTTCTCGCAGACGTTTGAGCCATTAAACTTAATTATATATCAAATCTCCAAGTAAGGATCTGGTAGAATCTTGGTAGTTTGTTTCGATGACTAAACATCTGCAGATGAAAATCTACGGCAGGGTACAAGGGGTCTTTTTTAGAGCGAACACGGTGGAGAAAGCACAACAACTAGGCCTTACTGGATCTGTAAGGAATGAACCAGACGGTACGGTCTACATTGAAGCTGAAGGTGAAGAAGAAATCTTAAAACGACTACTAGAATGGTGTTACCAGGGACCGCAAATGGGAATGGTTGATAATGTTAACTTTGAATTCTCTGAGAAAATGCGAGGTTATGAAGATTTTAAGATTAAACACTAGTTTATCAGTTTTTCTAGAATCTCCCAGCGGCGTTTTTTTTCTTTGTGCGGCACGTTATCTGGGTACATTTTTGCAGATACAGTGTTTGGGCGTGGGGAATATTTGGCTAGATACGCCTTCTTAAACCCGACCTTTTCTGCTAGATCAATAGTGTTTAGAAATTGCTCGTCAGTTTCACCTGGAAAACCAACAATAATATCGGTGGTAAATTGCACTCCCTTCACTTTCCTGCTGATTTCCGCAACTAAGTTTAAGTACTGTTCTCGTGTGTAGCGCCGATTCATCTTTTCTAAAATCTCATTGCTACCTGACTGGACAGGGAGATGGATCTCTCGGCTGATATTCGAATTTTCCGCAATAACTTTAATCAGTTCATTAGAAAAATCCCAGGGATTACTAGAAATGAAGTTAACTTTATTAAAACCTAGTTTAGCAACTGTCTCCAATAATCGATGAAAGCTATTTTCCGGTCGGGAGTTTTTTAGTTTTGAGTTTTGCACTATGTCTTTTCCATACGAATTGACGTTCTGGCCTAGCAAAGTCACTTCAGTATAGCCCTTTTTAATAACATCCTGACATTCAGCAACAATTTCATGAAACGGCCGGGACACTTCCCTCCCCCGTGTGTAAGGAACCACACAATAAGAGCAACAATGATTGCACCCATTGCTAATTGGGACTAAAGCGTGCTTTCTATCTGATCTGACCGGAGAGAAATCGAAACCTGCTTCCTCGATAGGTAAGAATTCATCTACAGTAGGCATTTTTTCCCTTAGCCGTTTCATTATCTTTCCGGTCTTGTCCCGGACAGCTAATCCAACCAAACAACCGGTTACGATAATTTTTGGCTTTGGGATTTTTAACTTTTCTAAGTTATTAACGAATCCGTAGATACGATTTTCGGCTGATTCTCTTACTATACAGGTGTTAATAACAATCTGGTCGGCTTTGTCTATGCTCTGAGCTGGTTCCATACCTCGAGCTTGCAGCATAGAGTTAATTCTCTCCGAATCAGCGACATTAGCCTGACACCCAAATGTTTTGACAAAGTACTTCATGGTGGGATTATAACAAGGAAGAATGAAGAAGTTGTACAATTACATACCCATTTGTAGCAAATTGGTTCAAGAAACTCCCAATTGGAGCGAGAGACGGGTTTCGAACCCGCGACCTTCTGCTTGGGAAGCAGATGCTCTGCCAGCTGAGCTACTCTCGCACGGGTTAACCTTCTCAAAAGACACACCAAACACTCTCCTTCGCTTTTAGGACAAATTCGACCCGCTATAAACACTTCGCTTTGCTTGTGTTTTTAGCGTTTTATTCAGGAATAACCAGAACATTGCCGGCATGAACTAACGGATACGAACTCCCGGTTTTCGGAGAGTACATGCTTAGATTGTTTTCAGACGAATCATAGATCTTATTCCATAGAATACCATCGCCGTAGAACTTCTCGGCAATACCCCATAAAGTATCGCCGCTTTCAACCGTGTACATCTCCGTAACTTTTACTTCGTTATCTACCTTCTCTGCGGTAATCGATGATAATACATCACCTGTTTCTGGACCGCCAAAACCACTCACAATTAGACTTTGACCAACGGTAATGGTTGGATTTTCTTCCGGAATCTGGTTTACTCTGGCTAGCTCTTTCCATGCAGAGCCACGACCCAGCTTCTCCTCGGCTATTCTCCAAAGACTATCCCCTTGCTTAACCAGGTAGACTCCTTCCTCAATTGATTCCCCTTCTTCTCCAGTAACTCCTTGTTCACTGGGAATGATTAGTTCTTGACCGAGTTCTACGGTGGGTTCGCTTTCTGAAATACTGTTTGCTCCGGCGATCTCGCGCCAGCGGAATCCATCATCGTAAAATTTCTCGGCAATCTTCCATAAATTATCCCCCTCTTGAACTTTATAAATTCCAGTTGAAGCACCCAGTCCCTCGCCCGATTCCACTTCGGAAGCATTCTCACTGCTTTCCGCAGTTTCAGATTCCGAGATGTCTTCAACTACTTTCGGTTCCCCTTGAAAATAATTATAGACCATAAAACCGGCAATGATTAAAAGCATGCCAATTATTACAGTCCCTAATTTTGATTCGTTTGTGTCTAGAATGTTTTCTTCTGCCAAATTATCACCCCCTTAATGATCCCTCCCATAGCTTAATTCTACTTACCAATCATCTTAGCAAACTGTTGCGAGCTAGTCAATGTGGTGGTAATATGTGGTATTATTGGGGTTGTATTGGAAAATAGTGGGGGGTGTAGCTCAATCGGTTAGAGCATCTGCCTGTCACGCAGAAGGTTGCGGGTTCGAGTCCCGTCGCTCCCGCCACCACATAACAAATTAGCTTACAAAAACTTGAAAACCAATTTTTGTTAAAGGAGGTGAAGTAAATGTACAGTTATATCATATTAGGCGCAGTTGCTTTAATAGCCTTTTATCTTTGGGCAACATATAACGGCTTAATCACCGCTAAAACACGTGTAGAAGAATCCTGGTCCGGGATAGATGTCCAGTTAAAACGAAGAGCCAGTTTGATTCCCAACTTAGTAGAGACAGTTAAAGGATATGCTAGCCATGAGAAAGGGATTTTTGAAGAGGTGACTAAAGCAAGAAGCGCCTTGGTTAATGCCTCAACACCGAGAGAAAAAGCAGAAGCTGACAACACTCTAACAGGAACACTGAAAACGCTGTTTGCCGTAGCCGAAAATTATCCTGATCTAAAGGCGAATCAGAACTTTATGAAACTCCAGGAAGAACTGGCTGATGCAGAAGATAAGGTTGCTTATGCCCGTCAGTTCTACAATACTAACGTTATGGAGTACAATATAAAGCTTAAAGTTTTCCCAAGCGTTCTGGTAGCTAACATGTTCAGCTTCAAAGCAGAAGAATTCTTCGAGGCAGAGGAAGGTGAGCGCGAAGACGTTGAGGTTTCCTTTAAGGCAGACCAGAAGGCCAATGAGTAATCCCACGATATATTCCTATATCGCTGACAACAAACGCCGTACCTTTATGGTTATGGTGTTGTTTGTTTTGTTAATAACAGCTGTTGGTTATTTATTTGGTTATGCTATGGAAGCGGGTTCTACTTGGATTGTAGCGACATTGAGCTGCTCAACTGCAATAACTATTTTTTCTTACTTTTATTCGGATAAAGCTGTCCTGGCTATCTCGGGAGCTAAGTCAATTCTAAAGAGTGATAACCCGCGTTTGTTTCGCACGGTTGAGAACCTCTGCGTTGGGGCTGGGTTACCCTATCCGGAAATCTATATTATTAACGATACTGCACCTAATGCTTTTGCAACAGGTCGCGACCCTAAGCATGCGAAAATTGCCGTTACCTCGGGGTTGCTTTCCAAACTTGATGATCAGCAACTGGAAGGTGTCATCGCTCACGAGCTATCTCACATTAAAAATTTTGATACGAGGCTGATGACTATTGTCGTTATTCTGGTTGGGGTCATAGCCTTGATTTCGGATTTGTTTAGAAGAGGAGGGTTTAGGAGGAATAGGAGGGATCGGGAAGGAGGCGGAATTATTTTAATTATTGCTGTAATTGCCTCATTATTAGCACCTCTCATCGCTCAGTTACTAAAATTTACCATTTCACGTCAGAGAGAGTATCTAGCTGATTCATCAGCGGCTCTTCTTACTAGATATCCAGAAGGCCTTGCTGGCGCATTAGAGAAAATTTCTGCTGACCGCGAACCCCTGGAAGTCGCTAATACAGCCACAGCTCATCTTTATATTGTTAACCCGCTTAAAGATTATACTGATAAGGTTGCCCGGTTGTTTTCCACTCACCCGCCTATCAAAGAACGCGTACAACGCCTTCGCGCAATGTAAATATCATGAGTGAATATATATTAACCAAAGCAGAAGTACAGAGAGTAGCCAAGCTTGCCAGAATTACCCTTTCCCAAGAAGAATTAGCAAAATTCCAGAAACAACTGTCGGCTGTAATAGGTTACGCAAGTCAGATGAACGAAGTAAATACGGATAGTGTTTTACCAACCGCTCAGGTAACTGGTCTTAAAAATACGTATCGTGAAGACTCTCCTCAAAAAGATCAATCCTTAAATCATAGACAGGCTTTAGCAAACGCTCCAGACCAACAAGATGGATATTTTAAGGTAAAACCAGTTTTGTAATAGCGAAATCTTGCCGTATACCGAACTTGTCCCGTACCGTATGGTACTGCGGTTAATTCGCGTTTACAGAGTTCAGGAAGTAACTATGCAACACTGTGATCTAACGATAATTGAAGCTCTTGACGGCTTAAACAAAAGGGAATTTACATCTAAGGAGTTGGTCCAGTCTTGTCTGCAACGAATTGATCAGGTCGATGGCGAAATCAACGCCTTTATTACCGTTACTAAAGAACTAGCCCTTGATCAAGCTGAGGAGGCCGATAAACTGCGCGCGCAAGTCAAAAATTTACCTCTTTTAGGAATTCCCGTCGGGATTAAAGATCTTTACTGCACAAAAGGTATCGAGACCACAGCCGGGTCCAATATCCTTAAGGGGTTTATCCCGCCTTATGATGCCACGGTGGTCAAACGCTTAAAAGATGCCGGAGCCGTTATAATCGGCAAATTGAACCAGGACGCTTTTGCCCATGGATCTTCTGGTGAAAACTCCGATTTTGGAATAACACGCAATCCCTGGAATCAAGATTATGTACCAGGAGGTTCAAGTAGTGGGTCAGGTGCGGCTGTCAGCAGTGGAATGTGCCTTGCAGCTACTGGTACCGATACTGGCAGTTCAATCCGCTTACCCGCTGCTTTCTGCAATTTGGCCGGATTAAAAAATACTTACGGTCGCGTCTCCCGATATGGAGTTATTGCAATGGCTTCTTCTTTGGACTGTCCCGGTGTCTTGACAAAAACAGTGGAAGATCAAGCCTTAATTCTCAAAATTATTGCTGGCCATGACCCTCTAGACTCAACTACCCTAGCGAACGAAGTACCCAATTATCTTAAAAGTTTACGAGTTGGTAGGAGAACTGTAAGTGGCAGGCCAGGTAAAGATATTAAAATTGGTATCCCACAGGAATTTTTTGTAGAAGGTATACACGATAAAGTAAGAGAATTAACTCAGCAAGCTATAGAACGGTACGAAAAAATGGGGTTTGCGATTGAAGAAATTTCACTTCCTCATACAAAATACGGAATTTCAACTTATTACATCCTCTGTCTCTCTGAAGTAAGCTCAAACCTTGCCCGCTATGACGGTATCCGCTACTTGGCTTCTATGAGAAAGGGGGATACTATTGAAGACCTTTATTTAGACACTAGGGGGCAGTGTTTCGGAGATGAAGCAAAAAGACGAATAATGCTAGGTACCTATGCGCTCTCTGCTGGTTATTATGAAGCCTACTATGATAAAGCTCAGCGTCTTAGAACCCTTGTAAAGAACGATTTTAATGAAGCTTTCAAGAAAGTAGATATTATTCTTGCACCGAGTTCACCAACACCTCCTTTCAAAATCGGCGAGAAAGTTGATAATCCATTGCAAATGTACTTGTCTGACATCTACTTGGTCACCGTTAATCTTGCTGGAGTACCTTCTCTAAATATTCCCTGTGGATTTGTTAACAAATTACCCATCGGTATGCAGCTGATCGGTCCGCAATTAAGCGAGGAGTTGCTTTTGCAAGTGGGTTATACCTATCAGCAGGAAACTAACTGGCACAGAAAAAAACCAGAAATAGCCTCGTTAGCTAATTAGCTAATTAGACACTTACTGGGATTATTAGTCCTAACAAGCTAACGAAGCCTTAGAAGCTTAAATGATATTTATTGCCGGCATATTTTTTATTGTTATTTTAATATTCTTGAATTTCCTAATGGGAGGAAAGGATGGAATTAAGGTTTTACGTAAGAGTAGAACCTTATCGGCTGTAGAGAAAAAGCATATTACTAAACGATGGTACGAAATTGAAGAATTAGTTAATGCTCAGGGTGCAACTGCCAGTAATCAGGCGGTTATTA
>JAHJGY010000049.1 GCA_018824115.1 Patescibacteria group bacterium
CGATGCTTTGAATTGGCTACGATGGAGAGAAATTGGATGGGGGTGAGTAGAAAGAAACGCTGTCCCCAGAACCAGTCAATTGGAAGTTCGAAACACGTGCCCGATATTTGGGCGAGTTAATTGTGTTTGTCCAATGACTGGTTCTGGGGTCCCCCGCATAGAGTTGCGAGGGTGGGCCTAACAGCGTCAGACGTTCAACCCACTCCGCGGATGCGGACGGGACGTCGTTCTCCTGTTCCCGGCGTTACCCGGGGTTTGCCCACGCTTTGTGAGCAGTATCCCTACGATAACGAGGGCGATGGCGGCGATCAATGTTAAGATGCCTCCATTGCGCCCCCACCAGGAGAGGGAGGTGATACTGGGTTCTTCGGCGCCGATTGACTCGAGATCACTGGCGACCTCCTCGGCTGCCTGCTCGAGCCATCGGTCGCGGACGCTCTCGGTGGTGATGCCAGCCGCCTCGGCCGGTTCGGCTACCGGCTCTTCGGTTGCTCCTGGTTCAGGAGTTTCTACAGCTTGCTCCAGCCACCGATCCCGAACACCTTCGGTCGTGACGCCAGCGATTTCTTCTGCTGGTGCTTCCATTGTGATGCCGTCACACTCCGGTCGCCGATTGCCGGTCTCGTTGTCGTAGGCCTGACTTTGTGAGTCGAGCCAAAACGAATCCGGTAGGCAGGCTGGGTTTAGTGTGGGAGCAATGACTTCAGACGCCGGAGTTTCCGTCAGGTTTTCCACGGTCACTTCTTCGGCCGGGCTGGCTTGTTCCCAGACGATGAAATCAGCGGCGATGATCCCCGTTTTGAGCAGGGTTCCTGTAATTACGAGGAATAAGCCGATGAACGGTAGCGATAAATATGCTATTACTAACAATTTATCGAGCCACTCTGGTAGGATGAACGTCCGCCATATCCAGAAGAGTACTGCAGCAATGGCTATTAAGAGCCCGCCGCCATAGAGGAGCGCAACACTCATTGATAGTGTCATCGTAGCACCCCCTACTGTACCGGTAAGCCCGGAACGAGCTGCCGGATTCTGGCTGACAGGCTGCCAACGTTGCCAACGTTCCAGCCTTGCTCCGAAGCCCACTCCCGCAGATCAATCAAGCGGGAGTTCCAGGCGATGAGGCGTGCTTCGGCGGCATCGATCCTGGCGATAGCTTCATCCGCGGTGAGCCCTTGGGCCCGCCCGAGGAAAACAAGCTCGGCCTGATCGCGCCGGTAAGCAGTCCAAGCACGGCGTAGCTCGATATCGTAGTAGAACTGGCTGCCGGGCAACATCCGGCTGGCAATGGATTCGGCTGTCTCGGCGGGGGTTTCAAAGTTCAGCACCACACCGTGGTAGTCGGCCATGGCCAGGCAGTTGTTCAGGGCGTTGGTTGGGGCTATGCCCCATTCGTCGAAGGCAAGCGCCAAACTAGTAGCCGCTTCCACGAATGCCCCGCGATCTGACCACCAGAACCAGCGGCCCTGGTGGCTATCCTCGTCGAGGGCTGCGTGACCCACGCCCCAGCAGAGACGAGCCTGGTTCTCCAGATACTCGCCCAGTGGTTCGGGGATAACCTTTTCGACGATGGTGCCGTCTTGGAGGATTGAGATCCCCATAAAGGCGGTCCGGGTGATCCCTGGATTGAGCACCAATTCCATCTCGTCCATGACAATGGCGCTGGTGCCCGAAACAACTTGCGCTGTTTCGGAGATAATCCAGGTGGTGCCGTTTGTGGCTTGAGTGAAGACTGCAGTGGGTGCAGCTCCAGGCACCACTTCGGCGGAGAACGTGCGCGTCATCGGTATGGTGACCACTTCACGACCTTCTACGATTTCCTTCTGTTCGATGAAAACGGGCATCTCGAAAGCGCGGAGTTGTTCGCCGGTGCGGAGTTGTTCGACAGCCCTTCCGTAGAACGGGACACCGCTGGGGCTAGTGCCGACCAGGCTCTTGCCCCAATCTGCCAGCGCCTCGAACCCGGAGGTGTTGATGGTCGATGCTCCACCCTGGACGTTGATTCCCAAGGCGGGGATCACGAACGTTCCACCAGTGAGCTGGAAGGCCATTAACACGCCGAGGAAGCTGAAAACGACAAGGGCCAGACTCTTGAGCTTGGTCATGTCGATGAAAACGCGCCCTTCTCGGCCTCTCCAGAGGTTCGCGAGGCCAATGATGATTCTTGAAACAAAGAAGACGACCGCGACAATCGCGATCGCCTGCCATATGCGGCCGCCCTGTAACAGATTCGTTAGAGCGGCGGCAAAGGCTTGCCATATTCCTTGAAGCATTGCCATTTTCAGTTCCTCCTCAGGTTTATGATTTTGATCCAGAGGGCTGTGCCGATACGCGGCAGGACAGCCCAGAGGGCTGTCAGCGCCTCGCGCAACCCCGTCCAGTATACTGGCCCAAAGATCCAGATGGCGGCCACGAGGCCGGTTGGACCTATGTACCAGCAGGCGATTTGAAACCAGTTGAGGCTTGCTTTGGCCAGAAAGAACCCGGCCCCTACGAACCCCAACAAGATCAGCCCTACGTGGAGGATTAAGCCCCAGAGGCTTGGGGGCCTCAGAACAAATCGCACCACGAGAAGAACGAGCAGCACATACCCGATAATAAGCCCCCACCAAGTGGTGGCGGCGAAGTACCAGGCGCCGAGAGTTAGCCCGATCAAGATCAGGCCGGGGATACCGATCAACCACCCTATTGTTTTCAGAACGGCTTTCCAGTCGCCTTTCCCTAAGGCGTCTCCGATCTGATCCCACTTGAAGTAGTCGAAGGTACTTCTCTCTGTCCCCTTTGCCTCTCCCTTGGGCTTTTTGGGGCGTGTCAATTTGATTTTTGACCGCTTCCGGCGGTCACTTCCACCGTACGCCATAGTTTTTTCCTCCTATTTCATTTGATAGACGTTGTTAGGTTTGATTTTCTAAAACAAACCCAGGTAGGCCCTTACCCGGGAAAAGAAGAGAGAAATTTGTTTTCTCTTCTCTTTCCCCGGGTCCGAACCTATACCCTGCGTAGCTCGAAGAGCGAAGCGGGGTGCGCTATTACCAAAGTTCTTTACCCAGTATTTATTATTTTTGCGTTAGACCCATTGTTAAAGTTCAACGAGACTCGGAAAAACTGCTGGTAAGCAAGTTTTTCCGTCAGTCGAGTTAATCCTTCCGAAGCCCCGGCCTTAGGCCGTGGGCGTAGGAGGATTCGATAAGTTGTTTTCTACGAGATTTAGTCTTGACCCTTCGACGATGCTCAGGGCTCTATTCGACTACGGAATTCTTCGACAGACTCAGAATTCCCAGTCTCATAGAAAACCAAAAGCGGGCAAGTCCCGTGTTGAGGAAAGCCTTTGCCCTTAGACGATGCTTAGGGTAAATTTTCTCCAGGATTTGCCCGCTTATGGTTACTTCCTACTTTATATTGGAGCTTATCCTCAACACGAGAAACTATGTATTTTATACCATAAAATCAGTCAAAAGTCAAGACTTATAGGGTGTTGAAATAGGCTTTCCTCTTGACACGGTCAATTGAGTATTCATATAATGAAGACAGTTTATTACTATGTCTAACGGATCAAGTTCCACACGAAGACAAGAGGGTTATGATGTTGCAGAGGTAGAGATGACTCCGCAGAAATTTATTGAGATGGTCGCGGGGGCCGAGGATGCTGAAGATGAAAAGGGCTTGAAAAAGTTAGGGCTAGTGGCTTCTAGTCTTGCACACAGACTTTCTGGGGCCGAAGGTCCTTCCCCATTAGTAGCAAAAAGAATGGAGAGGGCCGAAGAACACGAGTTAAGTATTGTGAGTGCTCTGGTTACACTACGCGAGGCTTCGCCCGAGGATCGTGACTTGGTTAGAGAGGCTTACCAAGAGATGGTCAAAGCCGGAGAGGCTGAACCTTATGTGATGATGGGGGTGTTGCTGGAAATGGTCAGCGCGGAAACCGACCTGGCTGTTTCGGAAGCGATGCTGGAGAAAGCTGGGAAGCGAAGAGAGCAAGCCTATAAGGCTGTTTTAGACCAAGAAGTAGAGTTGAGTAGCCGAACTAGAGTAGAACAGTTAGCCGATCAGGCCTACGAAGCTTCGCTGGAGGTTTTGGAGGAAAGTCAGGAGATCTTAGGTGGACTGGCCAGCAGGATGACGCGGGCGGTTAATCCTAATCGCGTAGAGCAAGTGGGGGCATGGCTTTCGGAATTGCGGGAAAGAAAGGAGCCTTATGACGAAAGGTCTTATTTTCAGCAGAAAGTTATTGAACAGATACGGGATGAGCCGGAGTTGTTTGAGAAAATTGTGGTAGTAGGGACCCCAGAGAGACTGGCCGAGTTAAGGGGTAGACAGACGAAATGGGAGCGGTGGGTCCAAATAGCCAGAGCGCAGGGGAGGGAAGAGAAAGCAGTTCAATTCGAAGCTAGTGCGAGAGCATTGCAGACGAATATTCACTTACTGGAAACCCTAGAACAACAGCTAGCAGGTGCTGGTGGGAATTACGAAAGCCTTCTTTTAACCGAGGAACAACGCAAGCTTATTTGGGAGGCGGTGCCCAAGACCGCTTTTGCCATGATGAGGGTTAGTGGTGAATTTGATGCGGAGTTGGAGTGGACAATAGCCGAGTTGACGTACGGGAAGCCGCGAAAGGAGTTCGCGACCAAGGAGCACCCAGAAGGGGTGACATTTGTCGAAAAACAGAGGGAATATGGAGAACGTAATGCACAATGGATGATTTTAGTAGGTCGGATAGGGGAAACGGGTCTATCGACGGAGGGACATACAGAATTGGTCGGGCAGGCCAGAAGAGAGTCGGAGGCAGTTTGTGAAGAGTTAGAGAGAGTACAGAATAATTTGGCAGAGAAGTATCAGTTTTTAACTGAGAGTGTTACCCAAATAACAGATGGTGAACTGGCTTGGGGCGATCTGACTCTAACGGATCTATCGGCGATTACGGCAGGTTCTAGAGAAGAGTTTGGGAATGGTGAATGGGGCACCATTGATCCCGCAGGTATGATACCAGCTGACCGGCGTGCTCAGTTGCAAGCATTAAGCGGAGATAAAAAAGTCTGGGGAGCTCTAGCCAGAGTTAGTCGGGTTGATGGCGTAAGGGATCTAAAAGATGTTGAACAAAAAATCGACGTGTTAAATGATGTGCGAGAAAGATTAAATATTGAAGATGAACGTACTCGTCCAACAGAATTACACAACACTACGCAACAAGCGTTAATGGAAGCTGTAGCTCAGATTGACTCTACAGACGGCTATTTACCAGTAAAAGTGAGAGAATTTCTTGCAATACACACGAAGATGGCAGAGGTGAACACCGATACTATTAACGAACTGCAAAATATTCGTTCCGAGCTGTTCACCAAATCAGTTAGGGCAGTGGTGGCATTACAGCTCGGAGGTGACGCAGGAAAAGTAGCTAAAGGCGCGCTAATGGAAGAGTATCAAGGCCTGGCTGAGCGGTTGGGGGGCGGATTGGAGGAGCAGGCAGTGCAGGCAAGGGAGGCTTTTGTTGATGGCCAAGAAGCTAGGGAAGAGTTGGCCGGGCGTCGGATGGTATTAAGAGCGGCGGATCGCTTGACCGAGAGAGAACAGACCAAGGCGGAGAATGCGCGCGCGTTAGTGAAAGCTGGGCAAAGTCAGGTCGGGCGTTTAGCCGCTGAAGCCGGGGTTGACGCAGACGCTATTTTTAGAGTGGCCAGGGAATTTGGTGTGTTAGATGAGTTAGCGGCCGATATTTCTACCGAGGAACGGGTGCGGGATGAGTTGTTATACGGCAGGAGAATGAGTTCTGATGCGAGGTCAGATGTGGAGGCTCGACTGAATAGGGCAGAGAGCCTTGGAGTAGAGATAGCCAGGAAAAGAGAACAAGGCCAGCCGATCACTGTAGATTTAAGGGATATGACGGATGAAATTCTTGATATGATGATCGGGACAGGGAGTGCTATTAGGCAAGCTGATAAGCAGGAGTTAGTAAGGCTTATTAGCAGGGAAGTGAGAAGGGAGAGTACTTATTGGCAGATAGTGTTGATGGTTATGACCCAGTTACAGAGGTTTGAGAAAGGAAAGAGCCAACGGAAACCGAGAACCTCCTAACAGCCTCGTTACGTTTTGATAGAAATTCTCTTTATTGCTTTACCGGTAGAGTTTCCACTGGTATACTTGCGTTGAGGGCGAGCTATACATACTCGCGTTAATTCACTCGGAAGCTGTTCTCGCTTTTGTACCAAACTAGGTAATCTATCGCTAAACACATGAACTCCTCCGATGGTCATCGGAGTCAGACAGCATGTGTTATTAACGCTCAAAATGCTTCCTCGTTGAATTACCACTTGTATGTATTAAGACCTGCTCTCATTTGCTTTATACCGATGCTAAAACAAGAAGATTCGTTAGAGGAGTTAATCACCTCTTTGGATATTACCGATGAGGAGCAGGGCCAGCTGTTACAGCGGTTATCAGAATTAACAGAGAATGAGGTTGCCGGCTTTGCCGAAGACTTGCGTTTATTACGGGAATTGCAGTTACTAATTAAGACGGAAGCGGGAATGTTGAATTTCGAGGAAAACCTGGCTGGTCTGCGGGGAGATATTAAAAAAGTTGCTTCGAGGTTGTTGGACGAGAGAAGGGCGGAAGGTGAAAAGGAAAAAGAGAAACAAGTTTTAGCAAGGATTAAAGAATTGTAGGGTGTTTAGCAGGTAAGAAACTAGGCGGATTTTCCATGACAATGTTTGTATTTGACCGGAGTGCCGTCGGGGCGAGTCGCGCCACACTGGCAGGGATCATTGCGGCCGACTTTTGCAGTTTGTGGTTTATGGTACGGTTCTTGGGTTCTTGTTGAGGTTTGAGCTGGCTGAGATGAGGGGGATGGTTGAACTGGAAGATTAAACGCTTCATGTCTTGCTTGCAGGTTTTTGAGCCTAATTTGCGGCTGGGGCTGTGGAGCCAGTTCAACTCTTAAAATGCGGTCGATTGCTTCGGTATCTAGTCGATCCATAAGCTGTTTAAACATGGCAAAAGCTTCATTCTTAAATTCCACTAGAGGTGTTTTCTGTGCCAGGGTCCGTAATTGGATACCGCGGCGGAGTTCGTCCAAGGCATCGATGTGATCCATCCAGAGCTGATCCAGGGTGGCCAAATAAACGGCTTGTTCAATTTTTCTCATGGTTCCTTCTCCTAATTCCTTTTCCTTTTTCTCGTAATCACTGCTCCCAGTATGAGATACAGGAGCTTCATACTGAGGCGGAGAGGCAGTAGGCTGGGGGGGGTTGCCGATGATTTCAAGAATTCGAGATTTTAGAGATTCTTGTTCAATGATATCTCTTCTTAATTTGTAAATTATTTCTCTCTGCCTGCTGATAACATCATCGTATTCAACTAGGTGTTTACGGATGTCAAAGTTGTAACCCTCGACCCTCTTTTGGGCGCTTTCTATTTGTTTGGAAAGCAGAGGATGCTCGATAAGGGTATTTTCTTCAAAATTAAAGCGTTCCATTACCCGGGCAATTCTCTCCCCCCCAAAAATTCGCATGAGATCGTCATCTAAGGCAATATAAAAGACAGAGGAGCCGGGATCTCCCTGCCGTCCAGAACGGCCTCTTAATTGATTATCGATGCGGCGGGCTTCGTGACGTTCGGTGCCAATAACATGCAAGCCGCCAAGCTCCTTGACTCCGGGCTCAAGTTTAATATCCGTACCTCGTCCAGCCAGGTTGGTGGCTACGGTTACTGCGCCTTTATGACCGGCTTGGGCAATAATCTCGGCCTCCCTTTGGTGGTTTTTTGCGTTTAGTAGTTGATGAGTAATGCCGCGTCGTTTAAGTAGTTTGGAAACGAGTTCATTTTTTTCTACTGACGTAGTGCCGATAAGTACTGGTTGGCCCTTTTGCTGGCATTGTTCGACTTCGTTAACAATGGCACTGAGTTTGATACGTTGGTGTTTGTAGATTTGATCGGGGTGATCATTTCTGATAACCGGTCTATTGGTGGGGATGGTGACAATGTCCAGATTATAAATTTTGTTGAATTCCTCAGCCTCGGTCATGGCGGTAGCGCTCATACCGGAGAGTTTTTCGTACAATCTAAAGAAGTTTTGAAAGGTGATGGTAGCTAGGGTTTTAGATTCTTTTTGAATGGCCACGTTCTCTTTGGCTTCAATGGCCTGATGCAGACCTTCGGAATAGCGTCGGCCGGGCATTAAACGACCAGTGAACTCGTCGACAATGATAACTTGGCCTTCTTTAATAATGTAATCACGGTCTTTTTGAAATAGTTTGTAGGCTTTAATTGCCTGTTCCAGGTGGTGGGCGAGTGAAAAGTCTTGGTAGAGATTAGCTACGTTGAGCATTTTTTCAATTTTGGCTACTCCCAATTCGGTTAAGTGAACAGTTTTTTGTTTCTCGTCGATTTCGTAGTATTCCGCTGGAAGCTTGGGAACCAGCCCAGCGAACTTTTGGTAGAGTTCGTTGGATTCCTGCACGGGGGCGGAGATGATTAGGGGGGTACGGGATTGATCAATAAGAAGGAAATCGACTTCGTCAACAATGGCAAAATGGTGCATACCCCAATCTCCATTGGCACAGGTCTGGACCATTTGGTCGAGGGACCGGACCATATTATCCCGAAGATAATCAAAGCCAAATTCATTATTAGTTCCGTATGTAATATCGGCCTGATAGGCTTCCTGCCGGGTGATAGGTCGCAGAAACGAACCCTTTCCCAAGAGATTTTCTTCCTCAGCTGACTCCATGGATTCTTGTTTAGAAGGGGTTATCTCTTCGCCTTCTCCGCTGGGGTCGTAGAGATAAGCTTGTTCATGATTCAAGCAGGCAGTAGTTAGGCCGAGATTATGATAAATAGGGCCCATCCATTCTATGTCTCGGCGGGAAAGATAATCGTTAACGGTAACTAAGTGTGCTCCTTTGCCGGTAAGGGCGTTGAGATATAAGGGCATTGTGGCCGAGAGGGTTTTTCCCTCACCGGTTTTCTGCTCGGCGACTTTACCTTGATGAAGAACAATACCCGCCATAAGTTGAACATCGTATGCTCGTTCGCCAATTGTACGCTGGGCAACTTCACGGACGACAGCGTAAGCTTGAGGCAGGATCTGGTCGAGAGTTTCTCCTTGTTGCAGACGAGATCTAAATTCCTGCTGCTTGCCTTTTAAGTCGTCGTCTGATAGTGCCTTGATAGAGTTTTCCAGAGCGTTAATCTGTTGGACGATTGGTTTTAATTGGTTGGTTTGCTTTTCGTTGCCGGCGAAAAGTCGGGTGAGGATGTTACGCATAATCTGGGAGAATTGTAACACAGAGAAACAGCACCCCCCCGATGTTTTTTCATCGAATTCCCATTGTTTGTCACGGTGTGTTGGGTCCTGGATTTTCCAAGAGTTCACTTTGCTGAAGTTCTTTAAGTCGGAGTGTATAATGCAAGTATGAAAAGAATTTTTTCCCTATTCTCTATCCTCTTTCTGCCGCTTTTTGCTTTTTTATTGTTTCCTTTACACGAAGTTCAGGCTAAAGATTACTATTTCCCCAACATAGATATTAAAGCACAAATAAACGCTGATGGTTCGGTAGATGTAGTGGAGGAGCGAACGTATGATTTTGAGGGGAGTTTTTCCTGGGCGACGATGTGGATTCCCGAAGAAATTACTCGTCAAGGCCACACTTACCGGGTATCAGTTACCGATTTTAAGGTGGAAGAGCGGGGTCAAAGCTTGTCAGTGACTGCATCCCGAGAAGGTGATTTATTTAAAGCCCGCTGGTCTTATGAAGCCAGTGACGAGCAGAAAACATTTACCATTTCCTATCGCCTGCTGAATGCAATAACCGAGTACACGGATATTGCCGAGTTTTACTGGCAATTGATTGGGGATGAATGGGAAAAGAGGTCCGGCTACGTTGAGATTATAGTTAGCTTGCCGGAAGCGGTGGCTTCTGTGGATGAACTAAAGGTTTTTGGCCATGGTCCTCTGTCTGGACAGTCGGAAATTGTTGACGAGCAAACGTTTCGGTTTACGGCGACTAATGTACCGGCCAAACAGTTTATTGAAGTACGGGCGCTTTTTCCTCCGGACCTTGCCAGCGGCAAGTTTTCGGCACGGCATACCTTGCAGACAATTTTAGATGAGGAGGCAAAGTATGTTCAGGAGACAATTGCGAAAGTAAAAAGTCAGCAGTGGGTGAGGAACATTATTTTGTTGTTACTTTTGGTGTATTTGCCGCTGAGTATTTTGATGTGGTTGATTCTGTGGTATCAGGCTTGGAAAGTGGTGGGCAAGGATTACCGGACACCTGATGTTCCCAAGCATGCTTTTGATCTGCCTTCTGATCTGCCGCCAGCTCTGGTACAATCACTGCTTTCGCAGGCGGGTAAGCCTAGCCCTAAGGCGTTTACGGCAACAATCTTTGATTTGGCGCGGAGGGGTTATCTTAAAATTGATTCCCGAGCAAAAGTGAAAAGCGGCTTGCTTGGTCCCAAAACAAGTTATATTAATCGGTTTAAATTAACTAAAAAAATAGAGGAACTCAAAGGTTTTGAGGCGGAAGTGCTGGAATTTCTACGTTGGCGAGTTAAAACTAAAGAAGAATGGACAGATTTCGAGGAGTTAAAACAATGGTTAAAAGAGCGGCCTCAGACGTTTCAGAAGTGGTTTGATAAATGGCAGAAACGGGTGATAAATGAGGTTAAGCAACTAGGTTTTATGGAGCAAGCAGGTGAAAAGGCAAGTTCTCGTTTTTGGCTGTTAGCGATCTTGTTTTCTTTGGGGTTTGTAAATATACCCCTGCTGGTTCTGGCGGGGATTATGAATCCTTACCTTAGACGCCGGACACGAGTTTGGCAGAAGGAAGCCGATTTATGGAAAGCAGTGGAGCGGTTCCTAGATGAGTTTTCCAATTTTAAAGAATTACCAGCTGAGGCGTATAAGTTATGGGAAAGGTATCTGGTTTTTGGAATCCTGTTTGGTAATGCGGAGAAGATTTTAAAAATGTTGCCTGTGATTTTGCAGGATGAGCGGGCAGTTAGAGCTAGTTGGTATACCGGAGCAGGTTTTGAGAGTGGTGTAGTGAATGCGGCCGTGATTGGCAATCTGAGTTCTTCAATTAGTGGCATTAACACCTCGTTAACTTCCGCGGCCCATTATTCATCGGGTAGTGGCGGCGGTTTTTCCGGCGGCGGCGGCGGCGGTGGCGGTGGCGGTGGCGGTGGCGGTGCGGGGTAAATTTTACCACCTTTCTCTTCCTACAGGAAAGTTAAGAGTATCACTATTCCTAAAACTACTCGGTACCAAACAAAGGGTTTAAAATCCTCTTTCTGTAAATACTTGATAAACCATTTAATACAAATTAAACCGAATATGGAGGAGAGAGTTAACCCGAGGATGGTCTGCGGCCAGTCGATTACAATTTGGGCGTTTATGGATTCGGTGATTTCAAAAATTCCCGCGCCAGCAATGACTGGGATAGCCGCCAAGAATGAGAATTCGGCCGCCTCTTTTCGCTTTAATCCAAGAAGGAGGCCGCCGGCAATAGTCATGCCGGCACGGGAGGCGCCGGGAATTAACGCAGTGGCTTGGAAAGCTCCAATTAACAGAGCTTGTTTTAGGGAGAGGTTGCTTAACGAGCTGGTGTTTTGGTCAGATTTCCGATCGGCAAGCCAAAGGAGGGCTGCCCCGAGAATAAGGGATACTGCCACGGTTGGCGGGTTGCGGAGGGCTGTTTCGATCTGATTTTTGGCAATAATACCAACAATGGCAGCGGGTATAGTACAAAGGAGAATATTGGTGAGTAGCTTCATAGAGCTAATCAACTTGATCCATCGCGAACTAAAGTAGATTAGGATGGCGATTAAGGTGCCCAGGTGGAGCATGGTATCGAGAAAAAGATCGGGTTCAATATTGGGCAAGACGGAGGTAATCAAGATTAAGTGACCGGTTGAAGAAATGGGTAAGAATTCGGTGATTCCTTGGGTAAGAGACAGGATGATGGTGTTGATTAATGGCATGTACTGAGAAGTCTGGGTTTAAGATTTTGTATCTGTTTCCGATTTTGGCTTTTGCGGCCTAGTGCCCTGGTGGGTTTTTGGATTCCACGAAGTCATAAACTCGTTTACTTCGTTGGGCATAATTTTTTCGTGTGGGCCAAGGAGTTCGCCATTTTCGTGCTTGCATTCTGCATCAACAATAGCTTTAGTGAAATTGGCAGCGCATTCTCTGCAAAATAGTTGTTTAGTGCGGTGGTCTTGCGAGTCTTCGGGTAATTCGAATGTTTTGCCACAGTTCCTACACTTCTTTGTATTAGTGCCCATGGTTTATTATTGCTTGACTGACTGTTTCTAAAACGTAGATTTTGATGAATAGGAGGATAATACCGACTGTTAAAAAGAGGCCGTACAAGATCGATTGAACAATTGCCCAAGCGAAGAAAGACAGGGCGATAGCTAGGCCCAGAAAGCCATTGCCGAGGGCAAAGATGAAGTTTTTTAAGTAATGGCGGGTAAGGTGGATTGGATCTTTTGGGTCGAAATTTTCTACTGGCTGTAACTCTAAATTGATTTGAGGTGCAGTTTCAGGTGCGCTCCCGATTTTTACGGGGAGGGAATAAGACTCGCGAATTTCTATTAATTGGATATTTTCTGGATCAAGGATAGAGGGGAGGAGATAGTAATTTTTTACGGCCCGGACATAGTATTGTCCTGCTGGTGCAGTGAAACCATATTGGCCAAGTCGATTTGAGTAAGTGAGCTGGACAGTTTTTTTGGTGTTAATGTCGATTAACTCTATGGCAGCAACGGGGATGATGTTTTTATTTTCCCGATCTAAGCAGTATCCCCAGACTGGTTTTTTGCGTATAAGTTTTAGGTTTCTAAGGCCACTGATGAAGATATACGAGGGGAGATTCCAATAATATTCTAGTGGTAGCCGGAGCTCGGTGATTAAAACAAAGAATCCGAATAGTAAACTGACGAGTATCCAGATAACGAGTTCTCCTTCGATGAATTCTGTAAGTATTTGATTTTGTCTGGCCCACTCTAAATAGGCTGCTAATTTTTCCATGAAAACTATGTAAATTCTATCATGATCTGCTAGGTTCGCCAATGGCGATCTCTGTTTGTACCTACTTTCCGGTGGTATTGGTAAGTCGGAATAGTTATTTCTGTTTAGTCTCTGGCTAGCGTAATTCCCCAAACCTTAGCTGCATGATTTCTCTTAAGCAAGTTGGCACACTTTTTGAGGGTGGCACCGGTTGTGGTAACGTCGTCGACGAGGATAAAGTTATTGTCATTGACTAGTGATTTTTTTCGAGGATTTATCCTATATAAACTGCGTACATTTTTCAGACGCTGTTTCCGTGGTAAAGAAGTTTGGTCTATGCCCTGTCGTGTTCGCGTGAAAAGATCGGGTATAACTGGTAATTCCCAAAGATTACTGAGACTATTAGCGATTAGTTCGGCTTGATTGAATCCGCGTTTTTTGAGTTTTTGGGTATGGAGAGGTATGGGTACCAGAGTTGAGTTCGTCGGGAAGGTTAAGTCGGTATCAATGAAGTATCGTTTGATGATTAAGTCAATTTCCTCGAATACCTGCCGAGACGAGGGATGGTATTTTAATTTCTTAATGAGCGAACGGGTGATATTACAATATTTGGTTGCACTGATAATACCGTCGATAGCGAGTATTGTAAGACAGCCGGGGTGGGTGAGGCCATCGATGGCGGGACGGTAACAGATTGGACAGAGTTGCTGGCTGATAAACTCAATTTTATTATAGCAATTTTGGCAAAGGTAGTAGCCGAATTTGTTGCAGTGCACGCAGAATTTGGGAAGGATGAAATCTAATAGTTTATTGGCGAGATGTTCCCGTGTTTTTGACATTATTTTTACTTATTCTGCCAAATCGCATCTTTGACGGACGGATGGTCATCACAGCTTTGTGGATCTAAACAAACAGTGATTTGATAATTTTGCTCAAGGTATTCTGTAAAAAGGTTCGTCTGGTAAGGGCGTCCAGCGTTTTCTGACGGAAGAAAGATGATAGTATTGACATTTTTGCCTTCCAGATCTGAGATAATTTCGGTTAGAATTTTTTTTGTGTGGTGCTCGGGGCCCAAGTGGGCATGATGAGTTGGATTTTGAATGGGGAAAATGAAGTATAGAAATGGAGACCATGGGCCAACATATACGAAATTATTGAGTGGAGAGGCCCCTTCTAAGAACGATGTAATTACGGCGATTTTGTTATTCCATTGAGGGTCGGCTAGTAGGGTTCCTTTGGTCGTGTAGACCGGGTAGATTTCCCGGTGGGTAAAATAGAAAATCCTGTTGGCGAAGTCAATAGTGATGCCTCCGAAAAAGATTAATCCCAGGAGAAGGATAGAGTGTTTTAGTGTTGATCTCTTAATGAATTTTCGGTGAGTTAATTTTGCGATTACCGAAGAATTGGGGGTAGATGGCAGGCAGGCGATTAAAGGTTTGATCTTTGAGCAGAAAAGGATAATAAGAGGGGCGGTGAAGGCGTAGCTTAGGGCACTATGGCCGGGGGATGGTGAAATTAAGGTAAAAAAGTGGAAGATGATTCCCCAGATAGTAAGGCTTCTGATTTCCGGGTTTAGGGGAAGTTTTTTCTGCGAGAGGAAGTACCAAAGTATAAGGTAGAAAAGTGTAGTGCTCCACCATAGAAGGCTGGGGAACTGCTGCATATTTCCGGCGGGGTAATGAGTGAAGGGAAAGATGATCGTGGCGTATAGTAGTTTTGGCAGCACGCCTTTCCACCAGAAAAATAAGCACCAAAACGATGGGAATACAACTGCACCCAGTGTGTATTGGAGAACGTGACCGGATTTTTTTTTGACAGACCCACCTTCCTGAAGATAAGTTGTGGCGAGAAAGGCGAGGTAGACAGCTACTCCCTGCCATTGGATGAAACTAATGACCAGTCCGTTAATTAAACCCAGTAGATATAGAGTAGTAGGGGTTTTTGTTATTGGACGCTTAAATATGGACAAGTAGGCAATTAGGCTGCTGAATAAGAGCCCAAGCCAATTGTGGTTATAGGAGGGAGATGCCGAGGTAAGGATGAATAAGATTAGGGAGAAGGCTCCGAGCATTAGTGAGGAGTTTAGATTGGCCCCTATTAGGAATACAAGCAAGAAAAGGCAGAAGGAGTTTATAAAGATGGTTATACGAGTAATGAGCAATGTTTGTCCAAAGAGCTTAAATATACCTGCCAAAAGGTAGAAGCTGCCCGGCATCCAGAATTCAAAGAAGTCCCTATAAAGCAATTCCCCATTAATTATTCGTTGAGCTGCTACTAATGGGATACAGCCGTCACCGCGCCAATAGAAATGGATAACTGCGAAGACGAGGTAGGCGAGAGAAAGGAGAAGAATGGCGGGGGGGAGTAGTTTTTTGGGGAACCATTTAGTACTTGCCATCGGTGAGACCCTATATAAATATTACAACGGCAGTAGTTCTTCGCATACTTTACTCGGAAACTGTTGCTCCGCAGTCAGTAAGTTTAAAGCTTCGGCTCTCGGGGAACCCTCCGGAATTCCCTTCGGTCAGTTCCGGTTTCCCTTGTTCGCCGAAGCTAGATTTACTAAGCCTGCTTTGCAAATGTTTCCTCCTAAAGATGCAAAGAATCTACTCTGCCCTCAGGTAATATTCTTTTATGATTTTACATTGTATCAGAGTTGCCAGGGGTGAAACTCGCATCGTGTTACAATTGCCCCATGCGGATCGCGGTTATCGGAGCGGGGTTTACAGGGCTAACCGCTGCTTTCGAGTTAACTAAAAAAGGTCACAAGGTTCAGATCTTTGAGAAAGACGGTTATGGAGGTGGTTTGGCGAGCGGTGTCCGGAGAGCTGTTGCTGATTACCCAGACGAATGGGAATGGGATTTGGACTGTTTTTATCACCACTGGTTCACTGGTGATCGAGAGATTCTAGATTTAGTGGCAGAACTAGGTCTTAGTAAGCGGATAAATGTTCTACGGCCGACCACGGCGACCTGGATTAATAATCGTTTCTGGCAATTAGATTCGCCCTGGTCATTACTCAGGTTTTCGCCGTTGCCGGTTTTGTCGCGGTTTCGTATGGGTTGTATCTTGGCTTATCTGAAGTATTTACAACGCACCTCTGGCGTTAGTTGGATGGAGAAATTATCAGCTAAAGATTGGTTGTCTCGGATGATGGGTGAAAAAGCGTATCGTGTGGCGTGGGAGTCGTTATTTATTGGTAAGTTTGGACAGGATTATAGGGCGATTAATCTAGCTTGGTTTTGGGCCAGGGTTAATAAGCGAACGTCCAGGCTGGTGTATTTCGAGGGGGGATTTGGTGATTTGGTTGAGATTCTTATAGAGAAGATACGCGAGAAGAGCGGTGAGATAGCATTCAATCGGCGCGTGAGAGAGATTTTTAACTCTGGTCAGGGCATTTGGTTGGAAGATGAAGATGGAAAGAAAGAAGGTCCATTTGATAGATTAATATTCACAGGTTCCCTGCCGACAGTTTTAGAGTTGATGCATGATTTGCCGGAGGCGTATCAGAACAATGTCCGGTCGCAACGGATGTTGGGTGCGCTGGTGCTGATCTTGGCGCTGGATAAACCTTTTATGCCGGGTGTTTACTGGCTTAATATTGGAGAAGAGGATTGGCCGTTTCTATCTGTAGTCGAACACACCAATTTTGTTGATAAGGCCCATTACGGAAATAAACACCTGGTGTATATTGGCTGTTACTTGTCGGATGATGATCCTCGAATTAAGATGGGGAAGGAAGAACTAGCTGTCTTATTTGCCCCGTATTTGCAGAGGATAAATCCTCAGATAACCAAAGAAACAATTACTACTTCTAGTCGGTGGCTTTTCAGGAATAAGTATGCACAACCAGTAGTCGGATTACGTCACTCGGAGAAAATTGCGCCCTTAAGGCTGCCAACGGACAACAGGGTGTATGTGGCTACTATGAGCCAGATTTACCCTTGGGATCGGGGGGTCAATTACGCGGTGGAAATGGGGAAAAGGGTTTCGGCACTGATAGACGAGGGCAGTTTAGAATAAGAATGAAGAGAAGATATAGACTCCTTACTTTAATTGTCATAATCGGGGCTTTATTGAGATTCTATAACCTCGATTGGGGGAGTCCGTATTTTTTTCATCCGGACGAGAGAAATATTGCGGCGGCGGTGAGCCGGTTAGAATTTCCTTCTCAGATGAATCCGAGGTTTTTTGCTTACGGAGGCTTTCCCATTTATGTAGTGTATTTCCTGGGGGTATTGAGTAACTTTCTTGCTCAAGGGGTGTCTACTCAAATGATAAGTTTTAACAGGGCAATCATGATTGGTCGGTTTTTGTCTGCTTTATTATCTACGTTGTTAATCCCACTTGTTTACCTGGTTGTTAGAGAAATAGCGGAGATACGTGGAAGGACTAAAAGAGAAGAAGCCGCGGCGTTGATAGCAGGCCTGCTAACCGCGTTTGCACCTGGCTTGGTCCAATACGCACACTTTTCTACTTTTGAGATAATTTTAACCTTTGAGTATCTTCTGCTTTTATATCTTTGCCTAAGGATCCTTTCCACAGGACAGACAAGAAACTATGTTTGGTTTGGTGTCGTTTTAGGATTCTCCCTCGCGACAAAGATTACCAGTTTAATTATGGTCCCGCTGTTGCTGATAACGTATTTCCTAGCCAAAGCGAAATTGAAAGTAGATAGGGGACTATTTATAGACATCGTTTTTATAGGTGCGACTTACTTATTGGCTGTAGTTATTGGATTGGTGCTTTCTCCCTATATAATTTTAGATTATGGTGGCTTCCGGGCTGCGATTGATTATGAGAGCACGGTAGCCATGGGGTCCTTACCGGTGTTTTATACGGCGAGTTTTCTAAAGACAATTCCATTTTGGTATCAAGTGGTCCATGTTTTCCCTTATCTTTTGGGCTGGGGTTTGTGGGTGGCAAGCTTTTTAAGTATAGGATATTTGACTTGGTCCCTTGTAAGAGGGAGGGGAGGGAATAGGAGATATAGGCAGGAAATATTACTTTTGCTGCTATTCGTGGTTTTATACTTTGGTTTTCATGGGATGATGTACGTTAAGTGGATGCGGTACATGGTGCCTGTTCTCCCCTTCTTGGTAATTGTAGTTGTTGTATCTTTGTTTTCAATCGTAGATGATGGGTGTGATCTCGCCTACCAAATTCCAAATTCTAAATTTCAAATTCCAAAAATCTTGTTGTGTTTGCTCAGCCTTGCGACACTAGTGTCAGGGAGTGGTTTTTTCGTTCGTTACCTGTTGCCTGATCCGCGCGTTGGGGCGGCAGATTGGGCCGCAGAGAATATTGTTCCGGAGGCGCATTTCCTTTCGGAGAGTTGGGATCTGGGGGTATTGCCTTTTAACGACAGGTTTTCGGCTTCTCAGATTGACTTATTTGATTTTTATGGATTGGATGGTGCATTTGGTCAGTGCGGGGAAATTGAGGTCCCAGTTTCCCATGTGTTTTCACAGATAGAGGAATTATCGGAATTGTTAGAGCAGGGTGGTTATATTATTTTGCCTAGCTCGCGCGTGTACGGGTCGCGTTTGCGGTTTCCCGAGTGTTTCCCAAACGGGAACAGATTTTACGCGAAGTTATTTGACGAAAGTCTGGGGTTTAAAAAGATCTACCAAACGCTCGATTATTCAATGAAAGCCAGTGCGCCTTTGGCGGATTCGCTGCCGTTTTTCTATTCCGAAGAAACGTACAGGGTTTTTGACTATCCGACAGTGATGATATTTGAGAAAGTGGAATCAATGACAGCAGTGGAATATCAGGATTTATTATTGTATTAGGTGCGAATTTTAGGACTTGATGAAGAGCTTAGTTGATTATTTAAAAAAATATAGATTCGAAATTGTGTTGATTGGTGTGCTAACATTGGGCGCTGCTCTCCGTTTCTACGGTATCAATTGGGATGAGAATTCTTATTTGCATCCAGATGAGAGGATGATTTTAATGGTGGTTAATGACTTAGAATTACCTAGTTCGTGGGCACAATTCTTAAGTAGTGAAAGCCCGTTAAATCCCAATTTTTTTGCTTATGGTGGTTTTCCAATGTACTTGCTTAAGGGTTTGCAGATGATTGGAGATAAATTTTCTACAGGAGAGGTTTCTTTTTGGGAACTAAAAGTGATCGGCCGTACTCTAAGTGTAATATTTGATACCTTTACCATGCTTATTGTTTATTTCCTTGGGAAGCGTTATTGGAGCGCTGTAGAAGGGATTCTGGCGGCGCTTTTATACGCAACAACAGTGTTTCTCATCCAGGGTAGCCATTTTTATGCTGTGGATATTCAGCTGACTTTCTGGTGTACCCTGGCGGTGTTTTTGATATTAAGGGTGTATAAACAGCCGTCTTGGAAAAAAGTGTTAGGCTTGGCTGTAGTGGTTGGTTTTGCCGGGGCGACAAAGATAACGGCCGTGTTTTTGTTCGCTCCCTTGATTGTTTGTTTTACTTTGATATTGATTAGAGGGTTTGTTAGTGGCGTGAGCGGGGGAGATGGCGATAGATTAACGGCTATTTTACCAAAACTTATCCTGCTACTTGTGATCTCCGTAAGTGTTTTTTTCCTGCTACAGCCGTATGCACTGCTCGACTTCCGCCAATTTAAGGAGGAGATTATTCTGCAGGCCCGGATGTCGAAGGATGCTTTACTTTTTCCCTATACAATTCAGTTTGTTGGAACACTTCCTTACGGGTACTTTATAAAAAACATTTTACTGTGGGGGTTAGGTTTACCATTAGGTTTGTTGGCGGTAATTGGTTTTGGGCGTGGTCTTTTGACTGCCATTAGACGCTTTTCTTTCGATCTTTTGGGGTTTACGCGTGGAGCTGAGGCGGTTATTAGCGCGAGCTGGGCGGCCGTGTATTTTTGGGTGGTGGGCAGTTCGGTGACAAAGTTCATGCGCTATATGATGCCTCTTTACCCCTTTCTTGTTCTAATGGCTGCCTTTGGATTCATTACTTTGATAAGGTGGAGCCGAGGAATTATGATGAGTGATAGGGGGAGTGGTTGTGGGTTTAAGCGATGCGGGCGGGTGGTTTTGAGTTTTACGATCTGCGTTTTGCCATTTTTCTATACTTTTGCATTTATGCAGATATATCGGGAGCCCCACACGCGGATCTCGGCAACAAAGTGGATTCATGAGAATATTGCTTCTGGTTCGGTGATTGCATTAGAACATTGGGATGACAGCTTGCCGCTGTATGGCGGGGAGAAGTTTAATCTAATTAAATTGGAGCTTTATGCGACGGATAATCCTTTAAAAGCGCAAGAAACGGAAAACATTGTTAACAGTTCTGATTACATTATTATTTCCTCTAAGCGGTTATATAAATCGATTCCCCGCCTGCCGCAAAAATATGTTTGGGCGACCCAATACTACCATGACTTGTTTTCTGGAGGTTTGGGGTTTGAGAAAGTGGCTGAGTTCACTTCGTATCCGCGGATCGGGTTCGCTAAAATGAGATTAGAGATGAATGATGATGGAGCTGATGAGAGTTTTACTGTGTACGATCATCCGAAAGTGATGATTTTTGCCAGGGGTGAATAACTAGATTTTTTTAAGAGGTTGGGAATTGGTTCGGAAACTGCACTCAGTTTTGCACCTAGCTATTAAATTGCGTGCTAAACTCATGAACTCAGCCGATGTCTATCGGCTTCAAACAGCATGAGTTTTTTGACGCCCGCAATTTAAAGTTAGGTGTCGCAAAACTTCATGATGTTACCTCACCAACCCCTTAACCTCTTAATTGATTGATTGTCGGCATGAAGTTAAGTTGGGGTTTTCGAGTAATCCAAAGATATGGTGCCTATAGTTATTACTAAAGAAAGTTTTAAATGGAATATCGGGGGAATCTTGGCAGTTGTGATTTTGGTTTCTGTTTTTGCTTTGGTTATTTTTGCCTTGTTAATGCGAGGTCTTCCGCCGGGATTAAATCATGATGCGGCCTGGAATGGATTGTACGCAAAAAGAATCCTTAACGGAGAGCCTTTTACTGTATATACAACTGAAGCTTGGGGACGGGAAACTTTTTTTCACTATTTCCTGGCTATATTTTTCCGTGTATTTGGTAGTTCTAAGGCGGCGATCATTGGCACCACCGCATTTTTTGGGGGTTTATCTGTAGTCTTTTTCTTTCTCTTGATGCTTACGATAACAAACCAGAAGTCGTTGTCTTTTGGGTTGTCTATACTATGGTTGTTAAGTCCGGCGTTGGTCGTTTACAGTCTAGCTGGCTGGCGGCTTATTACTTTAATCCCTTTCGTAATCCTATTAGCACTGTTTTCTCAAAAGTATCTAGAACGGGCAGCGATGAGTAATGCGATTGGAGTCGGGATAACCTCGGCAATAATTTTCTATACTTATAATGCTGGTCGTTCGGTCGTATTGTACCTGATTGTTTTTTGGTTGGGTTGTATGTTAAAAGGGGATTTAACAAGGCGGTTGAAGCATTGCCTTGTTTCCTGTTTATGCTTCCTGATCTTTGCAGCTCCGATGCTGTCTTATGCTTTTCATAATTGGTCAGATTGGATGGGTCGAGCGAAAGCGCTTTCTGATCAGTTAAGTCCCGAGACAGTAATCGGTAATATACAGGCTTCCTTCCGGTTCTATAATTTTGATGCAAAAGGTAATGATTTTCTCACCAATTTTCCGGTTCTAGCAGGTCCTGTTGCAGTGCTCTGGATGGTCGGTTTGGTGATATCGTTGATAAAGCCGCGCCGTTTTTGGATATATGTTTTGTTGTTTTCTACCTTCTTATTACCGAGCGTGTTCAGCGTACCGTCATTTCATCGAGCAATAGGCACATTGGCGGTAGTCTATGTGCTGGCGAGTATCGCTGTTTTTGTTCTCTGGAATTGCTTTTCAAAATTGAAGGTGCCTAGATGGCTGTTGACTTTGTTATTCGCTAGCCTTGTAGTATTCCAGGGACTAAGTTCGATTGCGAGACTTTTTGTTCGGCAAGACGTTTTTGCTTGGGGGTTTTATCCAGACGCGACGGTAGTCGGCGAGTACCTACATGGATTGGAGGCTGGTGAAATTATTGTTTACGCGGGAAATTGGCCCCAGGACATATTGACCTTTCTATCATTAGAAGAGAGTTCTTCTGTTTCGCCAAAGTTTAAGAACTATCAGTCGTATAATACTTTGTCGCGGGATGGGATAACAGAATTAAGGAGAGACTTTCTTGCCGGTCAGATTAGCCCGGAAGCATATTTTATTGTTGATACATTTAAGCTGGAAGACTTTGTTGAAGCTTTCGCCGAGATAGGATACTCTCCATTGGAAGAGGTAAAGATTAGGGATAGGCAGGGTAATGTTATTGCGGTGAGATTCTCGCTGAATTCCTATCTTTTGGACGAGTAGCCGGGAATGGGAGCAGGAGCTTTTCTAAAGTTGCGTATTAGGTGTAATCTCAAAAAGATGAAAGGCTGGTTCACCGTTTGGATAGGGAATAAGCTTAATGGTTCTTACGTTTTTATCTTGGAAGAAAAGCCAGTTTTCTTCAATAATTTCTGGTCGATAAGCGAATAACTGCTTCTTTTTGGGATCAAACAGTTCTTGTATCGAGCCGACACGGCATTGATCATAGTTTTCAGGAGCGTAGAATTTAAAAAAGATACCCGGGGAGTTAAAGTGATAGTCCATGATCAGTTCTTCGTAATCTGCATTATTCTTTTGAAAGTAAGAGATAATCTCACGGGGGCCATATTGCCAGCCATAATA
>JAHJGY010000050.1 GCA_018824115.1 Patescibacteria group bacterium
AGAACCTGACGCTCCGCGTCAGAACCTTGCGATTAAGTATAGCCTAACGGCTATCACCCTTAATCTAAAGAACCTGACGCTCCGCGTCAGAACCTTGAAATTAAGCATAGTCTACGACTATCCAGCTTAATTATATCGCAAAGCTCAACTGCGCGCTCAATGAAAAAAACCATTATTATTACCATCGCCATCTTAACCTCTATACTTATTCTCGCCAGCTTGCTTGTCTGGCAAAACATTCATCAGATAAACCAACAACTTACAGTAGAGAATATCGAGGATGTTGTCGAGGGATTTGGAATATTTGCGCCGATTTTCTACGTTCTTGTCTGCGCTTCCACGAACGTTTTTTCTCCGTTGGTCATTACTCCTTTCTGGATCGCTGGAATCCTCATCTTTAAACTCCCCTGGGCCTTTATTTACATCTACGCAGCTAACCTAATTGGTCACTCTTTTAACTTCCTTATTGCTAAACGCTGGGGAAGAAAATTAATCGTAAAATTCACAGGAAAGCAGAGCCTGCAGAAAATTGATGAATTTACCGAAATTGTGGGTTGGAAGATGGTTTTTCTAATCCGCCTTCTGGGCGGCGCCGCTACCGACTATATCTCCTACGCCCTAGGGTTGACTAACATCAGCTTCGCCTCATATTTCTGCATTACCGCTATCGCCTTCCTTCCCTGGCTAATAATCAACTACTGGTTAATTAAAGAGGCCCTGCAGGGGAGTGTCTCCGTACTGGTCCGAAATTTCAGCATCCTCGCTATTGCCAGTTATGTTTTTACCGCTATCCTCTCAATCATTATTTACCGAGCCAAGAAGAAAAAATAGGCTCTCCCATTGGCTTAACATCAGCTCCTGCGGACGTGATTGCGGATCAATACCCAATTCCAAAAGTATCTCCTCATCGAACTCATTTCTTAACATCTTCCGCGGATTCCTGAATCCGCGGTGCAAGAACCCTTCCCAATTACTAATCTCATCCTTTGTTTTGAACTTTAAGCTTTGGGCTTTAACCATGTCTGGAGTGGTTTTGAGTTTTATCACTCTCGACTTCACTTTTGGCTGAGGCCAGAAAGCTGTCGACGGAATCGGCTTACCTACAAGCTCAACAAGAGCAAGGCTCTGGATAAAGTTACTTAAATAACATGCTCGCGGAGGCACGGCAACAATCTTTTCCGCCACTTCGTTTTGGATAATAAAAACAATCAGTTCCGGCAATGTCTCCCGTTTCAAAAACTTATGGATAAGAGGGGAAGTGATTTGGTAGGGAATGGCTCCTACTACCTTCGGTGGCAAATTTCCAAATTCTAAAATGTCACAATTCACAACCTCCACTTTATGACTTACGCCTGCTTCCTGCAATACCTGTTCTAACGCTGGAATCAGGTTCCTATCCTTTTCTACCGCAATCACCTTTTTCACCTGTTGAGCCAACTCTACCGTAATCACACCCATACCCGCCCCCACCTCCAAAACCACATCACCTGACTTTAACTCGGCAGCATCCAAAAGCCTATCCAGCACTCCCCGGTCCACCAAAAAATGCTGGCCCAGCTTTTTACTCAGTTTAATACCGTATCGTGATAAAATAGTTTTTAGTTCTACACTATAGTTTTGAGCTTTTTTAACCATGCTTTCTTCTATTATAAACTTTATCGTCATCGACATCATCTACCGCCCATTTTTCAATGTCCTTATCCTGGTATATGATTATCTACCCTGGGGCGAGGATATGGGCTTAGCCCTCATTATTTTCACCCTCTTTATTAACATCTGCTTGCTACCACTAACCCTAAGCGGTGAAGACACTGATGAGGAACGGCGTCAACTTATGCAGGACATGGATAGAGTAGAAAAGATCTTCGCCGGCTACCCAGTACGCATTAAGAAAGAAAAGGAAACACACATCCGTGCCCACAGGAAAATAATTGGTTCACGTCTAATTAGTTACGCAATCTATGTTGCTTACTTTATTGTTCTTTACCGCGTATTCAAGACCGGCATCAAAGGTGAGGACTTTAACTTACTCTACTCTTTTGTACGCCAGCCAGAAATTCCAGTACAAACCAACTTCCTTGGCTTATTGGAGCTCACTGTACCTAGCCCGCTGTTTAACGCCGCTTCTGCAATCCTTACCGTTCCTGCTGAACTGCTCGGCATCATGTTTTCTGATCTGCCAGCTACACGGGAAGATTGGATGACCGTTGTCTTTGCTCCAATTGCTGCCTTCTTTATTACTTACCGTGTTCCCGCAGGTCAAGAATTATACTTTACCGTCTCTCTAATCTTCATCATCGTTGTAATGATAACCAGAGAAGTAGTCAAAATTTTCGTCAGGAGAAACCGGGCAGCAGGTTAAAGTTTTACAATCAATTCTTCCGGGATATTCTTTAAAAACCGAGACGGCGGAAATGCATGTTGCTGTCCAAAATATAAGCGGCTTTGCGCATGAGTTAAAAACAACTGCTCCTTAGCCCTGGTTACGCCCACGTAAACCAACCTCCGTTCTTCCTCCAAGGCGCTGCGTTCCATCAGCGACCGCGAGTGCGGTAATAGCCCCTCCTCCAAGCCGACAATAAAAACTACCGAAAACTCTAAACCCTTAGCTGCATGGAGTGTCATTAAATTAACAGATTTCTGGTCATCCACTGTCGTGACCCTTGCTTGTCCATGTGTAGTTGAAACCTCCGATTTCTCCATTAAGGCCACACTTTCTAAAAATGCCCATAATGATTCCTCGGGGGGATATTTTGTAAACCCCTGAGCTACTGATTTTAACTCTAATACGTTTTCCCACCGAATTATTCCCATTTCTGTCCCATCATCAAGATAATTTTTAAAATCGATCTCTTTTAATAGCTCTTCCAGCAATTCAAGTACATTCATTTGATAGCTTTTTTCCCGAAGGTCGTCTACGAACTGTTCAAATCCGTCCAGCTTATCTCCACCATGCCTAAGTGTAACCGGACCAATCCCACGGGGCGGAGTATTCACAATTCTCCCGAAACTTACTTTATCTTTAGGATTGGCAATGTATTTTAGATAAGCCAATATGTCCTTAATCTCCTTTCGTTCATAGAAGTGGATACCGCCAACTAATCGGTAGGGCAATTGGGCGTGAAGAAATACTTCCTCTAATACTCGAGACTGAGCGTTGGTACGGTATAAAACCGCAAACTCGTTAAGATCGTAATCACGCAGCTTCTGGATTTGGAAAACAACAAACTGAGCTTCATCCACATGATCGCGGGCCGTATAAATTACGATTGGTTTTCCAACCGGGTTATCTGTCCAAAGAGATAAGACGGGATGGGTATTCTTATTAACCTGAATAATCCGAGTTGCTGTATCAATTATTGTTTTCGTAGAGCGGTAGTTTTTTTCCAGATTAAAAACCCGGGCTCGAGGGAAATCCTTCTTAAAATCGAGTATATTCTGTAAGTTCGCACCCCGGAAAGCATAAATACTCTGACTGCAATCACCGACAACACAAAGATTACAATCGTCGCCAACACCAACTAATAATTTAGTAAATTCATATTGGGCATGATTTGTATCTTGATACTCGTCAACCATCAAGTGCGCAAACTGCCGTTGATAAGCTTCCCGTACCTCTTGGTGTTCTTTTAATAGGCGAACCGTTTCCATAATTAAGTCACCAAAATCCAGTGCTTCGTTTTCGCGTAATAACTCCTGATACAGCGGATATATCTCGGCCGCTAATTCCTGGTAATATCCTTGTGCCAACTGCTGGTATTCCCGGGGTGTTACTAATTCGCATTTAGCTGAACCTATTAAACCACTTAGCGCGGACGGATTTATATTTTTTTTCGCTAATTTAAGTCTTTTTAGTACCTGCTTGATAACTGATATTTGGTCGGTTTTATCGTAAATAAGAAAGCGGGGAGAGAGCCCCAGATGGTGACCGTAACGCCTGAGTATTTGAACCCCAGTTGCGTGAAATGTACCCACCTGGGGCTTGGTTGAGTGCTTAACTAGTTGTCCAACCCGCTCTTTCATCTCCCGGGCCGCTTTATTAGTGAAAGTAACCAAAAGTAAATTAGTGGGATCAATGCCCTGACTAATTAGGTACGCGGCTCGATGAGTTAATACACGGGTTTTCCCACTACCAGCTCCCGCCAATACCAAACACGGGCCACCAGTATAAACTACCGCCTCGCGCTGGGCTGAATTGAGTGAAGAAAGGATATTATTTGCAGCTGACACGGAGAAATTTTATCACACCCACCAGGGGCTAACCCAAACGAGCTAAAATTTGAGCTAGTTCAACGTAGCGGCAGACAGCACCGTACTCATTGTCGTACCAGGCAACCACTTTTACCATATTTTCATCCTTGACGCCCGGTAAATCAATTACCTCAGTTAGTGCCAAATCCACCACTGATGCTACTGGATTACCAATAATATCGCTGGAAACCAGACCATCTTCGCTTACCTCAATAATCCCGCCAAGATCGCCTTGAGCCGCAGTCTTAAAAATTGAGTTCACCTCTTCCACGGTAGTCTCTTTTTGCACCTGTGCTACCACCTCCAGCACAGAACCGCAGAGGACTGGAACGCGGTAAGCCGCCCCGCTGATTCTACCGTCTAAATCGGGAATTGCCTTTGTTACCGCTTCTGCCGCACCCGTTGATTGGGGAACAATTGAGGCATATGCTGCTCGGGAACGACGCATATTCTTATTCACCACATCCACCAAGCTTTGAGTCGAAGTTACCGCATGGACAGTAACCATCTGCGCCTTAAGCACTGTTAAATGATCATGCAGCAGCTGAACCACCGGCCCAGCACAATTGGTAGTACAAGAAGTCCCTGCAACCACCTCCAGCTGGACTGGATCATCAACACCCTGGTCCAGCACTTTAATTGAATCCGTTCCCAAAACCAAAGTAAGTCCCTCGCCCTTACCGTTTGCAGTAATTACCACTCGTTTCGCACCAGCCCGGATATGAGCGCGCGCCTTTTGAAAATCCGTAAAAGCACCGGTACATTCTAAAACTACATCCACTTCTAGTTCACCCCAGGGAAGCTGCTCCGGATCAGCTTCATTAAAAAACGGATACTCCCTGCCGTCAAAAAATAAACTTTTGCCATTGTCTCCCGCCCTTACTTCACCTGGATACGTCCCATATACCGAGTCGTACTTAAAAAGGTGAGCTAACGAGTCATCAATTCCACCCAGATTGTTCAAGGCGACAACTTCCAAGCTACCTCGATCAATCCGAGGACTTAATTGCACCCGACCCCAATCCTGTTTAGATGTGATGGCTTTAAAAACTATTCTGCCAATTCGGCCGCAGCCATTAATTGCAATTTTAATCATCTTAGATACTTCTCCACCCAGGCTTTAAACTCTTCCTTTGTTACTCGACCAGTTTTACGATCTAATTCCTCGCCATCCTTCATTAACACAAAGGTAGGCACGCCCATAATTGTAAATTCCTGTGCTTCTCCCCGATTCTCATCGACATCAATCTCTTCAAAAATAACCTTGTCCTGCAATTCTTCCTTAAGCTCTTCGATCACCGGCACCATCGCCTGACAAGGTGGACACCAAGTAGCAGAGAAATCTAGAACTTTAAGCATGTATCCCATACTAACACGCCTCTCACTCTCTGACAAGAAGTTCGAGCCCTTGACAACAACCCCTGCGTAGAGTATTTTGGAAACAATGGACGAGCAGCCCAATCAATCACTACCTAATCAACCCCAAACCACACCCAGCGTGGGGCCAGTTACTCCAAGCACTCTGCCATTAACGCCGGTGCCTAACTCTCCAGATCCAACAGCGCCTTCGGTAATCACTCCGATTAGAGTACCTCAGCCACCACAAACCTCGCCAGATACGGTACAGCTAGGTGAGTTTAAGCGGCAAAAGTTCATTAAGAAAGCCCACCAAATTATCATGTACTTTTTAACTGTCCTGGAAATCTTATTCACTTTAAGATTCCTCTTTAAACTAATCACGGCCAATAGCACCAGCCCACTGGTGATTTGGATTTACGATATTAGCGGTGCTTTTGTATATCCGTTTGTTGGTATCGTGAAAAATTCCGGCCGTGGTGCTCACATTTCGGAGTGGACTACTCTCTTGGCCATGGGCCTCTACGCTTTATTCGCCCTTATCCTCATTGGGCTGGTTAAGCTGTTCGCCCCCACCGCCCCGCAAAAAGTTTGGGAAGAGTAAAAGAATCTCAAAACTTAAAACGCGAAACTCAAATCCTATCTTAAATCCAACAAACCCCCGGCCTCAGCACGATTATACTAAACTAGTCTACGGTAAGCGTCTGCAGGGCTTTATCTAAACGGCCAAGAGTTTTTTCTCGGCCTAAAACAGCCAGGGTATCGAAAAGCGGAGGTGTAGCTGTTTGTCCAGACACAGCAATCCGGATGGTCATGAAAAACTCTCTGTTTTTCCACTCCTTCTCCGAGCCCACCTTCCTCAACTCCGGCTCGATAGAACCCACTTTCCATACCGACAACTTTTCTAAACATGCCAAAGAAATCGCTAACATCTCCCTCGTCTTGACCGCGTCACCTGTCTGTTCGATTAATTTATCCCTATCAACCGAAACCTCCTCGGCAAAGAAAAAGTCGGTTAGCTCCGGCACCTCGGAAAATATCTTTAACCGATCCCGCAACAGTAAGGCAACTTCTTTTACCTTCTGTTGAGCTCCGGGTAATTCTTGAGTCTCTCCCAGCATAAAGTCATAGAAGTATTGATTATACTGTTTATCGGAAAGCCTCTCTCGAATATAAAAGCCGTTCAGCCACTCAAGTTTAGTGCGATCAAAAACAGCATTAGATTTATTAAGAGTTTCTAAAGAAAACTCCTTCACAAATTCTTTTAAAGAAAAGATCTCTCGATCATCCTCGGAAGACCAGCCCAAAAGCATTAAATAGTTCAGGGTCGCCTCGGGCAAATAACCTTGAGCCAAAAAATCCTTAGCCGCCACACTGCCTTTACGCTTTGATAATTTACCGCCGGTCGGATCCAGAATAAGAGTTAGGTGAGTATAACGAGGTACTTCCCAATCAAGCATTTGATAAATCATCACCTGTTTAGGCGTCGAAGATATCCATTCAACCGCTCTCATCGGATGAGTGATTTGCATTAGGTAATCATCTACCACCACCGCAAGATGATATGTTGGGAGACCATTAGATTTAATTAAAACTTGACTATCTACTTCGGTTAATGGAAAAACCACCCTGCCCATTAAGCGGTCATCATGGGTTATTATCTCTGTATCTTTCCACTTCTTATAAGCATCAACATCCAGCCTAACTACACAAGGCTCTCCTTTTTCTACTCTAATCATCGCCTGATCAAAACCAATTCTTCGACAACGACCATCATAGCCGGGCTTGCTCCCGGCCGCTTGTTGAGACTGCCTTAACTCGACCAATCGCTCTTTGCTACAAAAGCACAGATAGGCGAAACCTTTTTCCAACAGGGAAAGGGCATATTTCTGATATAAAGGCACTCGCAATGTTTGCAAATAAATATCATTAAAATTTCTGTCCTGGACTGCTTTTAGCTCCTCGGCGTGAAGCAGCCAATCCTCTCCGTAAAAAGACCTTTCTGCCCGTTGAGCAATCTGCGCAGTCGAAGGAATTCGGTCAGGGGAAATATGATATGCCTCAAGCATCTCAATAATTTCTTCGATACTTCCTTTCTGATACCGCTGTAAATCCGTATCTTCAATACGCAGCAAAAACTCGCCGCGCTGTTTTTTGGCAAGAGCGTAGCAATACAAAGCAGTCCTAATACCACCAATGTGAAGTGATCCGGTTGGGCTGGGAGCAAAACGTGTTCTAACCATCCTCCCGTTGATTCTATCACACCCGATTGTTATACTGGACCCATGACACTGACTGAAACCGTCAAGGCTTTCCGCACCGGAACAAAACTAATTATTATTGGCACCGTGGTACTTCTTGTGGGACGCGTTTTTATGGAAATTGCCAGCATCAGCCCAACGGCACAACTGACACCAACGCCCACTCCTCCCGCCCAATTCGGCAAACTGCCCCGTTTGGAAATAGACTCCTTGGAATTAGATAGTAGTTCAAGTCCAACCTTTATACTGGATCTAATCTCTTCTTACCTCCCTAAAGGCCCAACAATCGCAAGTGTGTATCCAATTGCCCAGCCGCAAGTAAGTTTCCTCGCCGAAGAAAAAGCTGCTCAAAGAGCAAAAACATTCAACTTTAAAACAACACCAGACATTAACAATACCCACTTCGTTTGGCAAGATAACTTGCGAACCCTCGAAATTGAAAAGAAAACCCTGAATCTATCTTACAAGTATAACTATCAAAACCAATCACAAATCTTTATTCCCGGCACCTTTTTTTCCACCGACAGTGTAATTAAAATTGCTGAAACAATCCTTAAAAAGCATAATTTATTTGCCAATCTGGATGGGAGCAAACCTAAATCGCAGCTATTAAAACTCGAAGGTGCAAATCTGCGGGAAACAATAAACCTAAACGAGGCATCAGCGGCCAGAGTTGATTTTCCGGTACCCCTGATCGATGCTTATCCAGTTGTCAACGAAAACCCCACGCAGGACTTAGTTTATGTTATCTTTACCGGAGATCCGCAAAACCGTAATAGCTACGGAGAAGTAATTGATCTGCAAAGCATACGCTGGTTAATCCAAACCAAAGAGGGGGGTATTTACACCTTAAAAGAAAGTCAGCAAGCCTGGGATGAATTAAAAAATACAACCAAAAGTCTTGTTCATTTACTACCGGCAGGTCAAGATCCCACCCTACCTTACAACCCTCCGCGAGTTAAAGAATTCCGCGCCCAAGAAGCATTTCTAGCCTATTACATTACCGCTCCCTACCAAAAATACCTTCAGCCGGTCTGGGTTTTTAAAGGTACGGCCACCCTAATAGGGTACCAGCAAGCAGACTGGCAAGCCTATATTCCTGCTCTAGCCCCGGAACTAATCGCCCCGTAGTTAAACCTACCGATCTCCAATGACAGGCACCCCCCGCGTGTCCTATAGCTTGACTAGGAAGGGGGTTTAGTGTATTATATGCACACGTTTGTACGTTAACCACTAAAAACTTTCGTGACTTTCGGCCGACTTGCTCAAATGGCCGATCCAGAAGCCTAAAAGGAGGATTATTTATGGCTTTTTAACCTGTTGTTCTTTCGTCTTTCTCGCCCACCCCGGGCGGGACCA
>JAHJGY010000051.1 GCA_018824115.1 Patescibacteria group bacterium
TAGATTAAGGGTGATAGCCGTTAGGCTATACTTAATCGCAAGGTTCTGACGCGGAGCGTCAGGTTCTTATAATCAATTCTACCAGACCAGGCCTATTTTTGACTTTTGATTTTTAACTCAAAACATGCCAGACTTTATGCGGTACAAGTTAATATTCTTTCTTGTTTCGGCCCTTGTTCTAATTCCAGGGTTGGTGTCCTTAGTTCTCTGGGGACTGAAACCAGCGATCGATTTTACTGGCGGCACAATGTGGGAGCTTAATTTTAAAGAAGACGTAGAAGTTACCCAGACTTTGATTGAAGAACATATCAAAGAGACCGATTTGACTTTAACGTCGGTGCAAAAAACGGGACCGCAGTCCTATCTCATTAAAATGTCTCCTTTAGGGGAAACGGATAAAGACTCCCTGAAGTCATCTTTAAAAGATACTTTGGGTGAATTTACCGAGGTTAGTTTCGAAACAGTAGGGCCGACCCTGGGCCGTGAACTTTTAGTAAAAACAATGATTGCTGTCGTATTAGCGGCCGGGTTTATTTTGGTGTACGTAGCATGGAGGTTTAAAGACAAGATGTACGGAATATGTGCGATTTTGGCAATGTTTCATGACACACTCATTGTTTTGGGGATATTCTCTCTCCTGGGGCATTTTCTTTTGGTCGAAATCGACACCTTGTTCGTGACGGCGGTTTTAACAGTGTTATCTTTCTCGGTCCATGACACCGTTGTGGTGTATGATCGCATCCGAGAGTTAATAAAGTTATATCCTAGAATAGAATTTGTAGAGATTATTAATCGCGCAGTAGCCGATACACTTACCCGGTCGGTAAATAACTCGTTAACGATAATATTTATGTTATTAGCATTATTATTTTTGGGTGGCGAGACGATTAGATGGTTTGTTGTAGCACTATTAGTTGGGACAATCGCTGGCACTTATTCTTCCACTTTTACCGCCGCTCCCCTACTGGTTATTTGGTACAATAGGGTGAAATAAGCCCTCATCGTCTAGTGGCCCAGGACACCACTCTCTCAAGGTGGAAACACGAGTTCGATTCTCGTTGAGGGCACCAGATAAAACTAACTAAAACTGAGCACGGCGGAGGTTTTAGTCTAGTTGCTTCTGGTAGGCCAAATAGTCTCCTTTTCTATCCCCACGCCCCTTCGCCCCATAGCGTTGACTTCTGAGGTGTTTTGTGGTATATTATAGGAGCCTCAGAGAGATAAGATTAAGCCACTCTCTGGGGAGTGGTCTTTTTCATTTAAGACCAAAAAGTACATTAAAAAGTGAATAATTGGAGCCAGCCAAAAGGAGTCCACAAGAAGTGGGCGGTGAGAGTTGGTTGGTAACAATAGGATTTAGCATTGCTTTTCCTCTGTAGTAGCGAACTTTAGTTCGCGCTGTGTTTCGGGTAGATTTGGCCGTTTCAGGCAGGGAAAGCTGTGGGTTCTTACTGTTGCTAGAATAGACTGATGTGATGCGACAATGCTCTATAACTAATTCTCTGAGGCAAAAGGCGAATTAAATAATGTATTGCTCGCAAAATTCACACTAATTTATCCTAATGTACGGTATTGAGCCCCCAGCTTCCCCTGCCTGAAAGACAAGGCAGCCTACCTCTCCTTCCGTCTCTTGAGGCCTAACCGGCCGCCCCTCCGAATAATCCTATTCGGAGTATTTTGCCCCGCTATCTGGACAAAGAATCTGCCTTTTAGGTAGAGAAAAAGGATAGTGGTAAGCGAAGAAGTTTTGGGTTTGGGCATCCCCGCCCAGCAAGAGATGAACGGTGTCCCAACACCGGTGAGAAGGCGAGTCAAAAACGTAGTATCTTGGTGCCTGTCCCCTTACCAAACAGGCAAGAGATACCGGTTCGCAGGACGATCCTGCGTATGTCGTGATTAATGAGTTCCGTGCCCCAATACCGCCTTAACGGCGGGCAGGCCGCGTAGGGATTTGTTCCCGCGGTCCTAGATCGCCGCGGAATTTCCGCGGCCGTGCCCTCGCAGATGAGAGGGCGGAAAGGGGCAAA
>JAHJGY010000001.1 GCA_018824115.1 Patescibacteria group bacterium
TAACTCGGGATCTTGAGAACATCTCCCCAACAAAGTAACTCTATTCATGCTAAATGCCATGTAATTCACCTCTCTTTCAATGAAGCTCTAAAAACCTTAAGGACATTCTAGCATCAAAACTGGTAAAATCAAAGTACTATGCTTCTCAGCTGTGGCATTGTAGGCCTGCCCAACGTTGGTAAATCCACCCTATTTAACGCTTTACTATCGCGTCAAATAGCCGACACCTCGCCATATCCTTTCTGCACAATTGAACCTAATGTAGGCATCGTCGAGATACCAGATACAAGAATCAATCAAATAGCGGAAGCAGAGAACTCGAAGATTACCGCACCTGCTATCATTAAATTTGTTGATATCGCTGGTTTAGTTAAAAATGCACACCAAGGAGAGGGTTTAGGAAACCAATTCCTGGCTCACATTCGGGAAGTAGAGACGATAATTCATGTAATAAGGTTATTTAAAAATGATCTTGTCACAACGCTTGGGGACGCAGAACCAACTGAGGATTATAAAACAATACAAACAGAGCTAATTTTAGCCGATCTAGGAACACTTGACAAACAAAAAGAACCTAAGGGTGAATTAACCAAGGAGCTTAAATTATGGTGGCAGACAATTATAGCTGCTAAAGAAATTTTGGATAAAGGCATTGCCCTAGACAATTCAGAATTAACTGCGGAGCAAAAGAAACTACTTAAACCATTATGCTTGCTTACGATTAAACCGGAGCTTAAGGTTCTAAATATTGATGAGTCTCAATACGATAATCTGGAGAATATCCATAAAGATCTTAGTCATCTAGATGCCGTTGCGGTATGCGCTAAACTGGAATCGGAATTAATAGACCTAGATCAGTCGGAGAGGGGAGAATACCTGTTGGAATTGGGCATTAAGAAATCCGGTCTAGAAGAATTGATTATAAAAGCCTTTAAGACTCTAGATTTAATTACCTTCTATACCGCCAACGACAACGAGACTCACAGCTGGACAATCAACAAGGGGACAGTGGCTCGAGCGGCGGCCGGGGAAGTCCACAGCGATATGGAAAAGGGATTTATAAAAGCGGCTGTGTGCCCTGCAGAAACATTCACCCAGCATAAAGGCTGGAAAGACATCTACAACTTGGGTTTAACCAAATTTGAGGGGAGTGAATATCAGGTTCAAGACGGTGATGTCCTCGAATTTAAGTTCAAGGTTTAAATACGGCTTTAGTACTCCTAAATGTGAAAGGGGCAGAGTCTGCTTGGATTGGGTTCGATGTATAATTCGAATCCAAGCAGGTCTGCCCCATAGGGACTAATTCATTGCGCCTTAAGCTCTGGGGCCCTTTACCCAAAGCAACCAGCTAACGCTGGCGGCGACTGATTATTGGCCGAGGCCGGTGCAGATCCCGTCCACGGGAACGCGAGAGATATCCGCAGCCTGATGCAGTATACTGCAAATCTCCTCGTTCGGGGGATCCCAGGTTTCGGTAGTGCTCGGATCGAGCTGTTTTCCAATATAGTGCTCTATCTCGGCGTTCACCGCCGAACGCACGTTGGTAGACATCTCAAGCCCGTTGAGGGCGGGATTAATGGCCGCCCAGACTGTGTCGTCCCAGCTCATCTTGGCATCGAGCTGAGCAACCTGGACACCGATCGCCCTATCTAGAGCCGCATTGGTCGCTTTCTCGGTAGCCTCAGCGCCATCAACCATGGCGGCGATAATCTCATCACCGCACCCGTTGCGACCGCACTTGAGGTCAAAAATGATGAAATCGTCGATGGACTCAATGTGCACGACAGCCAAGACCAAAACGGAGAGTAAAGCCAGAACGAACAGCAACTTCCTCATCACTCGCCTCCTTAAAAAGGTACTGCTGGGGTGTTCTGGTGAACCCCAGCGTGGGGAAATTCCCCCAACTCAAACCAATTCTTTCACAAACCTCATTATAGCACACAAACCCATATCAATAAGTTCCCGCTCAACTCGAATATTTTCTCCCAATCATGGTAAAATTAAGCACGTAGTGTGCCAGGTTAAATTATTGCCGGGTCGTCTAACGGTAGGACAGCGGACTTTGACTCCGCCAATCGTGGTTCGAAACCACGCCCGGCAGCCATCTTTCGCCGAGGCTTCAGAATGGCTTTGCCGAAAACTATATTTGTGTATTACGTTTACATTAGTCTGAAGTCTTGAAGAAAGATAAGTTGTTGCGGTATTAAAGGTGTTCCGAAGCAGTCCACCGCCGTAGGCCAAGGAACTGCGTAGGACACCACACTCGCCAGCCAAATAAAACTGGCTAAAAGCAAGTGTAACGCAGCTTTTAGCCTAGTTGCTTTTGGCCCTGTACCGCATGGTACACGGGCCACTCGACAAGCCATGGCTAGCTGTTAACACAAGTACAGAGAGTGTCCTGAGCGAACGAAGTGAGCCGAATGACTTATCTTGAAACTATCGAAAGGTTTTTAGGCAGGACTGTACCGCATGATACACGGGCAGCTACGTGATAAAAGGTTGCTTAACATATAACCAGAAATACCCTGTTAAGCTCGCTGACAGCGTCCCTAAGGACGGTTCTTAGTAAAAAATATGGCTAAAAAAGATAAGAATCTTCAGGGCTATATTAGGAAATTGAGAGTAAAAGGTAAAATTGTTGATAAATCATTTACAAAAAAGGATAATATAAGATTAACAATAGAAAGAAAAGATGATAAGTTTAATTTTATTGTTTTAAA
>JAHJGY010000052.1 GCA_018824115.1 Patescibacteria group bacterium
GTACGATATAATTTTCAACAGCATAATTTTTCTAATTATACCTGTTTTTTATACAGTTTTATTTATTTGTTATAAAAATACTTGCCATTAAATCAGGGAACCTAGCGAATTGTAAATTTGTCGTATTATTAAGACCATATAATATACATTAGGAGGAAAAATGAAAAAGTATTTAATCTTTCTACTGTTGTGTTTTCTTTTGGCAGGGTGTGGAGAAAACCAAATCAAGACCGTAGCTCCCTTTTCATTTCTTGATTTAGGAGATACCCTTGAAATAAAAGGCGGATGGAATTATTCAGGAACTAAATATAAAAGTACAGTAATTTATTGCGATAAGTTACTAGGCATTTGTTCCGATACTACAGCAAGTCTTATCCTTGATGGACATTTATACGTTGAACCAATGCTTTGGAAAGTAAAATCGTGGGGAAATATAATAATTGCAGAAAGTGGCACACCGCACCTTTTTCCTGATCATTTCCTTTATATAAACAGAAAAAACAAAGAAGTTATAGTTTTTGAGAAATCAAAATCAGGAAATCCCTTTGATATTTCTGACTTGGATAATTTAGTTGCAGTTGAAAGATTACGAGACATATTTTATCAGAGACAATATTAGTTTCAGATGTTTTCAGCTTTATACCCTGCAATAACTGCCTGACCAAGTGATAATCCGCCGTCGTTTTGTATGGTTATTATGATATAATTATGTTGCTATGAAGCTAAATAAGAGTCGGACTTTTTTAAAAAAGACGACTGAGCAGGATGACAGTTTTATGGAAGGAACTCCTCAAGATAGGGTATCATTTGTTTGGGAACTTACGGCAGAATTGTGGTCATTACAAGGAAAAGAGAATGTTGAACGAAGACTACAAAGAGATACTACAAATCTTATTAGACAATGAAGTGAAATTCCTTGTTGTTGGAGCATATGCTATGGGTGCATATGGCTATCCTCGAGCTACAGGCGACTTTGATATATGGGTAGAAGCATCGGAAGAAAATTCAAAAAAGATCTATAAATCACTCGCCGTATTCGGTGCTCCTCTTTCTGGAATTACAGAAAATACTTTCGCCGAAAAAGAAATTGTTTTCCAAATAGGTGTAGCTCCACGCCGAATTGATTTTATAACACACATTGACGGAGTTGATTTTAAAACAGCTTGCGATACAAAAGAAGAAATCGAAATTGAAAATATAAAAATACCATTCCTCTCAAAAGAAAATCTTATCAAAAATAAAGAATCTACAGGTAGAGAAAAAGACAAATTAGACGTTAAGTATCTAAAAAATAATCAAAAAGTCTGAAGGATTTTTTATTTCCCGTAAACCCCCTGTCCCCCTTCTACATTTCGTTACCCAATGATTTCAATCCCCTTTTTTCTCTTCGATAAAAGACCAAGGGGACAAGCGAAATCACCCCTCGGGTATAAGAGAAATGTAGGGGGAGAACACCGTTTTATATTTACGATAACCGTCTTTTATTTTTTTCAGGCAATTGACAGAGAAAGAGTGGAAGAGTATAAATAAAATCAGAGAATGAAGAAATTGCAGTATTTGTCAGATTATTTAGGCCGTATAATACATGTTCGCCATAAAGGAAAGTTACTGATGTTACTGAACCAAGTTCTCTTAAAAATGGCCATCATATTCATAGTGGCTTGTTCAGCTTGCAATGCTGAGCAGCAAAACATGTATACATCTCCGGATGCGGTTAGTGTACGCCCTGTTTTCTTTGTGCCAGAAGGGCAGAGTGCCCCCACAGATTTAATGCGGAACCTGGCTGGAAGGCACATCAAGTGGAGCCAAGAGACATATTCAAAACTATTGGCAGGTCGAGACACATTCAGGATATCTCCCGAGCCACCTGTTATATGCAAAGGCAAATACGATCTGTCTTGCTACAAAAAACTTCCTGAGAATGGAGCGCCGAACTTTCTCTCAGAAATACTTGACTATCTAAATATGAATCGCTTCAACTGTCCTTATGTCTTTGTGATTATCGTCATGAACGAGAAAGATCACTTTCCGAACGGAGGAGGTCGCCCATTGAACGGAGGATTAAATACTGGTGGAGGAATAGTTCTATGGAATTCCTTTAATCTTATCAGTTGTCCCAACAATCAATCCACACTCAGGCACGAACTTGGGCATGCCTTTGGTTTGCCACACGTAGACGTCTACGGCTATCCTATGAACTCGAATGCATCTATAATGTCTTACAATCGAAACCATCATACCACGGGTTTTCGAGAGAGCAAGACCCCAGGTAAGTTCATTCCGGAAGATATACGTGCCCTATCTCTTAATAAAAGAGTTTTTCCAAATCTTTGTTTTGATTCCATACAAGATGTTCCCAAAGATTATCGCTTAGCACCGAACATTATCCACCTTGGACCCATGAAGATACCTAACCAGGCACCTTACATGGTGTTAGCATCCACCTGGTCTGGCGAAGCCTTTGGCAGCAAGGCTTCAAATGCAGTACTTGGCCAAATTAATACAAGCGAGGGGCCTGGAAACACATATAATAGCGACAACATGTGGCATTCCGAACATGTCGGAAAGGAAATGGCGTCTCTTGAGATGGTATTCCCCGTGGCGGTGGAAATAGATAAAATAATAATACATTCCCAACATAGCGGGCTATCTCATGAAGCCAAAGCCGTTGAGGTCAATATCATCGCTCATGATTCTGTACTTAAAGTCGCCAAGCAGCGTCTTGTCGGCATTGACGCACCCGTAGTATTTAAACCGACTAAAGCACTGAGATGGCGTTTGGATTTTAAGCCAAGTGATAGCGGCTATGTTGTAATTAGGGGCTTAGAATTCTTTTTAGACAATAAAGCAGTATTTCCACCACTTGTAAATCTTGCTGGAGCTAAGCGCATTCAACCAAGAACAGAGAAGGAACAAAGCGGCGAACCAGCGCATCCGTTAGACTAAAAATAATAGGGAAAATAGAAAATAGGACAGTTGTTTATGCTCACTAATTAGGTAACTCTTTTGGCATGATAGAATAAACCAAAGGAGGTCCTAATGCAATACTCCCAGCAGGTTGTTATAAAGCGTTGGATCCCAATTTTAGAAGAGTATGAACGAACTAAAGATAAAATAAATCCACGCCCTTTTAAATTTGTGAAAGATATATGCGAAGCCTATCACATCTCCAAGAAAGAACTTGGTCGTTATTATCGCAAATGGGTTGAAGGCGGTAAACAACTAGAATCCCTCCTGCCTCATAAGCGAGGGCCAAAACCGGGCTCCAGAAGAACTCCTAAGCCGATAGAGCGAAACATTATTAAAGCTTATCGCCGTTTTGGATCCAATCGCTATGAGTTGGTACTTTTATTTAAGCCTTATTACTTATCCCAAACACCTTCTCCTGCTACAATGGACCGAATTAAAGCCAGATATCCACTTAACAAATCAGCTAAAAAGATTATTAAACGCTATGAGAAAAAAGTTCCGGGAGAACTGGCTCATATTGATGTCAGTAAGCTTCCTAAAGACATTCGTTGCTCCTTTAAAATTAAAGAACTTTACATGGCAGCTCTCTGTGATGACTGCACCAGAATCGCTTACGCGGAAATGATAAAAAACAAGAGCGCTCCTACTCTAACCTTCTTTATGGCACGCTCTTTATCCTGGTTTAAACAAATCTATAACTTTGAATTTGAAACTATTATGTCGGATAATGGAACCGAATTTAGGGGTTCCATCCAACGAGAACATCAATTTGAAACTATGTGTAATGAATTGGGTATAAAGCATATATATACCCGGCCCTATCGACCTCAAACTAATGGTAAAATAGAGGCATTCTGGAGAATTATAAAGAGAGAGTTCTTCTATCCTAATTCTTTTGATTCAAAAGAAGACCTGATTTTGAATCTGGGTAACTTCTTATTTGAATATAACCATTTAAGAAAACATGGTGGTTTGAACTATGAAACACCTTTTGATAAACTCCAAAAAGTTACCGAATTACTGAGCTAGTACAACGGTTCTATTTTTTAGTTAGTCTTTTGTCTTTAGTCTGTACGCACCTGCCTATGCGACAGGCAGGGCAAGCCTCAA
>JAHJGY010000053.1 GCA_018824115.1 Patescibacteria group bacterium
ATTCGTGTGCCAAATTGATCGAGGTCTGCTAGATAGATAGGGAGATGAAAATTATCTTCAATAAGATTGTGTTCAATGATGAATTGAGGTACTAAAGAAGATTCATTTCCATCTAGATCGATATATTTTTGGTTGTGGGATGAGAAGATAATTCCATCGTTTGATCGAAATTCCGAATTTTTAACAGTTAGTGATGCGTTTCCGTCAGCGTAGAGTAAGGACTTAGAGTTGTTGTTGATGAAAAGTGTTTCTACAATAACCAACTGGGAGCGCGATACGTGAATTCGGTCTTGGTTGTCTTGGATGATGGAATTAGAGATTTTGGCGATTGAATTATTATCGATGGTGATTTTTGTGTTGATGAGGATAACGTTTTCCAGATGAATATTAAGCCCGCTGATGTTCATGGTGGAGTTTTGGATGATACTGGAGTTTATTTTTGCTCCGGTACTAACATTTAACGTGCAATTTTCGAACTTGGTTAGAGTTACCGTTTGAGAGGGTAATAAGTTAATAAGATCGTTAAGGCGCTCGTCGGTGTAATTAATAAGTCGATGACTCGGTAAAGAAGAAGGTTGTGGCATGCGGAATTTTTCCGGCTTTGCGTAAGCAGCTAGAAGATTGTCTCTTCGAAACTTGACGATAGAAGGACTAAGTGAAGGAATGAATGTAACGATTAAAAATATTATACCTGCCGTGCAGAGAAACAAGGTAATAAGTGAGATAAATTTGTTTATTGGGTGTTTTTGCTCTTCGATCATAGATTAAACATTATTATACATTTCTAATTTTACTCTTTCTTATTAATCCTATACCACACGAGGTTTGATTTGGGCTCTCGATAATTTCCAGATGGTTGTAGTTAGATTTAATCTCATTCCATAGCTTACTTACTAGGCAGCCTGTTCCTAGTTGTTGGGTTACGATGTCGTGAAAAGCAATAAGGCCGGTTACTTTAACCAGCGGTGCATACATTTCAAAGTCTTTTTTTACACCCTCGTAAGAATGGTCCCCATCTATAAATAAGAAGTCAATCTGGTTGCCGTTCAAAATAGTTTTTACTTTCTCCAATGTTGCTTGGTCGTGAGTGTTCCCTTGGACCAGATGGATCTGCTGTTTCGGCGAGGCGAATGATTTGTACAATGGCACCTTCCAGTTGGGATAGCTTCCTTTGTCAAAACCTCCCCCGGGCAGATCTATAGTGGTTATCACGGCCTTTTCAGAGGCCGCACGCGAGAATAAAAACAAGGTGCCACCGTCAGCTGTTCCTATCTCGAGTACATATTTAGGTTTTTCTTTTACTAATATTCTAAGAAGTTTTAGCATTTCAAATCTTACCTGCAGAGGCTTAATTAGTCCTGCACAGCCCGAAAAGGTAAAATCGACTAGTATATTTAGATTATTACAAGAGGTTAGCCGGCGGGTTTTAAGTATGCAGGCAGGTAAATACAGAATTCCGGTGATGTAATACATAAAGGCAAGGAGTTTTTTTGTGAATTCTTTCGGCCCTTTCTCGCAGAGAATTCTCAGTGCCTTTTTAAATCTGTAGTCTATAGTCATCATTAAAAGATCTTTTGGCGGATGGTTTTAAGAAGAGATTCTCCGTAATTAAACTTAAAGATTTCTTTATCGGATGTTACCCTGATTTTCTGTACGCTTCTCCGTTTTGTAATGATTGTACCAATTTTTCTAAAAGCTGACCAACAAGCTTTTACTTTAGCACGGGCAAAGGTGCGATGGGTAGGATGAAGTATATCGTTGATAATATCAGCGGTTCTTAACAGACAGAAAAGAGGTAGGTAGAGTATCAAGCTTGATAGGGAGTAGTTTTTGAGTATGGTGATAATACTGTTTTGGGCAGTCAGAAAGACCTTCTCTGTGGGAGTATAAACGGGGTCAATTAGGGCTGATTCTTTGTGGTAGATGGCGCTTTTGGGGGCGAGGAGGATTTTATAACCGGCCATGCGTGCCCTAAAGCAGAAGTCAAAGTCTTCATAATACAAAAAGTATATTGGGTCAAAACCGTTAATTTTTTTGAATAGTTCTCGCTTAATTAACATTGCCGCTCCGGGAACCCAAATGGTTTCAATTGGTCCGGTAGGGCGGGCCTGCCCGCCGGCGAGGTGGGGGATTGTGTGACTGTATGGATAACCGAATTTTGAGAAACAGGGTATCTTTATTTCCTGTGGGATTCCTTTAAAGTCGAATTCTAAAAGTAATGGACCGGTGATGCCAACATTTTTTTCTTGCCTGAATGGTGTTAATAAGTGTATTAACCAGTCGGGATGAAATTTAATATCTAAGTTGAGGATGGCGAGGTAGTCACCGCGGCTTACTTGGAACCCTTTGTTTATTCCGGTTCCATACCCTTCGTTTGTGCTTACAACGATTTTTATGTGGGGGTATTTTTGTTGGATAAACTCGACGCTGTCATCTTGAGAGCCATTATCGACAACAATAACCTCTAGTTTTTCCTTAGGGTAGTTTGTCTTAAGCAAGGAAGGCAAACAGTACCCTAGGTGTTCCCTGCCGTTGTAGTTGACGAATATTGTGGATATCAGAGGTAATTTCATTGTGATCAGGTTTGTATTAGCGCAATTCATTGCGCGTTTTGACGCGGACTAAAGTCCGCTATTACAGATACTAAGGCCCTTGTTTTTAGAACAAGGCTCTCCTCTTTTCCCGTTAGGTAACGTATTAGACTAAGAACTGTTAAATGCAGGGCGATGCTGGTTACTTTTTGGAGTAGGCGAGAGTGCTTTAAGATGAGTCTAAATTTGGCTTTGTAATAATCGTAGTACTTTCCAAAGCCAGGCTCTAAAAGTGTTTCAAGAGCCTGGCTTTTGTTTTTCCCATGGTAAACGATGGCATCAGGAAGGCTGACTACTTTGTACCCGGCTTTTTTGGTCCTTAAGCAAAAGTCAGCATCTTCGGCAAAGAAAAAAAACTTCTCGTCAAATAAACCTATTTCGTTTACTAGGCTGTTTCTGAACATCATACAGCAACCAGCGATCCAGTCACATTCCTTAATTTCCTTGCAGTCTTTTCTACCAGATTCTGTCCCCAGCCATCGATTAAAAGTGTAACCACAGGAGACGATTTGATGAGGCTTGGTTTTGGAAAGTACCTTCGCCCCGACAATACCGATATCCGAATTGATTTGTAGCCTATTTGCCCCCCGTAGGTAATCCGCCATTATTTGCAGGCAATTTGTATCTAAGTTTTGGTCGTTGTCTGAGCAAAAAACATACTCGCCTTGGGCTTGTTCTATGCCTCGGTTGCGGGCATAAGCTGGACCGTAGTTTTTATCTAGTTCGATAATCTTAACTTCTGGGAATTTTTTCCTAACTTGTGATACGGAGTCATCTTCCGAGTGGTTATCGACCAGAATAACCTCAATTTTTTCTCGTGAATAAGAGGAGTTCTGAATGGATCCTAGATATTCTAAAGCGTCTTGAACCCCATTCCAGTTGGGGAAAACGATGGAGAGTTGGGGTGTGGTCTTGCTAGCTTTTTTCGTGTTGTTCATAAGGAGTAAGGGACAAGTAGTAAGTAGTAGGGAGTG
>JAHJGY010000054.1 GCA_018824115.1 Patescibacteria group bacterium
CCGGCCTGCGTTATTTTACATAATTTGGTATATGGCTTATTTATTGTTTTGTTTGGCGCGGATTTCTGGGAAAGAATTGGGCTTGGTGACGAACCCGTTTTATTTTTACTGGCAATCTTTGTTTGCCCAATAGCTTTTCTGATTGGGGTGGTGGGTAGCGCAATTTTGCTGTTAAAGAGAAGAGATAAGCAAATTTAACCTCCCAGGTTAAATTTGCCTTTATACCGGCCGCCCGAGGGTTTTTTGACACCTCATTACACTCTTAGTCTTAATAAGGCGTGCGGTCTGATATGCCCGGGAACTGTTCTGAGACACTAATGCCTCTAAGTACGTAAAAGAAGATAGGTTTAGAAAACATTGGTAGATCAGCGTTGTAAAACGTCGGGCGTTTTACAACACGTGTTGAAAGATTGGAGTAGGGGAGGAGGAGAGATGGTGTTCGTGTTTGATTATCTCTCCTCCTCGGGCGGGGTGTCGTCTGATCAGTCTGGGGGAAAAGTGCATCCCCAAGTGTGGAAGAAGACAACCCAGATTTCCGCTATAAAACGGTTGCCGAAATTGTCCTGCCAGGTACCCCGAACTTCGTCCTTTAGTGTTTCTGCCAGATGCCCTTTTTCGTCACTTGTACTTATAACGATTTTTACATCGGGCAGAACTCCAAGCCTTGCGGCTTCGGGGTCAGGTACGGTTACGGTGCAGGCGTGAATGCTGACGACAATGTCGGTATCTGGGATCTCCCACAGCCTTTTGAGATGGTACCTGATGATACTTCTCACGACTTCCTGCGACCTAAGCAATTCCGTTTCTGCCGCGGGCGTTATTGGATAGATATCTATCCATGCCATAACTAGCCTCCTTTTGTGTTTATATGAGAGAGAGCGAGTGCCTGGTTGACATTTTACGACCCATAGCGTATTATCGCAATGTGATGTCCGAACAGACAGACAAATTAATAGGTTTGCTAAATAAGTTTGACTTAAGCGACGAAGAGTCGCGTATTTACTTATATTTACTAGGTGCCGGGGCAAGTACCGCGCTAAAAATAAGCAAGGAAACACACCTTGGTAGAACAAAAGTGTACCGCCTTTTGGACAACCTTTATGAAAAGAAGCTAGTTGATCAAACGTTAGGAAGTAGAGGGATTATCTTTGAAGCCGGTTCACCTGAAAAGCTTCATCTTTTGTTACTCGAGCGCAGGAGTGTGATAACGGAGTTGGAGGGGTTATTACCCTATCTTGTTAACGAATTGGAAAATGTAGTGCCAGTAGAAAGCGGAGAAGGTAAAGTGTTGTATTTTAAAGGAGGGGATGGTTTAAAACAGGTAACCTGGAATTCCTTAAGAGCCGAGCGAGAGTTGCTAATCTATGAAATGGTCACGGATATGTCTGCTTTTCTGGATCAATCCTTTGCCGAAGAAATACGAGAAGAGATTGTTAAACGAAGGATAAAAGTGAAGCAGATTACTAATTTAGAAAGAATTCCCCCCTATACAGACGTTACTGAGAAAGTAAGAAAATACTGGGAGCCGAGATATATAGATCCTAAAGTTTTGAGGTTAAGTTACGAGGTATTAATTTATAATGACGTGGTTGCAATGTACAATGTTAGGGGTAAAGATTTTTTTTGCATTGAGATTCACGACAAAAATTTAGCAAAGATGCAGAGGCAGCTTTTTAAATTTGTCTGGCAAAGTGCTAAGAAGATGACGATTGTTAATGATAGGGGAGAGGCTGTACTTCCGGGAGTATAAGTTATGAATACCGATAAAAGGGGCAGGTTTTACTTATTAGTATTTCTTATTGGTTTTGTCTTGCTTTCTCTAGCTTTGTGGGTATCTATTCAATCGCTATTTCTTGGGTCTATTGAGAAGCGTATTTCACGTAGCTTGCCGAGCGATTTCTTATTGCGCGACTATAAGAAGCTGGAAGGAATAACGCCAGAATCTTATTTAGTAGTTTATGTAGAAAAAGGTTATGAAATTGACGAATCCGTGTCCACATATCTAAGTTGTCCAGGGACGATCTTGGGGAGATCTATTAAAGGGGAATACCATCTCGTTTTGTACCAAAGGGGAAGTATTGTAAACGATGTTACTGTACAGCAAGCCTACAAGGGATATCCCTTAGAATTGGTTTATCAGAATAGTAAAGAGAATTTGTATGAAAAGGGCGAGTATTTGGAGGGACAGAAAAACGAGCTGGAGTTAGTTGATTTAATTAAGTTAAAAGATTATACCGGGGACGGAAAAGCCTATGAGTTTTTATTTTTAACTACAGGCGGTGGCTGTGGTTTCTATGATGGGCTTGTGGCTGGGTACAATGACCAAAGAAATGAAGCGGTTCTCTATTCGGGATGGGTGTCGAGGTTTCAACCTAACAATCAGGGCGGGTTTAACTATCTTTTTGATTGTGGTGACCATGGGAATATGCTTAAGATAGAGAAAAAGTACCAGTTTGATCCTGAGACTGAGAAATACGAGCTAATTTGGGAACAGGAAACACCTTGCGAAATGCCCCTGTAAATACCTTACCAGTAAGTTCCCGTGTTCAAATTAAGGACTGCCCTTTGAAAGGTTAATACCGATCAAGCGATTCGCAGAATTCTTTTTCCAAGATTAGTACTCAGGCGAAACAAAAACTTCGTTATTGTGTTGCACATAGGCTCCGGATTCTGCGACTATAGTTTCCAACTGTTCCCGACCTTTATCTGTGAATGGCCCGCTGTTTGTGCTATCAATGCCTTCTTTGATCAGGTAATAGGGACCAAGTCCCGTTTTTGCATCCTCCCACGCATTTTGACCTGTGCTGAACCTTTCCCAATGTTCGTTTGTTTTGATAGCTCCACCCATCGGATCGACCCAGACAGGTTCCTCGTCGGCGCTGTATATTTTTACCAACACGTGTCCATGGAAACTATGACCCAATTCTTTTGCCCGGTCCTCCTCAGACAAATCAGCGACTTGGTCAATCCACTCCTTGCTGGCACATTGTATATGACTGGCGGGGATGCCTACACTGCGTAGTTTAGATAATATAAGTAAAGCGGGATCATCACATCCAATTAGTATTTTCTCTGCTTTCTCCATACCAGCAACATGACCGCTATCTATCTCAACCACAGTTCTTCTATGAACATTGGCCATTTCGATTGCTTCTAGTCTTTCTACTTCTGATAATGCTTGTAATGCTGCCACTTTGGATTCCAGGGCGGGGTCGCGCCTTCTTTCCCACAGGTCAATACGTTGCCGGAAAGGACTTGCGTCGCGATCTCTAGCTATTGCGGTTACTTCCTGTTCTTCTTCTGCAGTCAATGGAGTTGTCTTTAGTAGAGCTTCTCTAGCATCTCCTAATCCCAAATCACGAAATTCCCTTTTCTGATCTTCTAAGAAAAGCTTAGTGATATCAATGGTTTGTTGTCGGTTAGCTGGTTGTTCGGGGGATAGACCAATTTCTTGAGCCTTCCTTTCCGCGTCGTCTCTGATTTTGTCTGACGGCTCTGTTTTTCTGGCGTACTGAAGAAATCTCCTCTGCGGGGGCAGGTTTTCTTCGAGGGGATGGACTTCATTTTTAGGGAGTTCATGTTCGTCAGTACGACTTTGTGGATGATCCTCGGTTAATGCCATATTTTCGTGCATGAATAAATCAATTTTAGCAGATTTCTATTAGTTTGGCTCTAATCTCGCAGTGGTATGTGTAGAAAATTGATTGGCAGGGGAGGGGAAAAGTCGCTGGCCGGAAAGAGGCTCTTCAGGCTCCGCGCGGCGGGTTTTAATTATTCTGAAGTCCTTAGATCTTCACCGTGAATAAATTCATCTAGGGTATCTTTCAAATTAGCCTCAGGGTTCTCACGCGATCTTGCTGCTCTATAAGTACTAAATTGCGGATAGACCCTTCCATAGAATTCTGCACCAATCTCTTCATCAGGCCGTTCATCTCCGTCTCCCTGTCTTTTAAGCCTGTATTGGTAAGCTTCATTTGCAATCTCACTAGCACATTTGTTTCCGTAACCCTCTGCAACCTGTCCCGTTGCGACCCTGTCCCAATGAGTAAAGTCCATTTGTCTCTCTCTATCTTCTTGGTCGGCACTGGACATCCTCTCGTAACGGTCCCTATCTAGTTGATCTAAATTCCTTTGCTCCTCAGTTTCTTCATCTTGCACATCTCCCAATTCTTCGGTCCTTACAATGTCGGCGAGCGTGCTCCCATTCTCTGGTGTATAGGCTGGACGACCCTTCCCATTGCTCATGCTGATATGTTACACATACTCGGATGGAAAAGCAAGACTACTGGAATTAAAACAAAGGACGGACTCCTTACAGCGCTTATTTAACAGTAAGCGAAGGGACTGTCCCTTCATTTCACTGTCTAGTGTGGTAGACTGAACTTGTGGGTAGTAAAGCGGCGCTGGAAAAGTTCTACAGCGAAATCCCTTTAGAAAGGATCCCTTGGTATAACGAGCAGGATGAATTTTTTAAGGAACTGCTGGACGTTAACAAGTTGGGTGAAGGGAGTGCTTTGGATTTAGGTTGCGGAGTTGGTACTAAATCTATAGCTCTGGCCAAGAAGGGATTTATTGTCACAGGGATTGATATTTCCCCAACAGCTGTCCGTTATGCGAGAGAGAGGGCTGAAAAGGCAAATGTGCACATTAAATTTATTGCTGCGGATGCAACAGATTTGGCCTGCTTAGGTGATGAAGAATTTGATCTTATACTAGATTGGACAACATTACACGTAATTGCAAGAAGTAGGAGAAGACGATACGTTAGGGGAATTATTAAACACTGTAAGAGGGGAGGGTTACTATTATTAAGGTGTTTCAGTAAGTACCGCATATCTAAACTGGAGCTTGGTTTTATAGCGCCAACAGGTTTGGTGTATCTGTTTTCTCGTGAAGATATTGAAAACCTGTTCGGAAAACACTTTAAGATCTTACTGACTAATAGAAGCGAACGTAAAAGCAAAGACCCAGAAAGATGGTTTGATGAATACTTGATGGAGAGAAAGTAAGATAATTTGTCATTCCACCCCGCACTACACTATATTTTCAACAGCTTATAAACACAGGCTTTTTTACCAGAAACGAGAGTGTTGTATTTCTCGATGAGTCGTAGATTGTTCCTGTGTTCATCCAAACATTTTTTAAAAACCCTCTTTTGTGCTGTTAGAACAACAGTTATCCCTCGGTTAGGTTTAAGGATTCTATTAAATTCATTTAACATATTGTTGTAAAACCTGTTGAAGTTAAGATTTTTGGCTCTGTATAAGCCCCAGGGTGGATCGGTTACAATTTTGTC
>JAHJGY010000055.1 GCA_018824115.1 Patescibacteria group bacterium
CTGGAGATGTCTACAAGTCAAGTAAAGTCAACTTAAGCAAGCCCCCCCCTGCAGTAACAACCAATTTAACCTCCCAGGTTAAATTCCTTGTCATACCTACCTCTATGGATAAATTCTTCTCCTCGCTCTCCTTATCTGCACACCTGATTAAAATAATTATTTCGCTCCCACCTCCACATTGATTCGAATCGATAAACAAAAAAGCTTCGAAATCCACTATGTTACAATTGGCTCCATGGATCAGAATTATCAAAGCCTCCATTGCCACACAACTACTTCCGATGGAAATCTAAATCACTTGGAAGTACTTAATACGGCAAATCGACATGGACTATCAGTCATTACCTTTACCGACCATGATGCCCTGCCCAACAAGGAAACCGTAAATTTACTAAAAAATAACAAAGAACATCCAACAAAATGGGTCATGGGCATCGAGCTGTCATCGGGTCTGCCTCTAGAAATTGGAGGCGGATCATTTAGCGGCCTGCACATTGTTGGCTTGTTCGTTGATCCAACTGACCAAAAATTACAAGAACATTGTCGAAAAGCCCAAGAAGCACGAGTTGCTCGCATGGAGCAAATGGTCGCTAATCTACGCGGTTTGGGATTTAAAATAAGTGCTAATGACTGTCTTAAAGCGTCCGGCGGGGAAGCTGTCGGCCGCCCGCACATCGTAACGGCTTTAAAAGATAAAGAGGAAAACCTGGTAATTATCGAACAGCTACGCCAAAAAATGCAACAAGCGGCTGAGAAGGATCCAGCAATAGAAGTTACATACGAGTCCATGATGCAGCAAGGCGAGCATCAATATCCCTATCAGCTTTTTCTCACCAATAATTCCTTTATCCCAAATGTATATGTTAATTATCAATACTGGGTAGATTTGGACAAGAGCGTCGAGTTAATCCGGAACGCAGGTGGGCTGGCTGTTATCGCACACTATTCAACTGCCAAGAGCAAAATCCCGACCGCAATGTTAACACGCTTACTCGAACAAAACCGCCTGGATGGCGCCGAAGTCGTCTTTGGCTTGCACGCATATGACACCGAACAAGAAAAAGATACCGAAAAGGACCGTCAACTGTGCCGGGACCTATGTCAAAAATACAACAAGATCACTAGTGGCGGCGTTGATATTCATACCAAGGAAGACTTTGTCGATTTTGTTGCAGCTGATTGGTACGCTAAAGAAACGATTGGTATGGCCGAAAGAATAATTGACCAAACCGGGGTTAATACAAAATGGTCATCACTCAACTGAAATAACCTTGGCTATTTTCACCCCGGCCGGCGTTTGAAAAGAGACCGTATCCCCAATTTTGCGCCCCATCAGCGCTTGAGCTAAAGGAGAATCAACCGAGATTACATTCCTGACTAAATCAACCTCGCTCCTTCGCCCTCACGGCTAGCGCCAAATTCCCGTCTAGCTTTTGCTAATTCTTTCTCAACCCGCTCCTTCTCCAACAGTAATTTCTCATAACTTTCTCTTGTTACAAGGTTATGTTTATCCTGAGACATAACCTTAATTCTAGCATATAAGATTGTCGCTTCAACTTACTATCCAAAATTGATAGAATAATGGTGGAATTCCTCATTAAATGGAGAAAGCAATTATTATCGGCTCAGGTCCAGCCGGTCTAACAGCCGCCATCTATCTTGCCCGAAACGGGATCAACCCATTAGTCATTGCCGGCTCCCAATACGGGGGACAATTAATGCTCACCACTGATGTAGAAAACTTTCCGGGTTTCGAAAACGGTATTAAAGGCCCAGAGTTAATGCGGAAAATGATTAAACAAGCCGAACACTACGGGGCCCGCTTCGAGTACACCAACGCTACCTCGGTTAACTTCCTTAACACATCTCCCTTTAAAGTTACAACAGAAAACGCCTCTTATGAAAGTGCGGGAATAATCGTGGCTACCGGGGCTAAACCACGCCGACTAGGATTAGAATCGGAAGATAAGTTTTTTGGCCGCGGTGTTTCGGTTTGCGCTACTTGCGACGGGGTGTTCTTTAAAGACAAAACCATCGCCGTGATTGGCGGTGGCGACTCGGCCATGGAAGAAACAAATCTCTTAGCTAAATTCGCCAGTAAAGTATACGTTATCCATCGTCGCGACACCTTCCGTGCCAGCATAATTATGGTTGACCGCAGCCTGGCTAACAAAAACGTGGAAGTTATTTACAACACCGAAGTTAAAGAAATTCTAGGAAGCACAACCGTTACCGGCCTAAAAATATACAACAACAAGGAACGCACCGAACGTGAACTTAAAGTCGACGGCCTATTCTTAGCTATTGGCTACATACCGGCCACGGCTATATTTGAAGAGCAACTAGAAATGGACCATAAGAACTATCTCGTGGTTAAAGAGGAAACAAAATCCAGCATCCCTGGTGTATTTGTTGCCGGTGACGCAGCCGATTACCGATACCGCCAGGCTATCACCGCCGCGGGTGACGGCTGCAAAGCCGCCTTGGAATTACAAAAATACCTGGAGAGCAACTTATGACCGCCATCAGCCGCATCCTCCAATTAGACCAACAACTTTTCTCGGTAATCTATTCTGCTCCACACCCCTATCTTCTGGACTGGGTAATGACTATTCTTACATTAGTCGGGATCGGAGGTGGAATTTGGATCGTTATCTTAGGTTACTTCGCCTTCCGAGATAAGAACTTAAAGCGTTTCCTCGCTATCTTACTTTCACTAACCACTATCTTTTTGTACACCGAAGTTTTACTAAAACCCCTAGTTGCACGCCCGCGACCTATTACCGATTACACTCATTTACAACTTAATCTTCATGTTGTACCAATTACTGACTATTCTTTCCCTTCCGGTCACGCTGCTGGCTCTTTTGCCATGGCAATAATCTTATCTGCTATTAAAAATAGATGGAGACCTCTCTTCTTTACCCTTGCCGCTCTTATCGGTTTCTCTCGTATATACCTGGGCTGTCACCACCCTCTCGACGTTATCACCGGTGGAATTATCGGCCTTATCCACGGAATAATTACCATTAGCATTCTAAAATACAAAAATCTTTTGACAACCCAAGCGAGTAGCTGATACAATTATCCCGATTTGATTGACCCCGTCCAAATTACCAACCTCGCTTAGCGGGGGGTCTCGTTGAATGGAACCAATAAATCTAGCAACTCGCATTACCTTTCGTGTTCTCTCGATCCTTGCCCTTGTTGGCGCAGTTTTTGTTTTCCGCTATCATCTTGTTTTTGCCTTCGGTTCATGGGTATTAGTTACCGCCCTAGACCCACTTGTCTCAAAATTAGAGCAGAAGAAGATTCCGCGCGGCCTTTCATCTTTCATCATCCTCATCCTCACTGCCATTACCAGCGTCGCCTTTTTTAACGCGGTCATCCCGCCATTACTAAATCAGGCCCTAACCTTAGTACAGAATCTGCCACAGGTCATTAGCAACGCTCTAAACACCCTTTCTTTTTGGACAGCCCAGAATATTGACGCCCGAATATCCCCCTTTTTGGAACAACTGACAGAAAATCTATCCCGGGTGATCATCAACACACCAGGCGATTTAATCCGGATAGGGCAGAGCCTGGTCACCAGCTTTTTCGCTGCAATAGCCTTTATCATTATCACTTCATATTTTTTAATCGAGTACCCCCGCATCGCTAGCAACTTCATTCAATTATTCCCACCCAAACAACGTGACCTTATCGAACAGAAAATCACCGTGATAAATTTACGGATTGGCGGTTGGGTTCGAGGACAGATCATTTTACTCCTAGTTATCGGGATTTCAACGTGGTTTGGATTAACTTTACTTCAAATTCCTTTTGCCTTATCGTTGGGAATCATCGCCGGAGTTATGGAAATTATTCCCATGATAGGGCCTATTATATCCATGTTTCCCGCACTAATTGTTGCTCTCGCTATTTCCCCATGGAAAGCTGCGAGTATCATCATTTTATATTTCCTCATCCAACAAATTGAGAATTCTTTTGTTGTCCCTCGGGTAATGAAACATACCTCGGGGCTTGATCCTCTTGTTGTTATAATCGCACTATTTCTTGGCGGACACTTCCTTGGTATCTCAGGCACCATCGTTGCCATTCCCGCAGTCCTTGTTGCTTGGACTCTTCTCGAAGATTCCTTTAGCAACGCCCAAAAGAAAAAGGGGGCTTGAGTTAGAGAAAATTAGTATTAGAGGAACTAACTATTGATAAATCGTTAAGAAGTAGGGATTAATCTGCCGATAATCACATTCTCCTTAAGCCCAGTCAAAAGATCTGTCTGGGGTCTCTCACAAACTGACGCCGACGCTAAAACGTTAGTTGTTTCTTCAAAAGATGCCGCTGATAACCAAGACCTTGTGAACAACGAACACCGGCTAACCCCTAAAATAAATCTTTTGCCTCGCGCTGGTTTTTTATTCCCCGCTAGCAATTCTTTATTCATCTGCTCCAGTTCCAACCAAATTACCCTATCGCCAACCACCCACTGACTATCACCCGCGTCCTTAATCCGTGCCCATTCACTCATCTTGCGAATAATTAACTCTACATGCTTGTCATGAATATCTACTGCCTGTGAACGATACACTCTCTGAATCTCTTTTAACAAATACTGTTGGGCAACAACAATCCCCTTTAGATTCACAATATCTTCTAGAGAAAGATTCCCTTCTGTTAAAATGTCGCCAGCTTCAACAAGGTCACCATCTTTCACTCTGAGTTCAACAGTCTCGGGCACTAGGTATTCTTTCTGATCTACAATTATAAATTCAAGGCTAAGCTTCCGTTTAGACACTTGAACCTTCCCACTCACTGGAGCAACAACCTCGCCCCTATCTACAGTAGTAAACAAAATATCCCCTGCCTTAATTTTCTGTTTATCCTTTACCGCCAAGATATCCTCCTTTTTTAAAGGGAATTCTTCGGTTCTCTTTTCTTTGGTAGAGATAATTACCGCTGTTTTCCCACCGTCAGCTAAGGGCTCGATACTCACTTTACCAGTAATATCAGCCAGTAAGCCTGGATCTTTAGGCGTGCGTGCCTCAAACAATTCATCCACTCTCGGCAACCCCTGTGTGATTTCCTCCCTAGCAATACCGGCTGCGTGAAAGGTTCTGAGTGTTAACTGAGTTCCTGGTTCACCAATTGATTGAGCCGCAATAACGCCAACCGCCTCGCCTTCTTTCACTAACTTGCCAGTATCCATTCCCTGACCATAACACAACTGGCACACACCGCCCGGAACTTTACAAAGAAGGGGTGACCTTACCTGTACCTTGTCAATACCGGCACTCTCAATCATGGCCACTTTTTCGCTATCAATCAACTCACCAGCTCCGACAATAACTTTCTTTGTTTTAGGGTTAATAACCGGAACCAATGCCGCCCGGCCCCACAGTTTCTCTTTATAATAATCTGCCTCACCTTCAACCTGGTATGAAATTTCAAGACCTTCTTCAGTACCACAATCATGGCCCCGAACCAGTAAATCTTGACACACATCCACTAAGCGTCGCGTTAAATAACCGGCATCGGCAGTAAGCAGTGCGGTATCAATTAGTCCTTTTCTACCACCAACTGCAGAAAGAAAGCCCTCAAAAGAAGTAGCTCCTTCAACAGTGCTGCTCCGAATTGGAGTTTCTTTAATTTCTCCTCTCGAATCGACCATTGGTCCTCTCATTGCACCCAATTGACGCAATGTGTCACGATTTACTTTCGATGAGCGGGACTTAATCACCATTCCCATCATACTGAGATCATCTAATTTCTGAAGAGCCAGTTCGGCAACCTCTTCGGTAGTTTTTTGCCATAGATCAACTATTTGCACATGCCTTTCCTGAGGAGTAATCAGCCCACGCCTATAGTTTGCCTCGATTACTTCGATATTCTTTTCGGTACCTTCCAACAACTCCGCTCGCCCTTCAGGAACCGAAAAATCCAACACCGAGAAAGAGACTCCAGGTAAAGTTGCGTAAATCCGGCCAAGATTCTTAAGATCATCAATCAAAGTTACTGTTTCCGCTTCTCCGTAGATTGCATAACAATTAGTTAGCAATTGCTTCATCCCGCCACGAGTGATTGCATCATTATAAAAACGCAACTTGTTCGGTAATCGCAAGTTAAGAACCACCCGACCTACTGTTGTTTCGATCATCTCGCCTTCCCAATAAACCCTGATCGGAGCCTGAATATGGAGTTGATCTTTTTGGTATGCAGACACAACATCTTCTAAATCAAAGAACTGTGACCCCGTACCAAGCATTCCCGGATGCTCCGTAGTTAAATAATATATTCCCAGACTCAGCTCGTTTTTCATGTCGGCGATCGGCTTACCATCAGATAATTTTAGTAAATTTCTCGGTGCTAGAATTTTCTCTTTTGCCTCACGGATCGACTCCGCAGACAATGGGACATGAATAGCCATCTGATCTCCGTCAAAGTCGGCATTAAATCCGGGACATATTACCGGATGAAATTGTATCGCAGCACCGTCAACAAGGATCGGATAGAACGCTTGAATATTCTGCCGATGTAGTGTCGGCGCTCGATTAAGCAAAACAGGATGGTCGCGAACTATCTCTTCCAAAAGATCCCAAACTTCACCACTTTTTGCATCTAACACTTCCTTCGCTGTCTTCAAGTTCGGCGCTAAATCCCGCATGATTATTTCCCTTAGAACAAATGGCCTGAACAGTTCCAGGGCTATCTCTCTAGGTATCCCCACCTGATCTACTTTTAAATCTGGCCCCACTATGATAACTGAACGCCCTGAATAATCCACTCGTTTCCCTAATAAATTCCTTCTAAACCGCCCTTGTTTCCCTTTCAAAACTTCGGAGAGCGACTTCAGCACGCGGGCACGACGAGGTTGACGCCGCGGCCCTTCAATAAGAGCATCTATCGCCTCTTGTAACATCCGTTTTTCATTCTGGAGAATTACTTGAGGGGCACCCAATTGGACTAAATCCTTAAGTCGATTGTTACGGTTAATTACACGCCGATATAAATCATTAAGATCCGAAGTTGCGAACCTTCCTCCAGGTAACTGAACCATAGGTCTTAACTCCGGTGGAATTACCGGTAATACCGTCAACACCATCCAGGCCGGATCCACTCTCGATTTCTTGAGCCCTTTTAGTAATCTCATCTTCTTCACTAATTTCTGGTAATCGGTCTTCTTTCCGACCGCCAGCTTCTTGTCCAGGGCAGCAATCTCATAATCTAAGTCAACCTCCTTAAGCAACAAAGCAATTGCCTCGGCCCCCATACCCACAGCAAAGAAATCGTCTACCTTCCATAAACACATCTCTTCGAACTCGTCTTCACTAAGCATATCTTTTTTCGAAAGCTTCTCAATTCTCTTCTTTAATTCTTTCTTCTTCTCGTCAAGGCGTTGCCCGTACTCCGCTAACTTGCCGCGCAAAAAAACTTCCCTGCGGTGATATTTGCGCTGGAGTGCTTCGATACGAATTTCCAGACCCTCCTTATCTTCTCCTCGCTTACGTGCCTTGCCTAATATCTTTTCAACATCCTTTTTTTTCGCATCGAGGGTCTCTGCTAGAACTTGCAACTCCTGGTTAAACCGATCCTCCAATTTTTTCTTCCTCGCCACACTTGCTTCTTCTAACCTAGACAAAGCCCCTTCTCGTTTGTCTTCGTCTACAGACAATACAATGTACATTGCAAAATATACTACCGCCTCTAAGTCAGAGGGCCTAACTCCTAGAATCAAGGGAATTTTATAAGGCGTCCGTCGAATGAACCAAGTATGAACAACCGGGGAGGCAAGTGAAATATGACCCAATCTCTCTCGACGTACCAGGGAGCGAGTTACTTCTACACCGCATTTGTCACAAATAACCCCTTTATACCGAACTCCTTTGTATTTACCACAGTAACATTCGTAATCACGTACCGGACCAAATATTTTCTCGCAAAACAAACCATTCTTCTCTGGTTTAAACGTCCGATAGTTGATAGTTTCCGCTTTGGTCACTTCACCATAAGACCAGTTAAGGATAACCTCCGGCGAGGCGAGACTAATTTTTAATGCCTCAAATTCATCTTTGTAACTTCTGTCTTTCATCATGATTATTTAAAACTACAACTACCTATTCTTCTTCCGCATCAATCTCGGAAAGTTTCAGCGGCTGAATATCAAGAGCCAAAGCGTTAAGTTCTTTAACTAACAGCTTAAATGATTCCGGCACTCGAGCTTCCGGGATTGGTTCACCCTTAATAATCGCCTCGAACGCCTTAGCTCTCCCAACAACATCATCCGATTTTATTGTTAACATTTCCTGTAAGGTGTGCGCTGCCCCGTATGCCTCCAATGCCCACACTTCCATTTCTCCCAATCTTTGTCCACCCATCTGAGCTTTACCTCCTAGAGGCTGCTGAGTAATAAGTGAATAAGGTCCAGTAGATCGGGCATGAATTTTATCCTCAACTAAATGATGAAGTTTCATGACATGGGCATATCCAACTGCGATCGGATGCTCAAAAGGTATTCCGGTTCTACCATCGTAAAGAGTCATCTTGCCAGTCTCGGGAAGGCCGGCCTCTTTAAATTTACTAGCAATCAGATCTTGAGGGAGTTTATCAAAAGCAGTTATCGCATAATACTCACCGAGTTTAACCCCCGCCCATCCTAAGTGAGCCTCTTTCATCTGTCCAATATTCATTCGCCCTAAGATTGATATGGGATTCAGTATTATATCAACCACTGTCCCATCTCCCATATAAGGCATATCTTCATCGGGGACTATCCGGGCAACAACACCTTTCGAACCATGTCTCCCGGAGAGTTTATCGCCTTCACGCACTTTTCTTAATTGAGCCACCTGCACACGGATCATTTTCAAAACGCCTGGAGGCAGCTCGTCTACATCTTCTTTGGTTAACACAGTAATAGAAATTACTCGCCCTCTCTCGCCATGAGGCATAATTAAAGAGGTATTTCTCACTTCCCGAGCTTTCTCGCCAAATATTGCCCGAAGAAGGCGCTCTTCGGCCGTTAATTCTAATTCCCCCTTAGGTGCAACCTTTCCTACAAGAACATCACCAGGTTTAACCTGGGCACCGCCGACAATGATGCCCGTCTCATCCAGATTACGTAAAGACTCCGCTGAAATATTCGGAATATCTGGGGTAACTTCCTCTGGTCCAAGTTTAGTCTCCATCACCATTGCCTCGTAACTTTTAATGTGAATAGAGGTTAACAAGTCGTCGCGAACTATTCTTTCCGAAATAACTAACGAATCTTCGTAATTAAATCCGTCCCAAGCCATAAAGGCAACAAGTAAATCTCTACCTAGAGCCAATTCTCCGCCTTCGTGCGACGGGCCATCAATAAGGGCCTCACCTTTTCCAACTTTTTGACCGAGCTGTACGCATGGCGTCTGATTATAACAACTATTGTCATTAGTTCTCATGTACTTAGTCAGATGATAAGTTTTCTTCTTGTTCTTGTAGTTAACTTTAATTTCATCCGCATCAACGTAATCAATAACACCAGCCTCCTCCGCAAAAATCCCCCATTGAGAATCTTCAATCAATTTGCGTTCCACACCAGTTCCAACACGACTTGTTCTTGGAATAATTAAAGGAACTGCCTGGCACTGCATATTCGCTCCCATTAAGGCACGATTCCCAACATCAGAAGACATAAATGGTATCAATGCGGCCGAAATCCCCAAGACCTGGGAAGGATACAAATCCACATAATCTACTCTAGACACTGGGGCAAAAACAAAATCGCTTCGGTAGCGAACGGTAACTGTTTTATCAGTTATTTTACCTTTCTCATCAAGAGAAACCGTACTTTCGGCGATGCGGTACTTTTCCTCCTCATCTGCAGACAGAAATTCCATCTGCTCCGTTACATAAGCGCCATCATCCCTTTGTTCAACTTTTAAATACGGGGTCTCTAAAAAGCCATATTCATTACACTGAGCAAAAAGGGCAATTGACAGATTTAGCCCGATGTTTTGACCTTCCGGTGTTTTCACAATACATAACCGGCCGTAGTGCGAAGGCTGAACGTCTCTCACTGCCGGGCCGGCCCTCTCTCGTGTTAAACCACCCGGGCCTAGCGCTGAGATACGCCGGAGATGCTCTATTTCAGAAAGGGGGTTAGCTTGATCCATGTACTGAGATAACCGCGAAGTACCGAAAAATTCCCTAATTCTTGCTACAATTGGCCGAGAATTAACTAACACTATCGGTGTCATTGGCTTATCCATTGATGCTAACGACAACCTTTCCTGAACGTTTCTCTCCAACATTCTTACTCCCCTCTCGAAACTATTTTGAACCAATTCACCTACAAACCGCACACGGCGATTAGAAAGATGATCAATATTATCAGCAGGTAACTGCTCCACATTTAATCTAATTAATTCACGAAGCGATTCCACAACATCTTCAGCTTGAAGTGTTAAAAACTCCTTCTCTACTGGAAAATTTAAACCTAATCGCTTATTTACTTTATACCTGCCCACCGTCCCTAAAGAAAAGTATCTGGCGTTTAGAAAAGAATTCTTAAAAAAGCTCTCTGCATTTTCCAGGATACGTGGATCTCCAGGATTAGTTTTTGTGTAAACCTCCAATAGAGCTTCCTCTTGAGTCGTACCGGGATCTTTTTTTATGGTTTGCTGTATGTAGGAAAGCGGCTCAACATCAACGTCACTAAACCGCTTTCTCAGTTCCGAATGCCTCAGCCCTAAAGCCTTTAGCAACGCGGTTACTGGAAAACGTGCTTTTTGGTTGATTCGGGCAAAAATCTCATTGCCTCGATAAGTTAGAAGCTCTAACCATGCACCTCGTTCTGGTCTAATTGCGGCCGAATATAAATTCCTTCCCAGGCTCGGATGCCTTTCCGATTCAAAATATACCCCTGGCGCTCGAGTTAACTGGCTCACAACGCAACGTTCAACGCCATTAATAATAAAAGTTGCCCGCTCGGTGATTTGTGGTATTGCGCCAAGGAATACCTCCTGCTCAACAACCTCACCAGTTTCTAAATCTGCCAACTCAGCTTTGGCAAAAATTTTCACCTCGTAAGAGGTGCCTTTTTGTATCGCTTCCTCAGGAGTAATACTTGGAAGTTTAATACTAGGATTAAATAACTTTAAACTATAAGTTTCTTCTGCGTAGTCGGTAATGGGAGAAACTCTTGACAATACCTCAGCAAGCCCTTCATTAAGGAACTGTTCGTACGAAGATTTTTGCAGCTGAATGAGGTCAGGGATAGCAACCGAGGACCTGGACCCAACCTGCCCTACATTAATTCTTGTTAGCTTTTTACCCATAAAAAGATAAAAAATTAGATAAAATGAAAGGATAAAATGGACCTGCCGCAAGATAGGTAGGAAAACCCCCTGCCCACAATCAAAAAAAGCCCTACCCTTATCTTAGGACACAACAAACTAATCACTACGAACCAAGTTTTCCATTTATACACTGATTATCAAACTCTGTCAAGGGCGAATTATCATACCGTCATACCGTATAAAATAAATGCCAAGGCCGCTAAGCCAAATAAAACCCAAAACGGATGTCGGAGAAACCAATTCCTTAAATCGCGTTGACAATTAGGGCATCGGTCGGCCGTTACAGCAATCTCTGTTTTACAAGCGGGACATCGTTTAATTTGCTGATCAATAGTCTCGGTCATTCCCATCACTCCTTCCAGCGGATCCGCTACTAGAATTAAACCCTGTTATTGATATTACAATCAACTTGCAAAGATTACAAGGGCCGAATGAATTGACGAGAATATCGATACTATGTAAACTGATAATGATACTAATTAAGGGGACGGTAAACAAAACGCGGACCAACCCCGGCAAACCATTTAAAACGCCGGGCATTTTAGAAGCCTATTCTAAAAGCCTAAACCCAGAAGCTAGCCCCCCGCTTTCCCTCCCAAGCCTCATCGGCATCTCGCCGCATTCTCATATCCATTACTAATAACACCACCAACATGACCCCATAGCTTGAACCTCGTACCCCCTTATGCTATACTACGTGCGCTATAGGAAACACCCGTATCCACTTTTTAGCGGCTAACTAGCCGCCTAGCACATTACAAGGAGGTGTAATATGCCAAGCGTGAGGGTATTGTTGAAAAGAGCCGACTATAACAGGTTGGACTCGACAACTCGTGACGAAATAGCCGACCGTCTCCACCGCCTGGTCACAAGACATCTGGGCAAGGAAGGAGTCCCACTCTCAGACGAGAATGTGGAAGTCCTCTGGTTTGTTTTCGAAGAGGAGAAAAATGCCATCGACATCTTAGTGGAAATTCTCTTCTCCGTAAATGACGACTTCCGCCCCACCTCGGAACAGCAAGGCCAGCTAGCGAATGTGATTCAAGATTGGCTGATCTCCACAGCATGGCTAATGAATCGCAATTTCAGGACTGTCGGCACCTGGGTCCGACCCCAGATAGGGGCAATATTCCACTCGGCGTCACGGGTGGATTAACTTGAATCCAGACTATTAAGCACAGGAGGTTCTTGATGAGAATTCTGGGATTTGGCCTGCCTAGTCTTGAAACTGGGCTCAGGCGAGCATTGCGGTTAACCCTTCCTGACGGAAACGCCGTGGACCTCGGAGCTGGTAGCGGTATGTACACCAGACCCCTCGCCAGACGCTTTCCCGGCAAAACCATAGCCTACGACTCGAGTAACACCGCCATCGAACAACTGTGTGAACGACTCGGGAAAAAACCGTGGGCACCTGATATCACCTGCCAGAACGTTCTCCACCTGCAGATCCCACCAAACACCCTTGCCTCAGCTTGCATCGGGATGACCGGCTTTGTACACAAAGAAGCCGCAGAAAGTCTATACGCGATGGTCTGGGCCGCGCTATTACCGGGTGGAATTCTGCATGGAGAATTCGCTACTCACCGAGATGATACTGAACAGAGTGTCTTTATCCTGTCCGGGTGCGTAGAATTACCACCCGGTTCCGGATCGTACTACCATTCCTGCGGCCACACCTACTGCCAGCACACTCTAGCTGGAATCCTCGGCGACAGCTATTGGGATGTGGATGAAATCCACAAGTTCGTAAAGGCACTCGGCCCAGTCGAGCTTATCCACGCCAATACCTACGAATGGCACCAGAAGGTGGAAGATGGAGGAAGCGTACAGCGCTGGCTGCGCTCCATCCACACAATCACCGTCCAGAAACAACCGAGGGGGAGGCACTATGCCTCCCCCTCACTCAACACCTATCCCTATTAAACCTTTTCCCAGCTGGCATTTAATCTTACCTATAAATATCTCGACGATGACCAACTAGATGGATTATTAAAACCTCATCCACTCCTAAATCAAAAACTACTCTCCAATCCCCGATACGAAAACGATAATCGCCTAACCGAAAATCGGTTAGTCGGTCCGCTTTTTTCAAAGGATTGTTTGCACAATACTCATCAAGTCTCTTTAATATCCTTTTCTGTACGTCTCGGGGTAATTTCTGTAGTTGCTTTAGAGATTTTGAGGTAAACGCATAATCGTAAGTAGGCATATTCTGCTACTAGTTCTTGAGTATCTTTTTAACTTCCTTAGCCGTAAAACGCTTTTTATCGTCTCTTGATTCAGCAATCATTCTTAAATAAGTCGAACTAGATAATGCTTCTAGATCCTCGACTAGTGATTCCCAAAGATCATTAGGAATTAGAACCCCCAGGGCTTCGTTATTACGCATCACTCGGTAAAAACGACCGTTCTTGGCTGCCTTTTTGAACAGCTTCGAAATGCCAGCCTGTGCTTGCTGCACGTTCGTAAAGTCTTCATTAGTTATTAGTTGACCCATGATGTCATCATTATGACACCTTTATTACATCCTGTCAAGAACTGTGGAACTTGTCTTCCCTATCTTTGTACCTTATAATTGGGTCAATCCTCGGGGCGGTAACTCAGTCGGCAGAGTATCAGCCTTTTAAGCTGAGAGTCGTGGGTTCGATTCCCACCCGCCCCACCA
>JAHJGY010000056.1 GCA_018824115.1 Patescibacteria group bacterium
CAAGAACTATTTAGAAAAAATTGGCATGAAATGTCCGGAGTGTAAAGATGGGGAAGTAATTATTAAGCGGACTCGTAAAGGCCGCGTTTTTTACGGTTGCTCGCATTATCCAAAATGCAAGTACGCCGCCTGGAAAAATCCTGTATTATCCTTGTAAGCCTTCACTAAACTTTCCTGTTGTGATAAAATGCCGAGCGTCATGAAAAAAGTTTCTTTAAACGATTTACTTACGGCAAAAGTGCATCTTGGCCATCGCAGTCGCCGCTGGAACCCAAAGATGAAACCGTATATTTATACCAAGAAATCGGGGATCCATATTATCGATTTAGTAACTACAAAAGAATGTTTAATTAAAGCCCAGAAGGTTTTAGCCCAGGTAACCGAAGGGGGGGATAGGATTCTGTTTATAGGGACCAAGAAGCAAGCCAGAAGTTCTGTAAAGAAATGGGCCGAAGCAACTGGATCTTTCTACTTAATTGAACGCTGGCCGGGCGGGCTTCTAACTAATTTTATAGAAATTCAGCGCGGCCTGGAAAAACTGCGGACATTAAAAGATTTGAAAGAATCGGCGAAATGGGAAGGGCTGTCAACTCGCCGCCAGTGTCAGGTTATTAGAGAAATTGGGAAAGGAGAGAGGCTGTTTGGCGGAATTCTGGCAATGGATAAACCCCCGCTGGTACTGCTGGTTGTAGATCCCCGGAAAGAAAAGGCAGCTGTTAAAGAAGCGATAAAAAAGGGAATTACAGTAATTGCTGTTATTGACACTAATGGAGACCCTTCGATAATTGATTTCCCAATTCCCGGTAATGACGATGCTTCCCGTTCGATAGACCTCCTCTTAGAGTTGGTTAGCTCCGGTATTAATAGTTCAGGAAAGCGCGTTGGTACACAAAAGGAAAAGGCTGATGTTGTAAAGAGTTCTTCGGGACTAGATGGCCCTATTAAAGAAAGTGATTTGCCAAGTCGTGCGAAGAGCGCGTTAGTTAAGGCGGGGTATACGACTTTGTCGGAAGTATCGACCCTTACAGTTGAAGACTTGCGTAATGTTGAAGGTATTGGTGATAAAACGGCGGAAGAGATAGCAAGGAAACTGGGTGTGACTGCGGTGTAGTAATTTAGTGAGAATTCACTCAGAAACGGTTTTCGTTTTTGTACCAAACCAAGAAATTTTTCGCTAAACTCGTAAACTCCTCCGATGGTCATCGGAGTCAAACAGTACGAGTTTTTAACGCTCAAAATTTCCAGTTTGGTACCACAAAAACTCAAAATGTTTCTTCGCCAAATTCCCACTAAATTGAATTATGTCCCAGTTTCATACTAAGGGTATAATTGTAAGGAAATGTCCAAATCATCAATTAAAGAAATAAAACAATTAAGAGAGGTGACAGGGGCGGGTGTTATGGATGTTAAGAGGGCTTTGCAGGAAGCAGGTGGTGATCTGGGGAAGGCAAAGAAGCTTATTGAGGAAAAGGGGATCGCTAAGGCAGCTTCTAAGAGCGAGAGGGAAGTCAAGGCTGGTTTAGTCCATGCTTATATTCATGGTAATGGGAAGGTTGGTGCTTTAGTGGAAGTCAATTGTGAAACAGATTTTGTCGCCCGGACCGAAGTTTTTCAAGAACTAGCTCATAACCTGGCTATGCAGGTAGCGGCAATGGAACCAGAGGCAATGGAAGATTTGCTTGCGCAGGATTGTATTAAAGATGCCGGGGTTAAAGTAGGGGATTTAGTTAAGTCTGTTATTGCTAAAACAGGTGAGAATGTGGTTGTAGCAAGATTCGTTCGCTATGCTCTCGGACATACGAAATGACGCCCAAAAGAAAATATCTCAGATAATTGATACTTTCCAGAAGGATATTGCAGTGATTAGAGCGGGAAGGGCAACGCCGTCATTAGTCGAAGATATCCAGGTCGATGCTTATGAAACTAAGTTAATGGTAAAAGAGCTAGGTACAATTGGTGTTCCCGAAGCTGGCTTACTGACAATTTCTCCCTGGGATAGTACTGTGTTAAACAATATTGCCGCCGCGATTAGGAAATCGGACTTGGGAGTGGATCCTGTTGTCGATGGAGAAATAATTAAGCTGACTGTGCCTCATTTGTCCGAAGAGCGTCGTCAGGAAATGGTTAAAAGAGTTAGCAAGTTAGCCGAAGAAGCTAGAATTAAAATTAGGCAGATACGGCAGGACAAAATTAAATCGAGTGAGAGTTTTGAAGATAGCGGGGGTATTTCGGAGGATGAATTATTTAGATTTAGAGAAGAATTGCAGACTATGGTTGAGAAACACAACCAACAGATTGAACAGTTGTGCCAGAAGAAGGAAGAAGAACTAGCGCAGTGATGGCTTCTCAGTAATTATGCTCACAATTTTTGTCTTTTTAGTCCTAATTTCCTTTTTAGTATTGGTGCACGAGCTGGGTCATTTTGTTGCGGCAAAGATCTCGGGGGTAAAGGTTGAGGAGTTTGGACTGGGGTATCCACCAAGGATTGTAAGTATTAACTATAAGGGGACGATCTATTCGCTTAATTTGTTACCCCTGGGCGGGTTTGTTCGACTGCTTGGGGAAGATGGAACCGAAGCGTCGGAATCCCAGCAAGCGTTTTGTAATTGCCCCCATTATCAGCAGGCAGGAATTCTTTTGGCTGGGGTGACGATGAATTTGGTTTTAGGGTTGGTACTGCTGTCATTAGTATTTACCCTTTATGGCGTACCGCGGGTAAACTTGGCTTTAAGAATAGATGAGATTGTACCAGGGTCTCCAGCGAGTGAGTTAGATATCCATTTGGAGGATGAAATTACTGGTTACGCTCAGTTTGGGAATGAGTTGCAGGATATCTCCTCGGTTGAAGAATTTCAGGATTTTATTAAGAGCAACCTTGGTGAGAGAGTAAAGTTCCGAGTGCGCCCACGGGAAGATGAAGGGATGGGATCGGAGATAGTTGTTGATGGACAATTAAGATCCGAGTTTGTTGAGTCAGAAGGCGCTTTAGGAATTGGTTTTCGGGCGGCCACTTTTTTTGCCTACGAGAAAATTGGGCTGAGCCAAGTGCCTTTAGAGGCCATTAGGCAGACGTGGTCGTTATTAAGAGCGATTTCTCTAAACGTAGGCCAGCTTGTTCTGCAGTTATTAAAATTGAATCGGGTGCCCGAAGGAGTTGCTGGACCAGTAGGAATTGCTCGAATAACCGGGCGCGTTGCTCGAGAGGGGATTGGGCCGCTTCTCCACTTTGCCGGGATTCTAAGCATTAGTTTAGCCGGATTTAATATTTTGCCTTTCCCAGCTCTTGATGGTGGAAGGCTTGTAGTGGTTATAATAGAGGCTCTTTCCCGGAGAAGAATTAACGCCGATTTGCAGCGCTGGGTGAATGCTTTGGGAATGGTTTTTCTATTAATACTAATGGCTTGGGTAACTTTCTGGGATGTTTCTCGTTTGTTCTAGCTTTTTCTTTATAGTGCCGTCGGACTAGACTTCTCTGAACCCTACCGTCTGTAGAGTTCTTCGTTTTTACTTCTACCCAAGGGATTAAGGGATCTTGCCGCTTTGGTTAATCCGCTGTATAATTGGAAAAAAGTAATATGTGGGATTTAGAAGCGTTGAAGAGTGAATATAAGAAGCATGTTCCGGAAGTCTTGTTTGAACATAACCTGCGAGTGACAAAATTGGCAGGTGAGTTAGCCGAAAAATTCGGGGCGGACAGGGATCGAGCTGAAGTTGCTGGTTTAGTACATGATATTGCTTTTCCCAGAGACGAAGAATTGGTTCCGCTGGCAGAGCAATATGGGGTAAGAATTACTCCGGTAGAGCGAAACGCACCGATTCTTCTACATGGGCCGGTTGGAGCGCACCTTATTACCAAATTTTTGGGGCTGTCGGATGAGGATATTTGCGAGGCCGTCCGTTGGCATACTACGGGGCGAGAGAATGCATCAGAGTTGGAAAAGATTGTCTTTCTAGCCGATAAAATGGATGTCACTTCTGATGATGATGGCCATTTATCCGAGATAAAGGAGGCCTTAGAAGAGTCCTTAGATAAAGCAGTCTTGGTTTGCGTGAACCAGATAATTCCTTACCAGCTGCAGCAAGGATTTGCTTTGCACCCAGATTTAGTGGCGATGAGAAATGAGATAATTCTTAAGTCTAAGGTTAAGTGATTATTGTGCATGAGTAGTATGTGGGAAAAATTCATTGAGCCCGCCTGCTCCCGACTTTAGGTCGGGATACGGCGGACTAATTCGACCATCGAAATTGCAAAGCAATTTCGGGTCTCATTGAGGAGGTGTTTCAATGTGGCGAAGAATGATGATAAAAAAGATAATATTGTTCGGGATATTGCAGACGTAGATCATATTTCTTCTATAAACCCTAATGTGAGTGTTACTGCTAAGCCGGGTGAATCAGCGGAGAGTTTATTGAGACGTTTTCGGTATAAAGTTAAAGAAAGCGGTATTTTGGAGAAACTGGAAGAGATTCGTTTTTATCAAAGGCCTTCTCAGCGAAGGAAGCAGGAGGAGAAGTTGCGGCAGCAGAGAATTGCACGGTCACAAAGGTTCGAGTAGTAGGTAATTCTCCAAGTGATCACTAGAAGCTATTGACTAATGGACTCTTTCCCAATAGAAAAAATTAATAAAGCAGCAAAAATCCGGGCTAATGTTGTCCTTGTTAACAAAGTTGAAATGAAAAGATTAAATAAACAGTTTTTAGGGAAGAACGAAGTAACTGACGTTTTATCTTTTCCGGCCGAAGAAGACGTAGAAAAAGGGGGTCTTTTTTTAGGCGAGATTGTTGTAAACAAAGACCAAGTGGAGAAACAAGCGCGAGAGTGGAATGTCGGCGTAGAGGAGGAAATAGCAAGGGTAATTGCCCATGGAGCTTTGCATCTATTAGGATATAGAGATGAAACAAGCGAAGATAGAGAAGTGATGGAAAAGGCGCAGGAGAGAATTGTTAAGAAACTAAAAATTAATAGTTAAAAATTCAAAGTTGCCAATTAAGTATATTAGGAAACATACTAAATCATACAAGTACGCAACCGAAGGGATTTTGTATACACTTCGGACTCAGTCGAACATCTGGATCCAGATTCCGGTGGGCATACTAGTTTTGGTACTAGCTTGGTGTTTTGAAGTTGACAAGTGGGAGTGGGGGGTATTAATACTCACCGTGGGTTTGGTCCTAACCGCCGAATTGTTTAATACTGCTATCGAGGCAATGATGAATGCTATTCAAAACAAATACGATGTAGACGTTAAGGCTGCGAAGGATATTGCGGCAGGAGCAGTGTTGGTCACGGTTATTACCTCAGTGGTTGTGGGGTTAATGGTGTTTGGTCCAAGAATTTTTCCAAAAGTTTGACAGTACTTATCGCATGTTTCTAATTGTTGGTCTTGGAAATCCAGGGGAGAAATACAATGGGACCCGGCATAATGTGGGTCATTGGTTAATTGATCGGTTACGAGCGGAGGAAAATTTTAACAGCGATACATTTCTGATTAAGACAGATGTATTCATGAATTCATCTGGGGGGCAGGTTAAAATACTTATTGACAAGTACAAGGTGTCTCTAAATAATTTAGTAGTGCTACATGATGACCTCGATATTTCTCTCGGGGAATTTCGTTTACAGAGAGGACGGAGCGCTGCAGGACATAAGGGGATTGAATCTATTATTCAGGTTTTGGGTGACAGTGGTTTTTGGAGGTTCCGGGTTGGAATCGGTCGGCCGCCAGAGGGAGTGGAGTCAGAAGATTATGTCTTGCGAAAGTTTTCTAAGAGAGAATTACAGACCCTTGAGAATTTATTGCCTGAGGTGGAGCGCAATCTGTTAAGGTTTCCTACCCAGAAAAAGAACACGATATAATCGTTAACTTGCTATGTCAGTACTATACCGGAAATATCGTCCACAGACATTTGGCGAGGTTGTTGGGCAAGAGCATGTTACTACAACTTTGTTAAATGCCTTAAAAAATAATCAGCTAGGGCATGCATATTTATTTACCGGGTCAAGGGGGATAGGTAAAACTTCTATTGCTCGAATTTTAGCTAAGGCTGTTAATTGTGAACAGGGGGGCGAAGCCGAACCTTGCAATGAGTGCAGTTCTTGCAAGGCCGTGACCCGGGGGA
>JAHJGY010000057.1 GCA_018824115.1 Patescibacteria group bacterium
GGTTTGTTGCTGGATAGCCCTAATATGTCAGCTAAAGATGTTCCGGTTGGAAAAGATGAGGCCGAGAATGTTGTAGTTAAAAAATGGGGAACGCCGCCAGAATTTACGTTTGAACCGCGTGATCATGTGGAAATTGGGGAAATTCTTGGGCTTATAGATATAAAAAGGGCTAGTAAGGTATCTGGGACTCGTTTTGGCTACTTAACTGGAGAGATGGTTGTTCTAGAATTTGCGTTGTTCAACCTCGCGTTGAAATTTCTAGTGAAGGAAGGCTTTGTTCCCGTTTTACCGCCGGTTATGATTAAAAAGGAAATTGAGGCTAACTTAGGATATGGGGAGCATGGTGGTTGGGAAGATATGTATATTTTAGATAAAGACGATATAGTGTTGGTAGCGACCTCGGAACATTCTCTTGTTGCAATGCATTCGGAGGAAGTATTGGGGAAAGAAGAATTACCCCGCCGCTATGTAGCCTTTTCGACCTGTTTTCGTCGCGAGGCTGGTAGTTACGGTCGTGATACCAGAGGAATACTAAGGACTCATCAATTTAATAAGGTAGAGATGGTCTCTCTAGCAGCTCCAGAGCAGTCGGAGTCGGAGCAGGAGTTCCTAGTCTCATTAGAAGAGAAATTGATGCAGAAGTTGGAACTCCCTTATCAGTTAACACAGATGTGCACTGGTGATCTGGGCCAGCCGGCGGCGAAAAAGTTTGACATTGAAACATGGATGCCTGGTCAGGGTAAATACCGAGAGACGCACTCTTGCAGTAATTGCACCGACTTCCAGGCCCGTCGTTTGAATATTAGATTCAAGGACGGTGGTCAAACAAGATTCGTGCACACTTTAAACGGAACTGTTTTTTCGGAACGGTCACTAATTGCCATCTTGGAAAACTATCAGCAAGCAGATGGCAGTGTAAAAGTGCCGGAGGTCTTGGTTGAGTATACAGGATTTAGTGAGATTAGAAGGTGAGCGATTTTTATGCTATCCATTCCCATCCTTTACGAAGACGATCGGATTATTGTCATTAATAAACCTGCTGGGTTAGTTGTTACGCCGGGGGTGGGGCTCTCCTTTGAAGAATCGCTGGCTGGTTGGGCAAGGCGATATGTTGGGGACAGTATTCTTAAAGTAGGCCAGCAAGACCGATGGGGGATTGTCCATCGTTTGGATAAAGACACGACGGGAGCGATGGTGATCGCGAAAACTATTACTGGTTATGAGCAGTTGAAAGAGCAATTTCGGGAGCGGAGGGTAGAGAAGTCATATTTGGCAATGGTTTGGGGAGTGCCTGAGGAGAGTGAGTTCGTAATTGATGCTCCTATTAACCGAAATCCAAAGAACTGGAGGCGTTTTGTAGTAATGGAGGGCGGTAAGATGGCCAGAACTAGATTCAGATTGTTAGAAGAACGTGTGGAAGTGGAAGGTCTAGATTATGAATTCTCTCTACTTGAATGTTGCCCAGTAACTGGGCGTACCCATCAAATACGTGTTCATTTAGCGGCGTTAGGATTTCCGATTGTTGGAGACCGGCTATATTCTGGCCGCAAGAAGTACCGTTACGTGAAGCGTGTTATAGAACGACCGTTTTTACATGCGCGGAGGTTGGGATTTTTCTTGCCCAGTGGTAATGGAGGTGTATGGCGCGAATTTGTTGCGTCCTTACCGTCGGACTTAAAACGATTATTATCGTCCGACTTAGTTTGTAAATTGTAGATTCTATTCATGCTTCCCTGGAAAAGATATCAAGAACGTGCTAAGGGTAAAAAAATACTTCAAAAAGCTAGTTTTGTCGTTGGAGCATTGATATTCTTGTGTGTGATTGTTCTTGGAATAAGAACTGTACAATGGTTTGGCTATCCAATAAACGATTCGAGTGGCGGGTTTACCTTCCCAGATATGGATATTGGACGTCAAGTGAATATATTAATTGTTGGAAGAGATCAGGACTTGAAAGAGTTAAACTGGCTGATTGTTGGCGCGTTAGATAAGGGAGAGGAAACGTTGAAGGTGCTAGAGGTGCCTTTAGAATTGGAGGTAAGCACCCAAAGTGGTGATTACAAGGCAAGAAATCTAATTAGTGTAGGATCGGCACTGAACCCTCCACAGCCGATTTCTTTTCTGGTGAATTCTGTCCAGAATTATTTAGCTATCCCGTTGGATGCCTATGTTGTAGTGTACGGGGAACTTCCTGCCGAGCCTGATTTAGCGGAAATATTGGCTGATTATCATCGGAGTTGGCAATCACCATTTTTCTGGCTAGAGATGGTTAAACAAGTGCGAGGTCTAGAAACAAATGTTCAAACAAACCTTTCTCGTTATCAGTTATGGCGATTATTGCTTGAGAGTCGGAAGTTGCGTGAGGATAAGCTGATGGTGAAGAGTTTAACTAACTGTCTTGATGTGAACAATCTGGAAACCCGGGATCAAATGACCAGGCAAGTTTTTGCGGAAGCGGAATTAGAAAGGGAAAACGTCAAAGTTAGAGTTAGAAATGGTACTGAAACCCCTGGTTTGGCGGCGTTTGCAACGAGGTTTGTAGAGAATCTGGGAGCGTCAGTATTAGTTGTTGATAATTTTGAGCGCCGCGACGTGCAAGTATCGGAAGTGATTACCTACAAACAGCTTAAACCAAGTAGAACGCTGGAGCGTTTAAAGGGTATTTTCAGAGTCAGCGAGATTCACTCCCAAGTTGATCAATCCTCTCCGCGCGTGGACGTGGATGTGATTCTGGGACAAGATTGTCAATTCCCTGTTACACTGGTAGAATGAGACCAGTTAGCTTACCCAACGGATTATGATATTTTATACAGTTCTTGGCTCATTAGCGGTTTTACTAGTTGGAGGGGGCGTAGTTTTCTTGAAAAGAAGGTTGTCTCCGAAAGTAAAGGAAGCTGCGGAGATGGTGGTGCTATTAATAGAGGTCCCCAAGTATAACGAGAAAGGACCAGTTGCTGCCGAGTTAATGTTTGCTTCTTTGCACGGGTTAATGAAAGAGACTCCCAGTGTCCAGGAACACCTTTCCTTTGAGATTGTGGCATCAAGTGAGGGGATAAAGTTTTATGCGACTGTCCCCAGCTTCTTTGTTCAGTTTGTTAAGTCTCAAGTGTATGCCCAATATCCTCAAGCGCAGATTTCAAATGTGGAGGATTATGCGTCTAAGAAGAGGAATAAGAAAGCCGTTTCCGCTACAGAGATCGTTTTAGCTCGGGATTTTTTCTATCCCATTAAGACTTTTCCTAACTTTGAAGTAGATCCTCTGGCGGCAATTACGTCTGCAGCAGAAAGCTTATCGGAGGAAGGTCAAGCTTGGCTGCAGATATTAATTCGACCAGTTCCAGATGCCTGGCAAGAGACAGGGTATACTTATATTAATGCTATACGTCAGGGGCTGCCCTGGAAAAGGTCTTCCTTGCTAGAAGGATTGCGGCAGGATGTCCTTTTAGCGTTCAAGGAGATTGCGGTAGGTATTATCAGTATTTTTCCTGAAATTATTGCTAGGTTCTTTAACCCGTCGGCTACTTTCTATGACGCGAACGGAAGTGCGGCAGCTGGTGGTGCAAAGGAGAAAGTGCAGATAACCGCAGAGCAAAAATTAGAATCGGAGGGTATAGAGAGTAAGATAACTAAGCTGGGATTTGAAGCGGCGATAAGGATTATTGGTGTTGCTGAGAATATTGATATTGCTACCAACCAGGTTGATTCTTTGGTAGCGGCACTGGAACAATTTGCAACTTCCCACTTGAACTCGTTCGAACGCAGCGGGTTTGTTCGTGCAGCGGATGAGGTAATTGCTGACTATCAGCACCGAACATTCCCTACATCTTCGGATCATTACTTTGTCTTAAATACAGAGGAATTGGCATCGTTATTTCACTTACCAAATATCACCGTGGAAACCCCCAATATTGCCTGGTCTAAAGCTAAACAGGTGGAATTCCCTCTGGACTTGCCTATAGGTATAGAACCAATTATTGGAGAAACGGCTTTTCGCGAGCAAAACCTTCGTTTTGGGATTAAATTAGATGATCGGCGAAGACATATGTATGTGGTAGGAAAAACAGGAACTGGAAAGACCACCTTTATGGAACAGATGATTCTGTCCGATATTTACAATGGTCATGGACTGGCATTTCTAGATCCGCACGGTGATTCGATTGTAAGATTACTTGACTATATACCTAGGGAGCGCATTGACGATGTTGTTATTTTTGATCCGTCCGACTTGTATTATCCGGTGGCAGTGAATATGCTGGAATTATTTGATCCAGACCAGAAAGGAACCGTTGCTTCGGGGCTGGTGGATGTTTTCCGGAGGCGATTTGAATTCTCCTGGGGTCCCAGACTAGAGCACATTTTAAGGAACTGCATTTTAACCCTTCTGGAAATTCCCCATTCTACTTTGCTTGGTATTGCTAGGTTGTTAACCGATCGAGCCTATCAGAAATATATTGTCCATTTGATTAGGGATCCAATGATGAAGCAGTTCTGGGAAGTTGAATTTGATAGTATGTCTCAAAATAGAGATTTAATTACAACGGCTATTGCACCGATCCAGAATCGTTTGGGGCAGTTTCTGTCCGATGAAACGATCCGGAATATTGTTAGCCAGCCGCGTTCAACAATTCGCTTGGACGAACTTATGGATAGCGGTAAGATTTTGCTTGTAAATCTTTCTAAAGGTAAGATCGGAGAAGATAACTCGGCCATTTTAGGCGGGATGTTGATTTCTCGATTGTGGTTTGCGGCGATGACACGGGTACATATTCCGGAAGAGGAGCGGAACGATTTTTTTGTTTATGCTGATGAGTTTCAAAACTTTGCTACGTCGGCGTTTGCGAGCATTTTATCCGAAGCCCGTAAATATAGGTTAAATCTTATTTTAGCCCACCAGTACTTGGCTCAATTACCCGAAGAGGTTCACGATGCCATTTTTGGCAATGTGGGGACAATGATTACTTTTACTGTGGGACAGGCCGATGCTGAAATATTGGGTAAAGAATTTGCTCCAATTTTGGAGCCTAGTGATCTTATTGGTCTGGAAAAGCATCATATTTATACTAAAATGATGATCGATAAGATGCAGACTAAGCCTTTTAGTGCGCGGACAATCTTGCTCGATTTTCCAGAGACGGGGTTGCGGGAGGAGATTATTAACCGGTCGCGCGAGCAGTACGCGGCTGACCGCAATATGGTAGAATCTAGGATAGAAAAGTGGGCGAGGAAGGAATTTATTCCCGGATCGGATGATGATGTTATTCAGAAATTGAGGGAAGAGTTGTGGAGTAAGAGAAAAGTGCCGGAACAGGTAGTCAGAACTAACGATGCAAGAACAAAAATTAGCGAGTAGATTACAGGAGATAAGAGACGCAATTGATCAGCTCTGTCAGGAGATTCAGAAAGACGAGATCCCTCTGCAACAGCAGACCATTGGGCTATTTGACGGGGAATTTATGACTACCGAGGATGGCAAGAAGTATCAGGTACCACCTAACTATGCTTCGAAGTCAATGCTGGTTCCTGGTGATACTTTAAGATTAATTAAGGAGGGCCCCCAGAATCTGTTTAAACATGTTGACAAAGCCGAGAGACTGGAAGTAGCTGGGGTTTTGATTAAACGCGGGGAGGATTGGATAGCAATTTGTGACGAAGGTGAATTTAAGATTCTGCCAGCATCAATAAAGCATTTCCAGGCCGATGTGGGAGATAAGATTAAAATGTTTCTGCCAAAGGAATTTGCTGTACTTGAGACTAAATGGGGGGCGATGTCGGAATTAGTTAAAGATGAGGTCGAAGGAGCGAGAATGGCTGTGGAAACGGAAATACCGGTAGAAACTCAAGCAGCTGCATCTGAACAGCCAGTGGCAGGGTCAGCTGAACCTGGATTAGTGGCTGAGCCTAAAGAAGATATCGATTTAATCTAGGCGCGAGGAGGGAGAAAGGCTAATCATATTTTTGTGAACAAGGTACTTGCTAAGCGAACGAAATTTATTATTTCCTCCATTATTATTGGAGTGGCGGTTTTCCTGAGTGCGAAGTTTTTTTCTAACCCATTCCATCCCTTAAGCCCGGTAATTCTGGCTGTGATTAGTGCCGGTTCAACGGTCTGGGCATTGGATTTTGAATTAAAGGGAATAGATTATATTATTTTTCCTATTTACCCCATTTTGTTGGCGGCGGTAGCTCAATACTCATCGGTGATTCTTGTTGCCAGAGGAGGGGAGAGTAAGCTTTTTAGCCTGGATGTGAAGCTAAGCATAATTGGGGTATTTGTGGTAACCCTTTTCTATGGCCTATTTTCTTCCCTAAATATTCTAAACGTAGCTACAATAAAAACTGTTCCCTTAAAGAAAGCGGCTTTCTCGGTGATGGTAGTTTATGGCGTTCTAATAAGTTTGCTAGGATACGCCTTGTTGTATGAAGGTTTACTGATTTCAATTGATTTTAATCGGCAGATTCTGCTGGGTGCGTTTCTAGCATTTTGTCTTTGTTTACCGTTAAGTACATTAGTTCAGGAGAATGAATATAGAGTTCCGTGGTTAATGGCTGCTTTGACGGGCTTATTCATTGGGGAAATAGGGATAATTCTAGGTTTCGGCCCGATAAACTACCTATTTCGCAGCATCTTTACTTCGGGGGTTCTATTTTTGCTTATTAATCTAATTATTAAACGGATAAATCGAGATTCAACCCGTTGGGCTCTAAGAGAGTATTTAGTAATATTTACAATTTTATTGATATTTTTGTTTTCGGGTATTGGTAAATGAATTCCATCAATTACACAGCTCGTGAATGGTGTAATTAATGGAGAAAGCAAGAGGGTAGGGGATTTTAAAGGGGAAAAATAGCTAACAGGTGCAAGCGGATTGGGTGTAATACATTGTGATACATTACGATCCGGCTTGGCCTATAGCGTTGTCCGGGATACGCTAACACTATAGGGTCCCGGCCCGGCAAATGTGGATAAAGTCAAAACCCTGTCATCTCGCGCCGATGAGTGCTAGTCGCCTCTTTTTTTTGGGGGGGCTAGAGGCGTCCTAGGCAGGGGTAGGGTTGAAGTTTTTATTTCCCATCTAGTTAGTTTAATATTTAATTAATTTAATTTAATAAGAATTTGCTGGGGAATATAATGGATAGACCTACCCTTTTTAAAGCGCACGTGATTGTTATTTTGTAGCCCTTTTTTCTTAAATAAGAATTGTATTTTTACTGTTGTAGTAGGCACGATAGGAAGCGCTGCTTACGGGCGCTCCCGTGAGGCCAAAAAAGCAACCTTGACGTGCCGTGTCGCTAATCATACAATTCACGACATGGTGTCCGGGGTTCTCCTCTACTCACCTATCGTTCTTGATCTGCGAAATCCGAAGCATAGTTTTTTAATAAATGTGTATTTATTCCAAATACTAATTATTAAATTTCTATCTGTCTAAAAGCGATGTTTTTCTAATCGCCTATTTTAATGATATGTCTCCAAAAAACCTGCGTGCTTTAATTACCGACTTTATTGAGTTTTGCGAGTTAGAAAAGGGTTTGTTTCCGTCAACATCGAGAAAATATCATTATCGTTTAAATCGGTTTAGAGAATGGGCCAGGCGTGAAACAAATATAAATGAGCTTTATTCGCTTGACTTAACTGAGGAGCTAATTAAAAAGTTTAGACTGTATTTAAATCGGTATATTAACCCGGTGACGAAGCGAGGCTTAATGGCTTCTACACAGAATCATTACGTGGTTGCGCTACGATCATTCCTAAAGTATCTGGCTAGAGAGAGAATTGAATGTGTTGCACCGGAAAGAATAGAATTACGCAAGAGTGATTCTCGATTACTTAAATTTTTGCAGGTGGAACAGTTGGATGAATTACTATCACAAACAGAGACAACAAAGGTTCACGGGTTGCGTGATAGAGCCATTATGGAATTATTATTTAGCACCGGGTTACGTGTTTCCGAGTTAGTTGGTTTAGATCGTGAAGATATTAATTTAAAAACTCAGGAGTTTAGTATTATTGGTAAAGGAGGTCGCGTGAGAATTGTTTTTATCTCAGATCGAGCCAAGAACTGGTTGCAAAAATATCTTGATCGACGAGATGATGAGTGGGAACCCTTATTTATCAGCCATTCTCACCCGCCGACTCGGCGGTCAGAGGCGGGGCTTTCTAAGGGGTCTAAAAACGCCGATAAATTGAAAAGTAGTATAAGAGATCATCTAGACGATCCTTCTGGAAATAAATTTCGACTTTCTGTTCGAAGCGTGCAAAGAATGATTAAAAGATATTCACACAAAGCTGGTTTACCAGTTGAGGTAACTCCGCACGTACTTAGACATACATTTGCCACAGATTTATTATATTCGGGAGCTGACTTGAGATCGGTTCAGGAACTCTTGGGACATAAGAATGTTTCCACAACCCAGATTTACACGCACGTAACTAACCCTAGACTGAGAGAGGTTTACAGAAAATTTCATGGTAAGTCGGGAAACAGTAGTGGGTAGTCCGGACTCGATAATCGGGAACTTTGATGTTGTACAACTTTACTCTTCCTCTTGAGCGGGGGAGAAGAAGGCTGCAGAAAAAGTTTAATTTTCTCTAAACTTCGATTTCAGTAATTTTCTGATTGTTTCCTTTGTTCCCTCCCCTGCCTTATCGGTAGACGGGCCCGCTCTCCTGTTTTTATCCAATATTTTGTGAATTTCATCCCAGACTTCTTTACCAATGACTTCTTCTAAAATTTGGGCTAATTCTTCGCGAATTACTCTTACTTTGGCGTTTTTATAGATGCGAATGGTATAGTTGTCACCCCTCTCCCCTACCCCTTCTAGGATCTTATAAAAATTTCGTCGGGCTTGTGAGGAAGTAATTTCAAAAGTGGGCATATGTTTTTTGCTCCTTATTCAAATTTTCTAAACCTAAAATGACATTCGAACTACTCCAAAACAGCTTGGGATTTCGAATTTTGGTCATTCGGTATTGTTTGGTATTTGCCTTCGGCCATGAGCTCAGGCCGAATGGGTGCTTGGTTATTGGATTTTTTAGATCGTGTTAACTCTATCATGTCTTTAGGTGTTGTACAACACCTTTTCCCTTGTCAGTTCTCGTTTATTTCGCTACAATGGTCTTAAGATGTATCAGGTTCTTAATCATCCATTACTTCAACCCTGGTTGAACCTCATCCGCTTCCCTTGGTGGTGGTATGTGGAGAACATTATCTTTTGGTCTAAATTTTTCCCGCGGACAGTTTTATTGTTTTCTGATGTCTTTGCTTTTACCGACGTATTGCGAGTGTTCTTTAGACCCTATCGGCGCGATTACACTTGGGTTGGTTACATGATGGGCATTATTTTCCGTACATTTTGGCTTCTGGGTACTGGTGTATTTCTTATTTTACTTGTTGTGGTGTTATTTGCTGGGTTCATTATCTATTTGTTACTGCCCCTATTTCTAGCGCTGCTTCTTGTGGAGAGAACCTACCCATTGTGGGGGGTAACCGGTTTGGCGTTTCTGTTTCTTGTTTTTCATACCTATTCCGTAAAAACGCCTAAACTGCAGTTGGATCAGGCAGGCTCTTTGGAGAAGCTAAAAATGGCATCTATACCACAGTTAAGGGCTTTTTACGGGCAGATACAGGGCAAGAAATATGCACCTTTCCTGTTTTGGAAGTCTATTGCCAGCCAGTCGCAGATGAAGCAGTATTTTATCCGTTTGGGCTTAAACTCTTGGGAGTTGCTAAGTCAAATTACCGACGTTACCGAGAGAATTGAGGGTGATGTCGAGGATTGGCAGAGTTTATTCCTAAAGGCTAAGGACGTCGGATTATTGCTAAACCGCAGACACCTCTCTTGCGAGCTATTATTTTTAGCTTGGGTTCAAATGGAGGCAAAAATTGAAAAAGCTTTCGAAAAGCTGGATTTGGAAATTGAGCAATTAAGAGCAGCTTCTCAGTGGATGTATTCCTGGGAGCTGCGAAAACAGTCGTGGAGGTATTGGGAAGACCGATTCTTTCGGCGGCGGTCGGGGGTAGATATTGGTTGGGTGGCTGGCTGGATGAGACATCTGAAACATTTCTCGGTGAATGTGACCGATTTGGTAAAGCAAGGTAAAGTCCCGTATCTAATTGGAAGAGAAAAATTAATAGAAAGGATTACTGGGATTCTGCAGCAAACTACCAGGAACAATGTTTTACTTGTTGGGTCTCCGGGTGTTGGTAAGACGACAATTGCCTATGGTATTGCCGAAAAAATACTAATGGGCGAAGCTACAGGGAAACTTGCCCGTAAGAAGGTGATTAAGCTAGATTTGATTGGCTTGCTGGCGGGCACAACAGCGCGTGGTGGGTTGGAAGAAAGGATATGGGAAGCAATGAAGGAAATACGCGGAGGCGAGTCGATACTTTTTATTGACGAGATTCACTCACTTGTCGGAGCGGGGGGTGAGAAAGGTGCTACTGATATTGCTTCCTTTATTGCGCCGGTTTTATCAGCTGGAGATATTCAGTTAATTGCTTCAACTACCCCTGAGGATTATCGCCGCTATATCGAAGGCAATCCTACTTTTGCTTCATATTTTCAGGTAGTAAAAGTGGAAGAACCATCTGCCGAGGAGTGTGTTGCCATTCTGGAGTGGTTTGTTCCGCAGATGGAGGCAGACCAGGGGGTGAGGATCACCTTGCCGGCAATTACGAATGCAGTGGTGTTGACCCAGAAGTTTATCCATGACCGATATTTACCGGGTAAAGCAGTAGAGATACTAGATGAAACTTCGGTAGCGGTACAGAGAAAAGGATCGAAGGAGGTAAGGGCCGAAGATGTGGCGGCTGTTTTAGCGGTGAAAACAGGTATTCCTTTAGAGCAGTTGACAATTAATGAGCAGGCGATCCTATTGAATCTAGAAGATGTTTTACATCAACGCATCATTGGTCAAGAGGAGGCGGTGCGTGTGGTAAGTAATGCTTTGCGCCGGGCTCGCTCTGGGTTAAGTCCAACTAATCGACCAATCGCCTCATTTTTGTTTGTCGGTCCAACCGGAGTTGGGAAAACAGAAACAGCTAAAGCTCTTTCTCAAGCGTATTTTGGTAGTGAAGAAAATATGATCCGAGTTGATATGAGTGAGTATTCAAACCCTGGACAAATATATCGTTTAATTGGTGCTCCACCAGGGCAGGTTGGATATGAGGAAGGGGGACATCTTACGGAGGCTGTTCGTTCACGCCCTTTTGCGGTGGTCCTTCTGGATGAGATCGAGAAAGCACATACAGATGTTCATAATCTCTTGTTGCAAGTATTAGAAGATGGACGGTTAACTGATGGAAAAGGAAGAACGGTTAGTTTTACGAATACGATGATTATTTGTACCTCTAACGCTTTTTCGGTAATTATTCAGGAGTCATTAAAGAAAGGGGTGAGTATTGAAACGATTCAAGAGTTGTTAACGGATAATCTGCAAAAAATATTCCGGCCGGAGCTTTTAAATCGATTTGATGGTGTAATTGTATTTAAGACTTTAACGTCCGAGCAAGTTGAGGAAATTGCCGTTCTAATGCTGAATGGAGTATCCGAACGTATGGTGGAAAAGAAAATTGAGCTTAAATTTGATCGGGAGGTGGTTAAGCGAGTAGCTGAGCTTGGTTTTGATCCTCAATTTGGTGCTCGTCCCCTGCGCCGTGTTATCCAGGAGCGAGTCGAGAATGGATTGGCCAAAATGCTTTTGGAGGGAAAAATAGAGAAAGGTGAATCGTATACATTTACTCTGGAAGATCTGCCGAGTTAGGAACACGAGAACATGAAAACAGGAAAGCATGAAAACAATTGTTCTTGTGTTTTTATGATCTTGTGATCTCGTGATTTCCGTGTTTTCATGTTTTAATGATTTCGTGTTCTCGTGTTAGTAGTGTTAATGAGGCAACGGAATCGCCGGGGTCGAGGCGGATGAGCTTTACGCCTTGTGTGTGGCGTCCGAGTTGGGGGATTTGTCTTAGGGGAAGCCTGATAATCTTACCCGCTTGGGAGATAATGAGAAGGTCACTTTCTTTGTCTTGGCTACCTGCCAAATAACTGCCGACAATGTGTCCTGTCTTTTTAGTCACTTTGGCGGTGAAGACACCTTGACCTCCCCTCCCTTGAGGTTTGTATCCCCTTAAGGATGTTCTTTTCCCGTAACCGTTCTCGGTAACAATGAGTAATTGGTTGACCGGTAAGGATTTTTCCTCACTCTTTTTGGCGTATTCGGAGGAGGTAATTATTTGCATGCTTACGACCTGGTCATTGTCTTTGATTTTTATCCCTCGAACTCCACGTGTTGCTCGGCCAGTAGTCCGTATATCCTTTTCATTAAACTTAATACACTTGCCACTAGCGGCAACCAACATGACTTCGTCGTTACCTTTAGTTAGGTGCGTTGATAACAGTCGGTCTCCCTGGTCGAGTTTTATGGCAACTAAGCCCGATCGGCGAATATTTAGATACTCTTCCAGCGGGGTTTTTTTCACGAGGCCTTTTGTTGTCGAAAAAAGTAAATAAGTCATGGTTTGATAGAAACTCCAAATTTAAGATTTTTGGCTGGTATTGGTTAATGTTAATATACTTGTTACTCTTTCATTTCCTTCTAGTGGAAGGATATTAACAATCGCCTGCCCCCTCGCTGTCCGTGAGGTGGCGGGGAGTTCAAATACGCGGGTTGAATAAACTCTCCCTTTATTGGTAAAGAAAAGCATATCATCAAGTGTGTTAGCAAGGATAATTTCTTGATTGATGTCCTCTTCTTTGAGATCGGCTCCTTTTACGCCCTTTCCTCCCCTACCCTGAGTTCTAAAACTAATTGTGGAAACGCGCTTAATGTATCCTGCGCGGCTTAAAATAACAATGACGTCTTCGCTTTTTACTAAATCTTCCTCGGATATTTCACCTGGTTTTCCCTTACGAACTTTGGTCCGTCGATCATCACCAAATGCCTCTTTAATTCCGGTTAATTCCTTCTTAATTACGTTTAAGATTTTTTTCGGAGAGCCTAAAAGAGTTTCTAGCGAGGCGATAAGATTTTGTTTTTCTTTAAGTTCGTCAAGAATTTTTTGACGTTCCAGAGCGACCAATTTTTTTAGCTGTAAGTCTAGAATTGCTTGGGCTTGGATGTACGTTAGTTTGTATTTATTCATTAAATTAGTACGCGCAGTTTCCGTATTTTTAGATTTCTTAATTATTTCAATGATTTCGTCTAAATTGTCGAGAGCAATCCTTAGTCCTGCTAAGATATGAGCTCGATATAAACATTGGTAAAGATCAAAGAGGCTGCGGCGAATAACGATTTCTTTCCGGTGTTTAAGGTACTCCACGAGGGCGGTTTTTAAAGTTAATAATTGAGGTTTACCATCGACTAAAGCGACCATATTTGCGTGGTAGCTCGTTTGTAAAGGGGTAAACTTATATAACTGGTTAAGTGTTTTTTGCGGGTTAGCGGAGGCTTTAAGGTCGATGACGACACTTAGTCCTTTGCGATCTGATTCGTCACGAATATCGGAGATGTCGGTGAGTTTCTTTTCTTGGACAAGGCTGGCAATTTTAGTTACCAACAGGGCCTTGTTTTGTTGATATGGTATTTCCGAGATAATAATTTGGAACTTTCCTTGGCTGGACTCTCTAATATCAGTTTTCCCACGTATAAGTATTCTCCCTTTGCCTGTTGCGTAGGCTTGAATTATCTCATTTTGGTTGTAAATTATTCCACCCGTGGGGAAATCCGGCCCTTTAACAAATTCCACGAGGTCCTCTACCGAGACATCGGAGTCTATGTCGAATTCGGTTAAACAGCTGGTCAGTTGATCAGTGGTACTGCTTGGCAATTGCAGAGCCTGTTCGGTGGTAAGGAGATTATTCAATAATAACTTGGTAGAAGAGGCGACAGAAGAACTCGGGGGCTTGGCTGATTCGCTGGTATCAGCCAAAGGTTGATGGATAGTCTTCAATTTATCAATCATAAAGGACAGAGCATCAACAATTTCGCCTAAGTTGTGTGGGGGAATTTTCGTGGCCATACCCACGGCAATGCCGTCCGCTCCGTTGAGGAAGAAGTTTGGTAACAGAGCCGGGAAAATTTCTGGTTCAATCTCAGAGGCATCGAAATTAGGAAGGAATGGGACCGTATTCTTATCAAGGTCCTCGAGGAGGCCTTTGGCAATTTTGGATAGTTTTGCCTCGGTGTATCGCATTGCCGCTGGGGGGTCATTGTCAATAGAGCCAAAATTGCCCTGACCATCGATAAGTGGGTAGCGGAGAGAGAACTTTTGCGCCATTCTAACCATAGCTTCGTAAACTGCCATGTCTCCATGGGGGTGGTATTTACCAATTGTTTCGCCAACGATTCGGGCAGATTTTTTGTGTACGGAAGAATAGGAAAGTCCGAGTCGGTGCATGGCATAGAGAATGCGTCGCTGGACGGGCTTGAGACCGTCGCGGACATCAGGAATGGCCCGAGCGACGATAACGGACATTGCATAATCGAGGTAAGACTTCTTCATTTCCTCGGTTATGGTTGTTTCGATAACATTACCAATAGAAATCGTTTTAATTGCTGTTGCAGATTTGTCCTTTTTAACCATCAGTTAATAGCTTCGTTGGCTTCACTTCTAGATATCTAGATTAGCTCGATAAGCGTTTGCCTGAATAAATCTCTTCCTTGGCGGGACGTCATGTCCCATTAACATCGTGAAAACGTGATCTGCTTCGGCAACGTCTTCAAGACTGATCCGCTTTAGAACACGAGTTTCAGGATTCATAGTTGTTTTCCAGAGTTGTTCTGGGTTCATTTCGCCGAGGCCCTTGAAGCGCTGGGCTGTAAAGGAATTACCCTGTTTATTCAACTCGGATATGAGAGAGTCTTTTTCTTTCTCGCTGTAAACATAGTTAACGTTCTTGCCCGATTGAATGCGGAATAATGGGGGTTGGGCGAGGTAAACGTATCCTTTCTCGATTACTGGACGTAGTTGGCGGTATAAGAAAGTAAGGACTAAAGTGGTGATGTGAGATCCGTCCACATCAGGGTCATTCATAAGAATAATACGGTGATAGCGTAGTTTATCTAAGTTGATCTCGTCCCCTACTCCGCTTCCTAGTGCAACTAGTAGATTGCGTAGTTTTTCGTTCTTTAACACGCGGTCAAGGCGATTTTTCTCGGCATTAATGGGTTTACCTGTAAGAGGCAGTACAGCCTGGAATTTGCGGTCACGAGCCTGCTTTGCTGATCCCCCAGCGGAAGGTCCCTCAACAATATAAATCTCGGAAACGGTTGGATCACGGCTCTGGCAATCCGCGAGTATCCCCGGAAGGGAGCTGCTCTCCAGGGCGCCTTTTCTCATAACAGTTGCCCTGGCTTTGCTGGCGGCTTCACGAGCCTGCTTTGCGAGAGTGACTTTTTTCATTAAAGCGTCGGCGTCTTGTGGGTTTTCTTCTAGGAAGGAATTTAATGTTTGGTAGATGATGGCTTCTACGACTGGGCGGACTTCCCTATTTCCCAAAGTGGCTTTGGTTTGCCCTTCGAATTGTATGCGCTGGGCATCAAGTTTAATCGAGATGACCGCGGTAATGCCTTCGCGGACATCTTCTCCGGAGAAGTTTGATTCTCCCTCTTTTATAAATTCTTTTTTCCGGGCGTAGTCGTTAATACTTCTGGTTAATGCGGTTTTAAAACCAACGAGATGACTGCCACCAGTTTTGGTTTCAATGTTGTTGGCAAAAGTGAGTAGAGTGGGGTCGATATTGTCGTGGTATTGAAAAGCTGCTTCTACAAAGATATCATTGCGATCTTTTTCCGTATAGAAAATGTTTTTGTGCAGAGGGTTATATGAACGGTTTAGAAAGGTGACAAAAGATCTTAGCCCTCCCTCAAAATAAAATGAGAAAAAAGGAGGGATGTTTTTTTGCTCTCGCAGATCGCGGAAGCTGATTGTTAATCCCGCGGTTAGAAAACAGAAATTCCTAAACTGCTTTTTTATGCGCTCCTGGTCGAATTCTTGTTGGCCAAAAATCTTATTGTCTGGCTTAAAATAAACGGCTGTGCCGCTAGTGACTTGCTCGGGGATATCAACAAAAAATGAAGTTTCCCGGGTGATTGTTTCTAGATTGCTGGTCGGTCCTCCCTTAACATAGGTTTGCTGGTAAATATTCCCGTTTCTAGTGACTTGGACGGTACAGTGTTCTGAAAGCGCATTGACCACCGATAGACCGACGCCGTGGAGACCACCAGAGATTTTATAGCCTTCCCCTCCAAATTTACCCCCGGCGTGCAATTTGGTCATGATAATTTCTAAAGCAGACTTCTTATACTTTGGCATCTCGTCGGTGGGAATCCCTCGGCCATTATCGATAACGAGAACAGAACCGTCTTCCTTGATGTCGACCCAAATATGGTCACAGTAATCTGCGAGAGCTTCGTCAACAGAGTTGTTAACAATTTCGGTGAGAAGGTGATGGAAGCCACCCTTGTCGGTATCACCAATGTACATTGCCGGTCGTCTGCGGACCGGTTCCAGATCTTCTAGTACCTCGATAGAACTGGCATCATAACGGGCATTGTCCTTTTTCAATGAGAATTGGAGAAATTTGCCGCGGGGTAAATTTCTCTGCTAGTCGAAATAATCGACGAGGGTAATTCTATCGTAAGGGGGTTAAGAAATCAACCGATTTACCGATCGGTAACTGTTCAGATTACCGACATTGGTCAACTGGTCGACCGTTTTTCCTTGTAGTTTAAGATACAGGTTTTCCAGGGCAAGTTTTATATTCGCCTGGCAGATAAGGGTTTTTTTGGTTGTTTCGATTTTATCGATAAGTTGCAGGTATTGCAGATTGTTGATCTCCACTGTTTCCCGGTGTAGTAGATGAGTTGTTTGTTCTAGTAAATGAATTGATTCGACCCTGTTCAGCCTTTTTGTTGTTTGAGCGATCCAACTGAATGCTTGTGGGAGGTCGGATTTAGTGATTATGGCTAGAAATTCCCGTGCCTGGGCATGGTTGCTAGGGGGTGGTGGTGGATTTCCCTGGTGTTTGTTGGTGCGTAGGGGTTTGGATGTACTGGATAGAAATTTCTCCCAGGAAATGTTTTGACAACGGCTAAGTACGGTAGGGAGTAAGAGTTCTTTATTCTGGGTGATTAAGAAAAAGTCAGTATTTTTGGGTGGTTCTTCAAAGATTTTTAGTAAGCAATTTTGAGCTTCAATAGTAAGTTTGTCCGCCTGGAGAATGAGGGCGAGCTTGTTTTGTCCTTGGAAAGGCTTCAGACTTGCCCATCGAATTAAGCTACGTGCTTGTCTGATACCAATAGTGCCATGGATATTCGGCCGTAGTATTTTTTGGTCAGGGGTCGATTGGAACAGGGTCGGTTCTGATTTGGTGGGGATTGGATTTCGTGTAGTGATAAGGTAAGTTCTTGACATGAGCTGTCAAGCTATTATAGCATGAGGTAATAAAGCTTCGTCAGCTGGTTAGGATTTTTTGTTGGGTTTTACTTTCGTAGATTTTACCCTAATAAGTTAACGAAGCTAATAAGCTAATCATCATGGCTGAACGACTTACGGTTGAAGATGTATTAAAAGATCTCGGGGTTATTACTGATGAGCAGTTGTCGGTTGTTAAGTTAGAGCAGATTAATACTGGGAAAAGCATCGAGGATATTGTAAAGGAACATGCTTGGGCGACTGAGATTGAGATTTATCAGGCGAAAGCCGATCTTTTAGGGGTGCCCTTTATTGCTGTGCCAGAAGTGGAAGTGGATCGAGAGGTACTTAGTTTAATTCCAGAGGGGGTTGCTCGTCAGTACGTGCTAATTCCACTTAGTAAAAAAGGAGATGTGGTAAAGGTGGCGATGGAGGACCCGCTTGATTTGCAGGTTAAGGAGTTCTTAGAGGCGAAGACCGGTTTGAAGATAGAGCCTAACCTGGCTATACCAACGGAAATAGTTGCGGCAATTGATGAGGCATATAGTGGCGGGATGGAGAGTGAAGTACGGGCTGCTTTAAAAGAAACAGAAGAAGAGATTAGCCAGATTAAAGTGGAGATTGCGTCGTTAGAGGATATCGAGAAAGATATTAAAAAGGCTCCGGTAGCGCGTATTGTCTCCACTGTTTTGCAGTACGCGGTGAAATCACGCGCTTCTGATGTACATATTGAACCTCAGGCGAAACGGACTCGTGTTCGGTATCGAATTGATGGAATATTGAGAGAGAGATTGTCATTGCCTCGGCAAGTACATGCTTCGTTAGTTTCGCGGATTAAAATTCTTTCCAACTTAAAAATCGACGAAACACGGATCCCGCAAGACGGACGGTTTATGATTCATGTCGATAAATTAGAAATTGACTTGCGGGTTTCTACCTTGCCTACCGCGCATGGGGAGAAAGTAGTCATGCGTTTACTAAAAAAAGATACCAATGTTCCGACATTGTCCGAGTTAGGGTTACGCGGTAGAGCATTGAAGAATGTGGAAGAGTCTCTAAAGAAAACCCGTGGGATAGTATTAGTTGCTGGTCCAACAGGTTCTGGGAAAACGACGACACTGCGGACGAGTATAGAGATGGTCAGCACTACGCAGATTAATGTAATTACCCTGGAGGATCCGGTTGAGTATGAAATGAAAGGTATAAACCAAGTTCATATCAACCCTCAGGCAGGATTGACCTTTGCCTCCGGGTTAAGGTCAATTTTAAGGCAGGATCCGGATGTGATTATGGTGGGTGAGATTCGAGATGATGAGACCATGAAATTAGCAATTCAGGCCGCTTTAACAGGGCATTTGGTGTTTTCCACTGTTCATACGAATTCAGCCGCTGGTACTATACCGAGACTTTTAGATATGGGGGCTGAGCCTTTCTTGCTTTCTTCAACGGTGGAAACAATTATTGCTCAAAGACTAGTACGTGTGCTTTGTAAGAAATGTCGGGAAGAATATCACTGGGATGGGGCATTGCGAGATCAGTTTCAAGAAACGCTTGGGTCCTTGTTACCCCAGAAAGATCAGGAGAAAATTGTACTCTTTAAAGCTGTAGGGTGTCCGGAATGTAACATGGGATATGTTTCTCGGGTGGGAATTTTTGAAGTGTTGATGGTTGATGAACGGGTTGCCCAGCAGATTCTCCGCAGTGAGACCTCGGATGCCATCGAAAAAGAGGCAGTTAAGAACGGGATGGTTACTATGCTCCAAGACGGGTTTCTAAAGGTTATTGAGGGTATTACGACTATAGAAGAAGTGCTGCGAGTTGCACAAGAATAAATTAGTTGATTAGCTTATTAGGTTTTTAGGGTTTTTGTGGTAATATTTTCTAAAGCTATTTCTATGTCTAAATATAATATCCAGGATTTATTGGAGGAAACAGTTAAGCGTAATGCTTCGGATTTACATTTGAATGTGGGTGCGGTTCCAACGTTCCGTGTTAACGGTCGTTTAGTTTCACTAGAAGGTGCAATACCCCTTTATCCTGAGGATACAGAACAGTTATGTTTTTCCCTGGCTGGCGAGGAACAAAAAGAAATTCTTCTTGCTAATAAGGAGATTGATTTTTCCTTTGCCTTGGGCCAACTAGCTCGATTTCGGGCTAACCTTTACCACCAAAAAGGCTATCTTGCCGCGGCGTTGCGTTATATCCCCTCGAAAATTCGATCGCTGGAAGAGCTTAATATGCCCCTGTCATTACGGAGATTCGCTAATCTAAAACAAGGATTTGTCTTAATCGTTGGACCTACCGGTTCGGGTAAGTCTACAACCTTAGCCTCACTAATCAACGAGATAAATATTAATCGTTCGGAACATATTGTTACTGTCGAGGACCCAATAGAATATGTTTATTCGAATCGGCGGTCATTGGTGAGCCAGCGAGAGTTACATCTGGATACTCATTCATGGGAAATAGCTCTCCGTTCAGTTTTAAGGGAAGATCCCGATGTGGTGCTTGTCGGTGAGATGCGAGATTTTGATACTATTGCCGCGGCGCTGACGATTGCAGAGACGGGGCATTTGGTGTTTTCCACTCTGCATACGAATTCCGCGACACAGACGATAAACCGTATCATTGACGTTTTCCCAGAACATCAGCAAAAGCAGGCCAGGGCCCAGTTGGCGGCTGTACTAGAAGGAATCATTTCTCAGCGGTTAATACGGGGTATTGAAGATCGGCTTTGGCCAGCTACAGAAGTTTTACTGGCGACCCCTGCGGTTAGAGCGTTGATTCGTGAGGAAAAAGCGTACCAGATAGATAATACAATCGCTACTTCTCTAGAAATGGGAATGATGACTTTAGAACAGTCATTAGCTTCGCTAATAAAGGCTGGAAAGATTTCTTTTGAAGAAGCCCAGCGCTATGCGGTAAATCAGGATGCCTTAGTTAGAATTTTAGGGAAGGTTTGACAGCTTTTAGCTGGTAGCTTTTTAGAGTAACTACTAATTTCAGGTCCTACAAGCTAATAGCTAGCAGATTTATTAATTGTGAGAAAGTTCAAGTATACGGCTGTATCTCAAGATGGTATTAGGCAACGAGGCGTTGTTGCTGCGGCAGGTGAGGATCGGGCAGTGGTTTTGCTCAGAAGTAAAGGTTTAATAGTTACTGATATTTCTGAAGAGCGTCGCTTTAGCATAAACACTCTTTTCAGTAAGTTAAAGAAAGTGTCCCCGATAGACAAGATTGTATTTACTCGACAGTTATCGGTAATGTTAGAAACTGGTATCCCGATTATTCGATCGTTGAATGTATTACATGAACAAGCGCGTGACCCGTATTTTGCTGGGGTTATTAAAGAAGTTGTCGAAGAGATTGAAGGTGGGACGAGTTTGTATAACGCTATGGCGAAGCATCTCGATGTTTTCGATGAGCTTTATCTTAGTTTGGTTAATGCTGGCGAGAAGTCCGGTAATTTAGTGAAAGTGCTTGATCGTCTTACGGAGACAATGCAAAGAGACTACGACTTCAGCCGTAAGACAAAGGGAGCGATGATCTATCCGGCGGTTATTGTGGTTGTAATGGTTGGTGTTGTAGTGTTGATGCTTCTTTTCGTGATTCCGAAACTTGAATCTTTATATGAAGAGATGGAGGCAGTCCTACCAGTTTCGACGCGAATTCTTTTAGCAGCATCTTCGATTTTTGTGTCTTTCTGGTGGGCTATACTGTTGGTTCTAATAGGAGCGGTATATGCTTTGCGGAAGTATGCGGAGACGGAGCAGGGCCAGTTTGTGATGTCTAAAATTCAGCTCAAGACACCCATTTTTGGCCTTTTGGCGAAGCAAGTTCAGTTGACTTCATTTTCTCGTACCTTGGGCATGTTAATTGCTTCTGGGTTGCCAATTATCCAGAGCTTGGAGATTAGTAGTAAAACGATGCCTAATCGAATATTGCAGACTGGTGCTGGGGAAGCAACTAAGGCCGTAGAGCGTGGTGAGAGTTTAGGTGAAGAATTAACGAGACATCCGACTTTTCCCTCAATTTTTTCGGAAATGATTAAAGTAGGTGAACAAAGCGGACGCCTAGACGATGTTTTAGATGACTTATCTCGATATTTTGAGAATGAATCGTTAAGGACTGTTGATAATTTAGCTTCTCTCTTAGAGCCAATAATCATGGTTGTTTTGGCGATTGGTGTGGGTATCTTGGTGATATCCCTAATTATGCCAATCTATAGCTTGACGAGTCAATTCTAAAGTGGTAGTTTGTAATAAACAGGAGAGGAATTGATTACCGCGATTGCGTAAGTGCTTAAGCAGGCGATCAATTTTTCACTGCCCGAGAGGAGGTGAACGGAATGAAAAAGAAAGGACGTGATGGTTTTACTTTAATCGAGTTGCTAGTAGTTATTGCTGTTTTAGGAATTCTTGCCGCGGTGGTTTTGGTAGCGATTAATCCGGCGGAGAGATTACGATCAGCGCGTGATGCCGGTGCTAAGAGTGATATTGGTCAGATAGCTACTGGTATTGAGGCATACTACACCGACAACGAAGGTACTTATCCAGTTGCATTGACCGATTTGACAAGCGGAGGCTACTTAAAAGCTGTACCTGGTGATCCAACAGGGGGAAGCTATACTTATACTCCTTATGACAGCACCAACGGAGCTTGTGCTGGTACGGTAACTTGTGTTGAAGCGGCAATCTCTTATGTGTTAGAGCAGACCGGGACAAACACTTATTGTTACCAGACAGTTGAAGGGAAAGCGAAAGAGCTTACCGCAGCAGGTGTTTGCAATTACCAAACCTCAGACGATTAGGATTTGAGCTGTTTGGGATAGTTTGTTTAAAAACAACTCGGGGGCCGAGGAGCTGCCGGGTTGTTTTTTTACGGTGTGATATGATAGCTCCATGTTGGATGGCTATCCTAATCGATCCTATTTTCGTGTTGCCCTAGCTGTTTTTTTTACCTTTATTGCTTGTTATTCATTTTTTGCCTGTCGGACGATTTATGGTGGTGATTCTGGTGATTTAGTTGTTGCGGCATACAAATGGGGTATCCCCCACTCGCCTGGCTACCCTTTGTATACAATTTTGGGAGCATTGTGGATTCGATTATTTCGTTTTGGTGTAATTGCGTGGCGGATGAATCTTTTTTCGGCTTTAACTTCTGCGGCAACTCTGGCAGTTCTATTCCTAGCGTTATCCGAGACAACGCGCAAATTGGTTCCCTCACTAATCTCAACTCTGTGTCTGGGTTTCGCCTATACTTTTTGGCAGTTTTCGCAGGTTGCCGAGGTGTTTTCATTAAATAATTTATTTGCTCTTTCCCTTTTCTACTCATTGTTGGTTTGGCGCCGAGACGTAGTTGCTTGGGCTAATAATTATAGTGGCAATACTGATTCTTTAAATATTTGGAAGGTATTTAATATCAAGCACTTTTCTAGGGTCTGTTTACTGCTTGGGTTAAGCGTAGCCCACCAACAGATGATTGTTCTTTTTTTCCCCGCCTATGGGTATATTTTTTTGACTACTTTGAGTGAAGTTATTAGGAGAATCGGTGGGTTAAAAGCTACCTGGAGAGTTATTTTGGTGAACAGGCAGGATGCTATTAGATCTACTTGCAGATTACTCCTTTTTCTTTTAGTTGGCCCGACTTTGTATTTATACCATTTAATAGTTACGCGTGCGGGCTCAGCTTATCTATGGCGCCCGGTGTGGTCGATGACGGATTTGGTCGCGGTCTTTTTGAGGAAAGAGTACGGTACCTTTAGTATTGCTCGCGAAATTGGTCAGATATGGGAGGTTCAGAGACGCTATTTCCAAGTTTATCCACATTTCCTGCTAGTTAACTTTAGTGCATTGGGGGGAATATTAGCCTTAATAGGTTTTGTAGTTGGTGTTTTTCGCCAAAAGATTGTGAATACTGCTTGCAGTCTGGCGTTCTTGTTTAGTGGCTTGTTATTTTTGTTATTTGCTTCGATCCCTTTTGATTCTCTTTTTCGACTAGGTATGCTGGAAAAATTTGCTTTATCGTCTCTGACGATGGTCCCCTTTTGGCTCGCTCTTGCTTTAAGTTGGTTACAGGACCAGGTTGGAGTTAAGCCAGTCATGTTAATGTTTATCCTACCGGCGTTTTTGTTCTTTAGTAACGTTTCTAAACTTGACTTAAGGAACGTGACTCAGGGGGCCGATCTGGCCGAAGATATTCTCCTGCCGTTGGCGGATGATGCCATTGTCTATTTAAACGGGGATGATGTGGTGTTTAATTCTCTTTATCTACAAGAAGTTGAGAGTGTCCGCCCTGATTTAAAGTTGATCTATGGGGATGGCTTAAGATTGCGACACCGTCTTCAACTGCTTTACAAAAGGGATTCATCGCTGGTTTTACCAGAGGGATTAGGTCAGGATCACTTCTTAATCGGTTTTATTAGAGGTAATATCGATCGGTATCCCATATACTCCACGTTGGTTTTTCCGGATTTGGGAGATGGGTATACCTTTGTCCCCCGGGGTTATATGTACGAAATATTGCCGGCCGTCGAGCTGCCCCCGCTGGATGAAATCTACGGAGACTTTATTTCCGTAATGGAAACATCGAGTTACTTACAGTCTTATGATAAAGACTTCGCCTATCCCGCGCAGATAAAATCGATGATGGCTTATTATCAAAATGCGTATAAACGGGCAGCCCATTTTTTTATAAATGTCGACAAGAGTAAATCGTTGACTTTATTTGAGAAAGCAATAGGAATTTGGGGTGATTATGAAAGTGTGCTAAATTTAGGGAACCTTTATGCGGAAAGAGGAGAGTGTGGTAAGGCGGAGGATTATTACCGTGAAGCACAAAATTATGCTGGCGGCCAAGCAGAGAAAATAATACGGAACCTTTATGTTCTGTACCGTGATTGTTATCAGGATGAGGGACGGGCAAAGGGGTTTCTGGAGGAACTGGAGGCAAGCGGGCATTAAGGGGTTGTTAGCTGGTGCAGATGATGCGGATTTTTGTAAAGCGAACATGGAAATTATTATCTACATTTTCATTTTTATTTTTGGTACAGCCGTAGGGTCTTTTATTAATGCTTTTGAATACCGTTTGTATCGAAGCAAACAGATTATTAGGGGAAGATCGCAATGCCCTCATTGCCAGCACCTACTCGCCTGGTATGATCTTATACCCCTGTTCTCCTTTGTATTATTGTGGGGCAAATGTAGATATTGCGGGAGGGAAATCAGTTTGCAGTATCCGTTGATGGAGTTGGTTACGGGGATGTTTTTAGTGTTAGCTGTCTTATTGGCTTTCGAGTTCCGCGTCCCAGGTTCCGCGTTGCCAACTGCTAATTACCAATTACCAATTACTATTTACCAATTACTATTTACCTTCTTTGTCATCGCCGCTCTCGAGATTATATTTATTTACGATTTAAAATACGGGCTTATCCCTGATGAAGTAATTCTGATCACTTCGGTTGCGAGTTTGCTTTATCGGCTCTCTACCTTTGTATTACCGGTTACGGGTTACACGTTCCGTGTTACAAACGACCTAATATTTCCCCTCTTAAGCGGCTTGGGGGCGGCACTGTTTTTTATCTTCCTAATTATTCTTACCAAGGGTAGAGGTATGGGCGGTGGAGATGTGAAACTGGTTTTTCTTATGGGTTTAATTATGGGTTTTCCGCAGATTGTTTTTGCTTTATATCTAGCGTTTCTTTCTGGCGCGCTAATTTCGGTTATCTTAATACTCCTGAATAAAAAAGAATTCGGTCAGACTATTCCATTTGGCCCATTTCTTGTCGGCGCTACGTTAATTGTTTTTCTATGCTAGCCTGGAACGTTAAAACATGAAATCATGAAAACAGCGGTTTAGCAATCTAGTGTTTCTTTCATGGTTGACTTTCCGGTAAGGAATTTATATTCTGGATGTAGTGTTAAGAACGAAAAAGCCTATCATTAAGCAAGGCGGGCTTGCCCGCCGAACTGGAGGGCAAGCCCGCCGAATTGGCGGGTTTACGATAATTGAGGTTGTGGTAACAGTGGCCCTGCTGGCTACTTTATCAACCGTGTTGTTTGTTGCCATGCGCTGGCCGAGCAGGCGGGGTCGCGACACTCAACGAGAGGCGGATCTTAATCAAGTTAAATTGGCGCTGGAGCAGCACTACCTAGACCAAGCTCAGAGAGAATTTCCGATGCCGAATACTGGCAGTGAAGAGGGTGACTACCTCGGCCTAATAGGTTTTTTAAGTAATTACCTGGGGACTATGCCGCAGGACCCTCAATATTCTAATCAGGTTTACAGTTACCGCGTCTCTGGAGACAGTCAGTGCTTTGAACTATCGGCGATAAGAGAAACTGACCCGGGAAATATTGTTGTGTGTGGTGGTGAGTACAGTTGCCGCGTGGCCTTTTGTTTGCTACCAGGGTTAACTCCTCTTCCTACTTTAACGCCTGGTCCAAGTCCTACGCTGGGACCACTACCTACTTCTACGCCAGCACCTACCCTAGCACCTACGTCAACGCCGGGGCCGACGGCTACCCCTACTCTAACACCAACTGCGACCCCAACGTCAGCTCCAACTCCAACCCTTGCGCCAACGCCCACCCCAACTCCGGAACCAACGTGTAATGACTCTTGCGTGAGTGCGGGTCATTTAGGCGGACAATGCCGACTTTTTCTCTGTCTAGGAGGAGAAGTGAATATTGGTCAAGATGTTTGTTCAATCTTTTATAGATGTTGCTGTCAGCCGGTGGTGGCACCGACGCCAACACCAACGCCAACACCAACACCGTCGTATTTATTCGCTGATAGTTTTGAGAGTGGGGATTTTAGCGCTTGGAGTAGTACGGCCACCGATGGTGGCGATTTGTCAGCGACTTCGGGGGCAGCAATTGTTGGGAGTTACGGCATGTCTGTTAATGTAGATGATACTAGCAGTATGTATGTGCGAGATGATACCCCGAATAACGAAATACGGTATCGCTATCGATTGTATTTAGATCCCAATGATGTAGAAATGGCTAGTTGGAGTACACACACGATTTTCATTCCCTATGAATCCAATGGAGAAATGACGATGTATTTGTATATAGGCGGTAAAAGGTCTTTTACGAGTGGTTACAGTATTGGGTTTGCGATGCGTCAAGACGATTACTCTACTATAGGCAGTAGCTGGTATAACATTGACGATGCACCGCATTTAATTGAAGTTGATTATATAACTGGATCGGGCACTAGTGGGTTAATTAGTTTATGGCTGGATGGGGATTTTAAAGAAACTGTGAATGGTGATAATGATGGCCGGCCGATTGACTATGTGCGGCTAGGTGCTGTATCTTCTGTAGATGCTACTACTTTAGGAACTTATTATATTGATCATTTTGCCAGTAATAATACCGGGAATCTAATTGGTCCATAGTTAGGTGAAAATAATGAAGCAAGAACGAGGTTTTACATTAATTGAATTCTTAGTGACGGTGGCCGTAATGGCGGTAGTAGCTGTTTATTTTATACCTCAATATACGAGCTTTACTAAAAGGCAGAAACTTAAGACTCAAGGTGAAGAGTTGGCTACCCATATTAAGAGTGCGCGTAATAAGGCATTGAGCAGTGTTCAGGGAACATCTGACCCGGTAGTTAATTATGGAGTAATGTATTTTACCGATCTGAATTCAACGGGGATTTTTCGAAAGGTTGACCGTGGCACAGTGCAGGAATGGGAATCGGAGGCAGTTGAACAGTTAACAATTCTTCCGGAGGTTAAGGTATACTGGCCGGCAGTGGATGTTATTTTTCATGTGCCAACAGGTGGACTGGTGGGTGGAGATAAGGCAATTACTATTTGTTACGATAATATTGGGCAGTATCAAATTAATGTGTTAGCCACAGGGGTAATAAGTCTGGGTGACAGGCAGGATGTGGGATCCTGTCCGTGAGGAAAGTTGAAGAGCTAGTTAGCTAGTTAGCTAGTTAGCTGATTAGGATGAATAATCGTGGTCTTAGTTTAATTGAGGTTCTTTTGGTTACTGCTCTGATAGCTATTGTTATGACCGCCTTGGTGAATTTGGGCGTGATGTCTCTCCGGACATCGGATCAGAGTCGGAATCGGAGTATCGCTACTGAATCTACGAAAGAGGCGGTAGAAATTGCTAGGATGGAGAGGGATGGAAGCGCGAGTACGTTTTTTAATGCGATCAATGGAGATATTGGGATTGGCACAGGAGGTTATTATGAGTTAAGCGGTGGGAGCTTCTCCTTTGTTAGTTTTAACGTAGCCGATGTTACGCCACCGAATATTCTTGATAATTTTCTCGTACCAGGTCGTCAAAATTTCTACCGTGTTGTTTATTTTTACTTGCAAGATGCAGATACCTTGGATGTGTGGGTCAAAACATACTGGCGTCAGCACTCAGGGAACTACAGTGTGGTGAGATCAGGAACAGTGCTAACGAGATGGAGATGAAAGGAAGCTCAAAACTTACCCGTCCTCGACCGGACGAGGTCGGGAAAACTCAAAACTCAAAGGTAAGGAAACTAGTTAAAAAGATACAAGCCACTGGTGGTATATTGCAATGTGTTAAGGGTTTTACACTAATAGAACTTTTGGTTTCTGTGGCAATCTTGGCTATTGTTGCCGGTGTTGGAGTGACAGTTTTCCTGTCGGTAACACAATCCTATACCAAGGCGGGAATAATTAATAATTTGCGGTACGAAGGATCGAGAGTTATGGAAGATTTATCGAGAGTGATCCGGAGTGGTACTAATTTAGAGGCAAGTGCCTCAACTTTAACGGTGACTATAGATCGGGAGTCTTTAGAATTCAACCAGAATGGTAGTTGTGAGACGGCGGTATTTCAGCTAGATGGTGTGATTGGATATAATGACCGAATTCGTAAAAGCCTATCAAATTGTGACGAAACTGCAGTTGGTGCCGGGGTTATCACTGACGATGATTTGGTGACCGGAGTTAATGTTAGGAACTTGGTTTTCACGGTTACTGACGGGGGTACGGTTAGGCCGGACCGCGTTGATATAAGCTTGACTTTGGAGGAGGGGTTATTTGCCCCTAACAGACAGGAATATACAGCGGAGGTTGTTTTAACTAATTCTGTTTCAACACGGCGGTATTAATGGTTGACAAAGAATATTCGAGTTTAGTAGCATGAAAGTAATGTGGAAGTTAAATAAAAGGGTCTTGATTGGTAGGAAGGGGCAAATAGCGGTGTGGGTGGTGTTAGTGGCGGTGGTGGGGTTAACTTTAGGGTTATCGATAGCTTCGCGGGCGCTTTCCAATATACAACAGTCATCCGAATTAGAAGAAACGAACCGGGCATTTTCGGCGGCAGAGGCAGGGATAGAGAAGGCATTGTATGCATTGGAAACAACAGGGACTGCCACGTCAGTTTTA
>JAHJGY010000058.1 GCA_018824115.1 Patescibacteria group bacterium
GCGAGCATCTCGCGATTTAGGAATCCACACTGTGACACTATGGGGCTTTTCCACGGAGAACTGGAATCGTTCAGATTCGGAAATTTCCTTCCTAATGCAAATATTTGAAGATTTAATTGATGAGAATTTAAAGGAGGCTAAAAAGGAAGGTGTACGGATTTATCATTTGGGTAGAAAGGATAGAATTACGCCGAAACTAAGGAGAAAAATCGAGCGGGCAGTTGAAGAGACTCAGGACAATACTAGACACGTATTTAACTTCGGGCTCGATTATGGGGGCCATGACGAGTTATTGAGGGCTATTGGCAAAGCACTCGGTGATGTTCAGAGAGGGGAGATTACGGTGAACGATTTATGTGAAGTAGTAGGGAAATACTCAGGAAAATACCCATACTATTTGTTCAAAAATTATTTAGATACCAAAGGCCAGCCGTATCCATATCCAGATTTGGTAATCCGGACATCCGGTGAGCAACGGACCAGTGGGTTTTTAACCTGGCAGGTTGCCTACGCTGAGTATCGTTGGGAAACAGATCATTTTCCTGACTTCAGCTCCGAGAAGTTGAAGCAGGCCATTTTGGATTTCAGCCGCCGCCGTCGCCGCTTTGGAGGCACGGACGAGATGGTGCCTAAAGTGAATTTTGATCCCAAGAAGGCGGCGCAGTACGAGGTGGGTTGGTGGAAAGCGCATCATTACCGAGATACGGTGAAGATGAGAGAAAACTTTGTGAGGCTTGTTTCAGAAGTATATAGTATGGATTTGGAATCTGCGTCGGGGACACTGGATTGTTTCACAAGGGCGGTTGTTGAGGGACATAATCAAAGAGATTGGGTGGTGGCCAGTGAGGAGATGAGTAAGTTCTATCAGTTGATCAAGGAAAGTACTCAGATGAATTTTGATCCGCGGGCAGTAGGTGTATTAGAGGTAGCCTGGTGGGAAATCCATGACGAATTAGAAGAGGTAGTCGACAAACAAAGGTTGGAAGACGCGTTCGTTGAGCTATATGGTGAAATTTACCAGCAGTCTGCGATGCAGTTGCAAAAGGCGGCGCATTTGCGAGCTATGGCTACGTTTGAGCATGATCTGGCTGAAAAAGAGGGAATTAGCTCGGCGGAAGCGGGCAAACATTGGAAAGAAGCGCAGGTATATCTTGAAAAATTCTACCATGAACTTCGGGAATTAGTTTCTTAATAAGCCACAAAGGGTAAGCCCTTGTTGGGGGTACTATGAAAGGTTTTCCAGGTAGCGTTCTTTAATTTCTTCTTGGTGTGCTTTTTCCAGATTTCGAAATTCCGAGAACCAGCCAAAGTCATCGTCAATAGCGATGTGATCTAGCCTGCAAGGTTCAAATTCGTCAATTTCTGCCAGGACGAAGTTAAGGTATTCCTTGGGTCTAGAGAAGCTGGCTAGTGCTGTTCCGGTGTTTACAAAAGAAAATTTGTTCCTGCCAAGGTAAGTCGAGAAGGAAGACCAAGGGTAAGCAATTAGTGCCTCTGTGTTTAGACCAATTTTCTTGGGATTTAGATGGTGATATCGCGTTAAGTGGATTAACTGGTTTTCAGATTCTATTTCCACTGCTTTAAATGGACCTTCGAAAAGACGACCCGAACGATTTTGCCGAATATTGAAGTAGCCCGCGTAAGAGGTGCAAATCCGATGTATAAAGTTAGTAATTCCGTTATCTACTAGTTGTTTAAGAGTTAAATGGTAGTGATTAGGCATAAGGCAAAAGGATATTATATCCACGATGGGTTCTATCCTCTTATTTTCTAATTCAGAAAGTACATTATCTCTTTCCTGTGGCGTTTCTGCTTTTTGCAGCTGCCTTTTTAGGAGACTGTAAGGGTAGTTGTATTTTAAACAATGGTCGAGGGTAGTGATAAAGCGGGAATAATAACTAGGGCCCAAGAAAATTTTTCGTCGATCTGTCCCTCTATTAAAAATGTGGTAGATCTCGGCGGTGAGCAACTGAGGGTTTTTCGCATTAGTTTCATCTTACATTGTCACCACAGCCCCGTCAAGGGCTTACCCTTTGTGGCCATCTTGGATAATATTCTGCTATAATGAGAAGCAGAGTTGCCAGAATTAAACAGGTTTATGGGACATAGTGACGAAAACAGAGTTTTCGTCACTATTTAGGCCTGTTCTGGCAACTCTACTTTTCTTCGGGGGGATCTTTACGCCTTTCTTTACCATTCCAGCAAACCTGGTTCTACGGCCATCCAGTCGATTCGTTCTCCGCTGGTATGTTTGCAGTCTCCGCATGGCCGGCATTCCTCGACTCTCACCTTGAATCCGGTTTTGGTTATGTCTTTGATATCCGCAATGGCACAGTCGCCGCCGTTCTCGGTAGTGATACGGGCGATAACGACCGGGGTTTTTGTGAAAGCGTTGGGGAAGGCGACTTGCGTCCATGCTTCGGTTACGCCATTCACATACCAAGACTGCATACCGGGAGCAATGTTGGTTTTCCAGACTACCCAGTCGACGCGTTCGTTTTTGTGACCGCCGTCACCGGAGAGATCCTCTTCCACTCGGGCATCAAAGCCACTTCGGCCAGCTCTAATGTCAATGTGGCAGTTATCACCACCGTGTTCGGTGGAGATATTAGCGGCCATTGGCCGATAGGAGCTGTAGGTGGTGCCGTAGGACGTGAAGGTCCACTGATCACGCGATTCTTGAGTGATAGCAGTATAGCCACGTTTGGTTAGGTAACTGGCATTGTAGGCGATGACCACGTAACAGATATCTTCGGTAGTGTGGCTGCCATCGTACTGGTCATCTTCTTCCACCCGGACCTCGAAGTAGTCGGTGTAGGCATTGCGGATGTCTACGTGGGAAGGATCGCCGCCGTTTTCCGAGCAGATGTTGGCGAAGATGAAGAACTTGTTAGCGCCCGTATCACCTTCGACTGCGTGCGAGTAAGGCACAGATATCCACTCGTGGTTGATGTATCTCCCAGTCCGCCCGGCAACGATCTTTACCCGATCGGAAGCTTTGTGGTGAATGAACTGAGTGCCGGTGCAGCCTGGGCGACTGAGATCATAGATCTTGTCGTATTTGCAATGCAGGCACCAGTCCATCCCCGAGATATGGATGGTACTGCCATCCACACTTTTAACATACACTACGTGACCGTTTGATCCAGCATAGGCGCAACTAGGTGGAATCACGGCAATATCCCCTGGGGCTGGATTACTGTCAACATCGAAGCCATCTGTCCTTGCTTCATCACACCACTGACAACGGCCATTGTAATACGGCCACCCTTGATATCCCCAAACTTCATTGGGTAAATCCGGCCGCATGTAACTGGCCCACCAGGCGCAGTTACCGGTGTTGCTGCAACAAGTATAGGGATTTCCCGGGTCGTAGTGGTTACAACACCAGTCATCCCCACTACTGGCTAGGCAGGTGTTCTTTCCCATATCAGAAGATCCACTGATTAGAAGTAGAAGAACACCCAACGTCCCCAAGACCACGCGCCACTTTCTGATACTTACTCTTTTGCTCCACATTTCCAACCTCCCGTTAAGCTACCTGTTGTTCCAACCTCCGCCGATTAACCAAGAACTGCAATCCACATCACCTCCTTATATCAGCCTATTGACGAGAGCTTATCCACTGTTAAAGTACGCGTAAGAGCTATACTTTGCTTACTTGTTTATCGTGATAGATTTAATCATCTTACGTACGTTTAGCTCTGTTTCATTAAGCAGCTGTTCATCCACCTCAATGGGACGTATACGGAACCAAAAGCCATATCCTTCTCTCTCAAGTTTGTAAAGAATCCTCTCGTGCCAACTTTCAGGCATAATTTCTTCCCGGACTGTTAATCTGTTAATAGAGTGATTATTCAACTGCAATGTTTCTTGAGAGAGAGTCTCGCGGTAAGTTGTTTTATGATACTCAAATTCCTTTTGATGGTCTTCATTACTTAAATTGAAATATTCAACTTCCACAACTGGTCTGTCTGTTGGGACTAGCCAGACATACCCCATTGATATTTCATAAACTCCGGCTCTTCCCGCCCCAGACGTACGCCCTGATCCGTTATTCCCAGCCCAATACTCCGGCGGGTATTCAAAGGTAAATTCGGAATAGTCGTTAAAGATAATCCAACCAGTAGCTGGGTTTATGGCCGGCGTGGGAGTGGGGGTGGGGGTAGCTGTTGGCCCAGGGAGGATAGGAGTGGCGGTTGGTAAGGGGGTTGGGTAGGGAGTTGGAGTGGGAAAGGGAGCGGTTCTCCAATCCACGTAAAGCCAGCTGGCAGTTTGCTGGATAAGGTAAATGAGGACTATTGCAATGATAATATTACTGGCAATTAAAAAGTTCAAAAAGGGAGGATTACTTCTTTTTGGTGTGTTCGTATTTTCTGGCTTATTTATTTGTTTAGTCTCGATATCCTGACCCATTTGCAGTTTTCTTAAGTCTTAATTGAACTTAAGGATTATGCAGTAAATTCAAAAGGATGACATTTTTTACCCCTAACACCCCAAGAATCTGCAATATATATCCGGGTATATATATATTAGTATCGATATTATATTCACTTGTCAAGTTTGTCAAGCGGCGACCATAAGGCGAGGTGGAATTGAGCATAGGGGAGGGGATTAGGACGTGTTTTTTTTGAGGAATTTTTGATAGGAGATATCTTTTTTTATTACTTCGCGGATGCCTTTTCTGACTATTTCGGCTTTAGAAGTTTCCGAAGTGGCTGTGATCCAGTTAAGATAACGGTCGAGCTCTGGGGGTAGGATCATAAAAAACTTTGAGCCGAGATTCTTGGCTGTTTCGCCGCAGAAGTCCTTGATTATCTCTGCGAGGGTTTTCCTGGCATAAGTTTTATAAGTGAAGCGATGGTTACCTTTGGTAAGGAAAGCGGGGGGGTTATTTATTTTTCCCTGTTCAGCTAGAGCGAGAACATGCCTGCCTTGTTTAAGAGCTAAAGTTGCTTCTAAGATTGGAGTGGAGTATGGGAAGGAAAAGTCGGCGATTACTGCATCTACTGTGCTTACATGGGTGTTTATTAGATCATAGAGTTGGCCTAAATCATTAATTTTCTGGTTAGCGATATTAGCTATAAGGGGAGATGCAGACGCAGAATGCCCTAAGTTTTCCAGAATTTCTTTTGTTCTTGTATAGAAACCTATATTTTGTGGTGATGTAGTTATATATATTTGCATTTAACGAAATCTGGTAGATACGTTTAATATTATCTGAAATCCCTTACTAGGTACAGCTTTGTATGGAACGCTACCAATTCTAAGAATTCGAAATCTTGAGTTGTGTAAGGTGTTTGATCTTTCCGTTTTCCCAGGAGTAAAAACCCTTCTAATTTGCCAGTTATACTGAAATTGTAAATAAGGGCAACCTCTGTCCTTTTCATGAGTTCTACGAATTTTCTAAGTAGCTGGTTGTCAACATCTGAGTCTAGTTGGTGTTGGAGATCATAGATGGTGGTGCCTTTATCGCCAAGTGTGGTAAATACTTCGGCCAAGTCATTAATTTCCTCGAGCTGTTGAATTTCTGAGGGGGTGAAATTCTGTTGTTCCTGGATAGAAATTTCATGTTCTGATGTATAGATGAATAACGAGAGTAATAATTTCTCTGGGAGCAAAGTTTGTTTGATAGTGTTTAAAGTACAAAAAGCTGCAGTGGCGGAGTCGGTTGCCTGACTGAGTTCAACAAGATACTCGTGGATTTTTTTGGTGCTTGAATAACCGGTGGGGAATAGCCGGATATCAATGAGTTCTTGGATTTTTGGGGCACTAAGGGTAAAGATAAGACTAAGGAGCACGAAGAGAATAATCAGGGGTAGGAGTGATAAAGGTGAAGAAAAGTTGATAGACAGGGTTTTTGTAGAGAGAGAGAAGTAAAAGTAGAAAGAGGCGAATAACAGAGTTGTGATCACAAGCCAGTAAATTACTCTTCTTAATACATACCCGATGTCAAACAGTCGGTGCTTAAGGATAGCGTAGCCAGTAGTGATGGTGAAGAAGGGAAGTCCATAAAGGCCGAGGTTGGGGATGCTAGAAGTGAGAAGCGGTGTTTGGTAAAGATAGGGATTTAGAATCCGCTGAAGGGCGAGGATAAAGACCGAGAGGAAGATAAGAGGTATTATTGTCCCTATAAGGACGTACTTAATTTGTAGTTTTTCTTGGGGTTCAGCATGATAGTATTTTTGAAACAGCGAAATTATACCTTTAGCTAAGAGGATGAAAATGAATATGGAGTAGATTTTATCGAGTTGACCTGATTGATAACTAATCTCGGATGGGGTAATAAACTCCATTTTAGCAATGATAAGGTTAGTGGCGAGGCTTAGGTAGGAAAAGAGTGTTGTTACCAGCAGGAGGGTGATTGACGAGACGGAGAGTAATTTTTTCGAGGGTCGTGGGAAATGTTCGCAGAATAAGGAAAAAATAAAGGCAGTGAAAGGAGCAATAGCGAAATCTAGCTTAGCAGCAAGTGCTTGGTATTTCCAGTGATAAGTGTCTAAAATTACGGCGATAAGCCACAGATTGACGGAGATAAGAGTGAGTGCAAAGAGTTTATTGCTTATATTCTTTCTATCTTTAAGGTAAACAATTATGCCAATTAAGAAATTTACCCCGATTGTTAACGCAAACAGGAAATAATTAGGTTTTACAGAGAGAGAAGTAAGAAATTCCATTTTTAAACTTATATATAGGCTTGCCTATATACTACTTTAAACCGGGAGTAAGTGCAAGATTATTTTAGTAATGAAGACGGCTTGACAAGTTGTGATATGTGATGTATATATACATTATGGCCGGTAATAATCTTGATGAGGCCATGCATAGGACTCAAATTTTTTTACCTCGAGATCTTCATTACAGCCTCAAAAAGGAGGCGGAATCCGGAGGGATTACTGTTTCCGAACTTATTCGCAACATGCTTAACCGACAATTACACGTGAATTCGCGAACTCATACCGAGAGGGGAATTCAAGTTTTGCTTAATATGGCCGACGCAAGGTAAACATAATGCTATTTGTTGATTCTAGTGCGTTTATCGCACTGAACTGCCCAGAAAATTCGAATCATCAGCGAGCGGTTAAGTTTGTAAAGAGTTTATTGGGAGAGACGGCAAAGATAACTACTTCTTTTTTGGTAGTTGCCGAAGCGGCAACAGAAATTAGAAAGAGGTTGGGTTACCAGGCAGTATTAGCATTTTTGGCACGTTTTGAAAAAGAGGGAATCACGGTGTTTCATGTTAACGAAGTGATTCGTTTGAACGCTAAGGATATGTTTACAGGTCACGAGAAAGTGAAGGAGTTGAGCCTTTTGGATTGTTTAAAAGTGGCGACCATGCACTATTACGGAATCCATAAGGTTTTTACGTTTAATGCTGAGTTGGATGAGCTTAAGGTGGTGCGGGTACCGAAGAATTAGAGGCTAGAGTCTAGAATCTGGAATAAAGAATTAAGAGCCTGAAGCATAGGAACTGGAAAAAAGATGATGATTGTGGATTTTATAAAATTAAAAAACAACTTGTACTGTAGGTGGAAGAGTAGTGGCGGAAGTAACTGTCCCAGCCACGATTCTCCGTTTGCAGCAGCAAATTTGGCGAAGAGTAATTAAACTGCCCCGACAACTGTCGGGGTTTGTTCGTTATAGGGAATCGGATGCACTTTAATATATTGTTTCTCAAGCGACAATTGGTTCAGGTTTGAAGGTGGTTGGACACCTTCATCAATAGGATAGGTTATAGGAGGTGATCTATGAATAAAGTGTCGTGGTTGTTTTGGATGGTGTTGGCGTTGGTGGTGATGAATTTGATCGTCTGCGCTCCCGTCGCCAACCTGTGCCTGGGTGCGGATTGGTCCGGTCACGCCGGTCAGTTCGGCGGCATTACGCCCCCAGAGTGGGGCGGCACCGTCGAGTTACTCATTGAGAGGGTCCACATTCTCTGCCCCGCGGACATGCCCGCGAATGCGTGCTACTAGCGGCATATCCATACGTAATGGGGCAAACCGACTGGGACGGTAGCAGGCGTGGTTGGAGTCACAAACTCCTGCAACTATGCTCTGCTACCGTCCGTTATTAAGTGGGGGTGGTAGAATTTGATTATGTTTAAGGCGTCAAAAGAAAGTTTAGCGAGTTACTTTTTCGCCGGGGTATTGTCCAAGGATTTTTGGCAGGAGGAGCAGGAATATTTTAAAAATTGGTGGGAGAAGGTTAGAGAAGTAA
>JAHJGY010000059.1 GCA_018824115.1 Patescibacteria group bacterium
AACTTGGCTCACAATCTATCAAAAATTCATATCCCTGTAGATCATCCGTGGCATGGTTCACAACTAACAGCTATTTATTATCAAGATAAAACAAACTTGAAGAAGCTGATGGAGTTGATTATTGAGAATTATTCTACTACGCAAAATCATTTAGAAAAACTTAGGGAATGTTTCTTTTTCAATAATCCTATTACAATTACTGAGATAGAAACCCTGATAGATATCAACCTTCTTCTTAGTAAATACCATCGCTATATTAAAAATCCTTTTCTACGATTAACAATTTCTTTTTGGAAAAATCATAGTTTATTGAAAAAACATATAAGTAATGCCCAACATGGGAAACAAGTAGAATTGGCTTTTGATAAGTTAAAAAATCAGAAAAGGATTAGACAAGAGGAGAAAATCAGTATTGAGAGTTATGAACCTGCTATATATGCTTTACTGAAAGTGTTAGTTAAACTAAAAGAAGACATAAGTAACTTATTTGAAATAGTAAAATTTGATAATTTTTTACTTTTCGATGTAGATCTTATTGAATGCAACCTATCAGATCTAATGTCAAAAATTAAAAGAATGAAAGACAATATAGATTCTTTGGATGATTGGGTCAGATATCAAGACACACTGCAGGAATGTAAAAAGGAGGAGTTGGGAGACTTTATCGATAAAGTTATATCCTCAAAGATTCCACTTGAAATAGTGGTGAACGCTTTTGAGTGTCAATTTCTAAGGTGTTGGCTTGATGCGGTTTTCTCAGAAAGAGAATCATTGAGGAAATTTTATGGCGAAGATCATGAAAAATTGATTCAAAAATTTCGTGAGCTTGATAAGAAACAGATGAAATTAGCCAAAGTAAGACTCCAACATGCTCTTTCAGGTAAATTCGATAGTGATTATACGCCTTCCAAAGCTTCGGAATTAGGAATTTTAAGAAGAGAAGGAAGAAAGAATAGAGCTCACATGCCACTTAGAAAACTTTTTACATTAGCACCTAATATTATAACTAGTTTAAAACCATGTTTAATGATGAGTCCCCTAACAGTAGCACAGTTCATTAACCCAGAATTAGTAAAGTTTGATCTAGTAATTTTCGATGAAGCTAGTCAAATACCCCCAGAGGACAGTATTGGCTCAATTCTGCGTGGTAACCAAATTATAGTAGCAGGAGATAGTAAACAGTTACCACCTACAAGTTTCTTCCAATCCGAGGTGCTTACGCCAGAAGACGAAGATGACAGTTCAGTAGAAGAAACAGCACCTGAAGACTTAGATAGTATTCTCGATGAATGTGCTGTTAGCGGTATTCAAAAGGCACCATTGCTATGGCATTATCGAAGTAAACATGAATCTCTAATTGCTTTTTCCAATAAAAATTTTTATAACAATCACCTCTTTACCTTTCCATGTGCAGAAGAAGAATGCCCTAATTTAGGAATAAAGTTTCATTACAATCCTGACACGTTTTATGATAGAGGTGGGAAAGGAACAAATATTAAGGAAGCAATTGTTGTAGCAAACGCTGTTTTTAAACATTTGAAAGAAAATCCTGCACTTAGCTTAGGTGTTGGAACATTCAGTATAAGACAAAAATATGCAATTGAAGACGCGATTGAAGGAATGCTTCGAGAAGATAATAGCTTAGAAGTCTTTTTTGCGAAAGATAGAGCAGAACATTTTTTTATAAAGAATTTAGAAACAATTCAAGGGGATGAAAGAGATGTAATATTCATTAGTGTAGGATATGGAAAAGATCAAAATGGACGATTGCCGATGAATTTTGGGCCAATAAACAAGATTGGAGGAGCGAGACGCTTAAATGTTTTAGTAACTCGTGCCAGACAACGCCTTAATATTTTTAGCTCTATCCGTGGAGATGATTTTGATTTATCAAAGACAGATAAAGAAGGTGTGCGTTTCTTTAAATCCTATTTAGACTTTGCCGAAAAAGGCAAAACTTTTCTACTACAAGATGTTTATTCCGAAGGACTTTCAGAATCCCCCTTTGAAGAATCCGTTTATGATTTGTTAATAGCTAAAGGTTTTAAAGTTAAGAAACAGGTTGGATATTCTGGCTATAGAATAGATTTAGCAGTGGTAGATGACGATTCGCCAGGCAAATATATTTTAGGTATAGAATGCGATGGTGCATACTACCATTCATCTTCAACAGCACGCGATAGAGATAGATTAAGGCAAGAAGTTTTAGAAAGTTTAAATTGGAATATATATAGAATATGGTCTACGGATTGGTTTAAAAACTCTCGTAAAGAATTTGAAAAATTACTTTATGCTATAGAAAAAGCCAAGAAAGGCGAATTTTCTAAAAAAAAAATTGAATTCGACTCAGAATATGTAATTAAATATAAAGAGACCGAACATGCCAATAAGCAATCAGAAGTTAAAAGTTATAAATTAGCACCTCATCCCTTTAAGTTTGTATCTTACACAAGTAATTTCTATTCGGCAGATTACCCGGGGATTGCTTCCGTATTACAGATAATAGTTAAATATGAAGGACCTATCCATAGAAATGAAGCATGGAAAAGAGTTATAGAGTGTTGGGACATTTGCAGCATAGGCAATAGAATCAGGCAAATCTTACAATTAACCGAAGATTATTCTGTATCTAATAAAATGATAAAGAAAAAAGGAGAATTTTATTGGCCTATAAATATGATTAAACCCCGTGTTCGAAAGAGAGATTCCAAAGAGATTGCAAAAAAAATTCGATTAATTGCCCCCGAAGAAATTGGAGAAGCCGCCTTAATTGTATTGAAAAGGGAATATAGCATGCCAAAAGATAATTTGATAGATCAAACTGCCAAATTACTGGGGTTTGATAGAGTGGCTGAAGATACTAATAAATATATATGGGAAAGCATCGACAACTATAAAAAATCCAATAAAATATTAGAGATAAACGAAAGATTCACTTTTAATATTGACGAAGAAGAAAGTTTA
>JAHJGY010000060.1 GCA_018824115.1 Patescibacteria group bacterium
AAAGGGCTGGGAGTAGATCATATTTTGGTTCACCGAACTAATAAGGGTTTAGCTAAGACTTTTGAAGACGGAATTAATTATGCCCTGGCTCAGGGAGCGGACATAATAGTAAATACTGATGGTGATAACCAGTATCCGCAGTCGGAAATACCTCGTCTAATTCGGCCAATTCTTGATGGGGAGGCCGATATTGTTGTTGCCGACCGCCAAACTAGTAAGATTAGCCATTTTTCTATTACAAAGAAAATACTGCAACAAATTGGCAGTGCTACAGTTCGTTTTATTGCCAAAACTAAGGTGCCCGATGCGCCATCTGGATTTAGGGCTTATTCACGTGAGGCGGCTTTACATTTAAACATTGTAACCGAATTTTCCTATGTAATAGAGACGATTGTTCAGGCAAGAAAAAAAGGTTTTAAAATCGCCTCCATTCCGGTACACACTAATCCGAGAACAAGAGACTCACGTTTATTTAAAAGCAACTGGGAGCATGTTAAAAAATCAGCGGCGACGTTGATTAGAGTGTACACGGTTTACGAGCCGTTTAAAGTATTTTTCTACCTCGGGTTAATAATATTGGGGTCTGGGCTTGTTTTAGGAATGAGATTTCTGTATTTCTATTTCCTTAGTCCGGGTAATGGCGCGGGTCATATCCAGTCATTAATTCTTGCGGCGATTTTGTTAATGATTGGGTTCCAAGTTTGGGTTTTGGGCATAATAGCAGATCTAATTGGGATTAATAGGAGACTAATTGAGAAAGTGCTTCACAAAAACAAAGATAATAATTTCTCCTAATGGCAAAGTTTAGAGTTTTGTTTGTTACACGAAAATACCCGCCTCAGAAGGGCGGGATGGAGAATATGATGTATGGCCTGATTAGCAATTACCCTGGAGAGAAAGAAGTTATTGCTTTGGGGAGGAAGCAGATCCACCTACTTTGGTTTTACCCCTTCGCGTTCCTTGCCGCCATATGGATTGTTTGGCAGAAGAAAATAGACTTGATACACATCGGTGATGGAGTAATGGCACCGCTGGGATTTATGTTGAAAGTAGTAACTAGGAAGCCGGTTACTATGACAGCCCATGGGTTAGATATTAATTTTAACTACCCCCTCTACAAGAGTGTTATGCCTTTCTTCTTTAGACAAATGGATCATGTGGTGTGTGTTAGTAACGCAACAAAAGAGGAATGTATTAAAATTGGGATTGATCGGTCTAAAACAACAGTGATCTATAATGGGATTGATTCTCAGAGATGGCAAAGAGAAATTACTAAGAAAAAAGCTAAAGAGAAACTTGGGAGGGAGTTAGGTATAGACCTAAAAAACAAGAAAGTTCTTTTATCGGTCGGAAGGCTTGCGGAAAGAAAAGGAGTTCGTTGGTTTATTGGGAATGTTATGCCTAAGTTGCCCGAGGACTATATTCTTATCGTTATCGGTGGGGACAGCGAGGTTAAGGGGCTCGGCGATTTGTTTTTACAAGTATTTACCGAGAGAGCGTTGATTCAGCAGATAATTGTCCTTCATGGCTTGGAGAGGCAGGTGAAGCTGGTGGGGAGAGTAAGCGAGGAAAAGCTGAAAGTCGCTTATTGTGCCTCTGACGTTTTCGTAATGCCTAATATAAAAGTTGCTGGTGATATGGAAGGTTTTGGAATTGTGGTTCTCGAAGCTAACGGTGCGGGCTTACCGGTGGTTGGTTCAAGAGTGGGGGGCTTGATAGATTCTATCGGCGCTAACACTAATAACATTCTAGTGGAACCCAAGAACAGTAATAGTTATGTGGAAGCAATTCGTAGAATTATCCAGAAACAGCCAGATCCGCAAAAAGTTTCCGAGGAGACATTTAGTGCTTTCTCCTGGGTGATTATTGCTGGCAAGTATCAAAAAACGTTTCAGTCTTTTGCGGGACTCCATGTTTCAGTGTCTACGTAGATCATTATGTCAACAGCTCGAGAGCCAATTAACTTAGGTATTCTTACACATGATTTCTATCCATTTGTTGGAGGCTTAGGCCGATATATATATGATATTTACTACAAGGGATTTATAGGCCAGGAAGGAATGAATGTTAAGTTCATTTCTGCTTGCCGTAATAAACTTCGAGGAAATCTTGAAATATTTCATTTCACGAAATATTTTGGAAAGCATATTCTCTTTTCTATTTTTGTTAATTGTGTATTAGATATCTTTATCCGGAAGCATAAGTTTAATATTTTGAATGTTTTCTCAGGTCCTGGAGGGGTCTTTCTATTGAGAAAACCCAGGGGCGTGAAGCTCATTGTTACTGCATGTCATACGTATTATCAACAGTCTCAAGTGAAGAGAGAAAAATGGAAGCGAGTATTTATTCCGCTTGAAAGGCGAACGTTCAGGTTAGCAGATAAGATAATTGCTATCTCGCCTTCGACAAAGAAGGTTCTTGTTGATTACTATGGTTTGGACGTTCAAGGGGTGGAGATAGTTACACCCTGCGTTGATACAGAGAAGTTTTATCCCTTGCGTAACACAGACAAGATAGAAAAAAGTTTGCTATTTGTTGGAAGATTGGAAATAAGAAAAGGGATTGATTTTCTGGTGCGGGTCATGTCAAAAGTGGTTGAAAAGGATAAGGATATAAAGTTGTATATAATGGGTGATGGAGTCCTGAAGCCTTGGATAGAGGAGTTCACCGAGAAACACGGTATTAAAGAGAATGTTAAATTACTGGGATTTGTTCCTGAATTGCGGATAAACGAATGGTACAACAAGGTTCAAGCAGTAGTAGTTCCTTCTGTATTTGAGGGATTTGGGATTACCGCTATCGAGGCTATGGCTTGCAGGGTGCCAATTATAGCAGTTAACACTGAGGGCTTGTGTGATGTTGTTAAGGACCGTAAAACCGGCGTTTTAGTTGATAGAAAGATAGGGCCTTTTGCGGATCAGATAATTAGGGTTCTTAATAACAGGGAGATGATTGATGAGATGGGAGAGGCAGCTTATTGGGAAGTTATTCATAAGTATGCTTGTCGAAATAAGACTAATGAATTAATACGGATTATTACGTTATGAGCTTAGAAAAGAAATTGATTATCATTGGAATTGATGGGGTGCCCAGAAATCTACTAGAGCGCCTGATTGAGTTAGAATTACTGCCAAACATTAGGGAGATAGTTAAGAAAGGCGTTTTGTCAGATTTAGAAAGTACCAACCCCCCGTTAACAGGACCAGCCTGGATTAGTTTAGTTACCGGCCAATCACCGACGGAGCATGGTTGTTTTGGTTTTACTCTTCCCACTAGTCGTCTAGAAAAAAGGTTATCTAAAGACAACTGGAGAATCATTTTCCGATGTGCCTCATGAACGGCATCAAGTAGATCAGCAAAAGATTTTATCTAGCAGATTCTGAATATTGCCTAATTCCAAGTTTCGCCCTTATTGTGGTAAATTATGATTGATATTTATTCAATGAAACCCTGGAAATCTGGGTGTAGCGAAGGCGGATTTGACATTTTCAGTTTCTGTGTCTGGGGTTTAGGTGTGCGTAGGGCGAGTTCTTTCTTCTTGAACAAGCTGAGATTAGAGTTTTAAGATTGGATGACTGCCAATTTCTTTCTATGATGAGGCCAAAAAATTTTGAGACGATACCAATACTCCTTTTGCTGTGCACTTTATTTTTGTTCCTTCTGGTAAATTTCAGTTTAGTTTTGAAAAACTATGAGTATCTTACTTCTCATCCAGACGAGAATATCTATTATTATTTTGTGAAACATTACGCCCGAACCGGTGAATTAGGTGTGGAGAGTGAAGTAGCAATACTGACAAATGGATTAGCTAAACCAAGATCAACGGAGTTTTACAATGGCAAGATTGTGCCCCGGATGTTCATAGGTGAAAATATTGTCTATGGTTTACTTTACCGTTGGCTGGGTAATAAAATTCTTTTGGTTAATCCCTTGCTCGCTTTGTGCGGTGGATATTACTTGTTTAGAATATTTTACCTTCTTGTTGATTCCATAGCTAGAAAAAGAATACTAATTGCTTCGTTAGTGGCCATTACTTCGCCGGTTTATTTTAATCTATCTCAACGAGCCTTTTTTAATTCTATCCCAGCCTTTGTGTTCTGGTTGGCCTTTGCTTTTTATCAATTAAAATATTTTAAGTCCGATAATAAACGTATTGTTGACTTAATTATCGCAGGTATCTTTTTGGGTTTGAGTTTTTCTTTTAGGTATACGGTTTTAATCTCGAGTGCAGTTCTTTTCTTAACTTACTTTTTGAAAGTTTTTATGGTCGAGAAAAAATTTTCTTTCTTAAGATATTATTCTAAGGCAGTTTTACTTGTAAGTTTGGTTTCCCTTCTAGTTGTAACCCCTGTTTTAATTGCCAATAAAGAATTATACTCTGACTATTTTAGGACAGGATATAATCTAAGACGTGTATCTAGAAATTCGACTCAGGAACTTGATAATGGTATAGCTGCCTTATTGTCCACAAGGCTTAACACTAAATTAATTATTCCCCATCTGAAAGTACATATTTTACCATTCATCCATTTCATAGTTTTGGGTATAGCAGGGGGAATAATGATTTTTAAAAAAGTTAAGAGTAAAGTTGCTTTCTTGAGTTTATTGATTCCGTGCTTTATAGATGTGCTATTCTATTTTACACAGAGCCCTTCTGGGTTTAATGTGCAGAACCCACAATTCGATTTGATCAGTTCACCTTTTCGATACTTAACATTATTTTATCTCTTTACTGCCTTTTTAGGCGTACTATACGTGCTGGAACTTCCCCTGAGGAAGTATTCCAAAAGTTTAATCGTCAGTCTGTTTTTTTTGACTAATATTTGTTTTGTTTTTAATGCGTATCATGGGATAGCTGATTATGTAAAAAATGTGCGAGAGAATAACGAGTTTCTGGAACGGGTGCAGCAGGTGGTGGGACAACGGGCTGATCGTACAGTGTTTTTGACTGGGGTTGAAGACAAGATACTTTCGATTTATTACAACGTTATACCCACCGCAGATGTTTTTCCTGATAATGCCGACGCTATAAATAAACTTAATGAGGGGAATTATGAGGTTCTGATCCAGAAGGAAGTGTATAGACAGATGAGGGATATGTACCCTGTGCAGTTGGAGAAAGCAGAGGTTGTAAATTATGGTGGGAATTTACTTCTGCTGAAAGGGTTATGAAACTTACAATTTTGGCCGAGATATACCATAAAAGCCATTTTCAGGCTTTTCATAGACTTTATCAAAATGGTCTTGTTGACAAGTTGGAGATTATTAATTTAGGTAACCTCGTGAAAAAGCCTAGCAAGATTCCCGTCATTTTGTACTCCTTATTGGCGGAGTTATTTAGACCTAATTACGTGATTGTTGGTTCTGCACCCCTTAGTCCGCTAGTTCTGTATTACCTTTTGCTGAAACTAGTAAAACGCAATAAGATTGTTAATTATACCTCTTGGCCTTATTGGAATGAGAATAGATATAGGTGGTCGTTTCTAGTACCAATTTTTAGACCTTTATGGGAAGTTTTTTTGAGAGACCTTACTATTGTTGCGCTAAATTCAGCAGCTTATACGTCCTTTGCAAAGTACTCTGACAAAACACATCTCATTCCTCATTCAGTTGATACGAATATTTTCAAGCCACTTGATGTTGACAAAAACGAAAAGTTCACCTGCCTATTCGTGGGGAAACTGCAGGAAAGAAAAGGCATTAGGTATATATTAAAAGCTGCGCAGAAACTAAAGGAGATAGAGTTTTGGTTAGTGGGTGAAGGACCTCTTCATTCGGAGATAAAAAAACTAGCATTAGTGAATGTCAAGTTACTTGGGTATGTTTCGGGTAAGAATGAACTAGCAAGAATTTATAACCAGTGTCATCTTTTTATGTTACCCTCATATAAGACTGAAAAGTGGGAGGAGCTTTTTGGAGTAGTCATTATAGAAGCTATGGCCTGTAGACTTCCGGTTATTGCCACTGACTGTTCTGGGCCTGGCGATTTAATTGAGTCTCAGAAAGAAGGGTTTTTGATAAAACAAAGAAGCACTAACGATCTGATAGATAAAATATCTTATTTGAAAGAAAACGATGATTTAAGAAAATCTATGGGGGAGAAGGGGCATGCGAAAGTGATGACGGAGTATAGTGATATACATGTTGCAAATAAGATAGCGGAAATAATTGAATCCTTTAGGTAAGATCTATTATCTTCACTAGGAGTTTTGACTTCTAGTCTGCGGAACTTCGAGTTTTGGCCTCGTTTGTGCATTGTTTAGCACTTTCTCTTTAGTAAAGCTCAATCTTGTAAAAGGGGCTATTTTGGATTTAGGTGAATTAGGCGTAATTATTAATTTTTCTTGCAACCAATCTAATGCCAGGCAAAAAGTTGCGAATTATATACAAACCGTTAGTTAGCCCTTGTGATTGTTGTAAAAGTTTGAAGCCATTTTCACGAAGCCAAAATTTTAGATCTAGTGGGTTTGCCAGGAAAACCGCATCGTTGTCACCTCCGGCTTCGGAATCTTCATCGTCACAGTTAGGTTCCTTAAAAGAAAAATTTGGTTTTCTAGAAACTAACCTTTGTAGTGTAATTTTAAGAAAATAAGGAATGCTTTTTTTAAAGGAAAGCTCTTTCCCAATGAGATTATATACAAAGGGTCTGATTGGCGAAATTAGATTAGGTGCAAAGATTACGAGTAGCCCGTTATTTTTCAGAACCCTCTTGCTCTCCTGGAGGAAGATCTCGGGTTGGCAAAGATGCTCAATTAGGTCTTTCGAGCAGACACAATCAAAACTATTGTTTTCAAAGGGTAATTCTGTACAGTCAGCAACGTGATAGTTGATACTGCCCTTATTATGGGCCTTACTTATAAATAGGTTAGATATGTCTATACCTGTGACGTTGTATCCCATGTTATTTAACAACGTACAGGTCTGCCCCACACCACAGCCTGCTTCTAATAAATTTGATCCCGGCGGTAGGTATTTCTGGATAGTCTTAAGATATAATGCAAAATGTTTCTGATCGTGTGACTGTAATTTTCGCAAATACCTATCGGACTCAGAGTAGTATTTTCTGCTGATTTGTGGTGTGGTCATATAATTGATAGGATGATTGTAATACGATATTAATTCGAAAACAATATGTCGCGCAAAGTTATCCTCAAGGGTGCTATATTTCTTATTCTTGCTCAGATGGTCATGGTCTTGACGGGTTATCTGATTCGGGTTGGTATTGCTAGACAACTAGGGCCGTCTTTGTTCGGTATCTACGGGATTGTCTTATCTTTAGTGACCATTGTGGGTATATTTGTGACAAAAGGTACCCCTCAAGTTGTTTCAATGGCAATTTCTTCCGGGGCTGATTTGCGTATTGTGAAAAGGGCCGCTTTGAAATATCAATCAATTCTTACCGTAACTATTTTCTGCTTATATCAAATGGCTGTAGGTACAATAGCAAAATTATTGGGAGGGGTAGAATTAGTACCATATTTAAGGATAGGTGGCTTCATACCCCTTTTTTCTTCCGTTTACTCAGTTATAGTTGGCTGTTATAACGGACAAAGCGCATTTGGTACACAGGCCTTTTTGCAAATAACACATTCAGTTCTCAAGTTTTTATTGGTTTTCGGGTTTCTCATTGCTGGTTTGGGCTTGAATGCTATTCTTTTCAGTCATGCCTTAATTCCACTACTGATTTTTTTAGGGGCGGTGCTTATGTCAGGCTTAGGGAAAAAGGGAATATTTGATTATAGGGACTTTTTTGACTCTACGTGGCCAATAACGTTGTATTTTGTTGTGTTAAATATCTTAATTGCCATTGATTTATTCTTGCTTCGCTCTATTACTGGACTAAATGAGGTTGTCGGGATCTATAGTGCGGTTTTGAGTTTGGCCTCATTGCCCTTTACGGTATTAATCTCCATTAGTTCATTGTTGTTGCCTTCAATTTCTCGTAATCTCGCTGAGCGGGATATGGAATCTGCTCGGTCAAATATAATGGAAGTAATGAAATTCTTAATCCTATTACTTTTACCAGCGACGTTGTTGATCGCTTCAACTTCAGAAGCTTTAATAGAATTGGTGTACTCTGAAGAATACTTACTAGGAGCTCTGCCGTTAAGTATTGTCGTGTTTGGATATGCTTTTTTGGCAGTTTTCCATGTGCTAAATACGGTTATTATGACTACCGAAAATGTTGTATTTCCCTTGTTCGTTGTGATGGCTGTATCGGGCTTGAGTTTGGTTCTTAATTACAATTTAGTCTCTCTATACGGTGCAACCGGTGCAGCCTTTTCCACAACAATATCCATTTTAGTTGGAATGATTATTTCAGCGGGTTGGGTTTATAAAAAATTTGCCGCTATTGTGGATTTCAAGGCGCTTCTAGTAATAGCTTTTTCGGTTCTTATAATCACGGTTATAAGTAACACCTTTAAACTTCGTGGCCTTTCCCTTTTACTGGAGTATTCTATATTGTCTTTAATCTATCTTGGAGTTTTGTTCCAACTTAAAGTGATTGAGAAACAAGATATTTTAGATATAGTAAAGTCGGTTATCGCCAAATAGTTCGGGGTCATCGGAAATTGTATTTCAATCACTCCTGTTTTTATCAAGAATTGCTGTCAAGAACTGTGTCCAACAGGGTGATGACATCAACGTTGAGTTTAACGAGCCTACAGTTTGTGTGGATAAAAACGAAGCAAAAATAATCGTGAGAGTTACCAACTTAGCGTGCGTATATGAGAAAAAGAATCGGGTCATTTAACCTTTTAGGTCTTTCTGGCCGGTTCTACCGATTTTGTCGCTAAAAATGATACTAGTTTTCATGACGGTAATATACCTACTTCCTTTGATTGGCGTAGTTGCAATGGTTCTAACTGGGTGATGGCTATTCACAGTGGTGTGCTCTGCTAATATTACGATTCACCTCCCTCTTACAATGGTGTATTTTATCCAAATATGCTGGGTTCGTTAGTCAAGATACGTTTGAAACTCTGACTGAAGGATGTATGTTACGTGGCAAGTAGATCCTGAGTTGTTCAGTAAAGGGAAAGTTTTGTCTTAGCAGTTTAAGAATAACTTTTTACCTTGGGAGAAATTTAAGCAGAAGGGCATAATGTATTCGCAAATATAGTCACTGGGTACTAGTTGGACATTCGATTCCTTGGTGGACAAACGTTTAATGTTTGCATGAGCTACATGTACCCTAGGTCCCTCAGTCTCTGCATGATGTTTTCTTTATCCTGCCGTCGTCCCGATCGTTCGGTTGTGTTCTCCAGATCTTGTTCCCAAGCTGGTTTTTCATCTGCTTTTGTTGTTGTAACCCGCGCGCCTAGAGAACGATATCCTTGTTCGTAAAGCTTAACGTAAGGGATTTCCAGAGTATGAATTGCATCCCATACATCTTGTTCGGTGAAATGAAGGATAGGAAAGACCCTTATATGATCGGGGTTAAAGTCGGTCTTCTCTCTTGGGCTAAAGTAGGTTTCGTCTGCCCTTGCTTCTTGTTCATCCCAGCGGATACCGGCAAAGTAGCCTTTAACATTGTAATTATCGACAAATTGGTTAATCATCACTGTCTTCATAAGATGATTGCCAACAAAGGATTCGGGTTCGTAAGGGAAGAATTCACCCTTATACCCTAGTCGCTCCACCTCACGTTGATTGAGTTCGTTTAGGTCGGTTACTTTCACTTGTTCACCAATTTTTCCTCCCGCTTGTTTCGAGACATCTTCGTTGTGCATGACAATTACATTTAAACCCCATTTTTCTTTCCATTCGTCAACAAATTCCCAGATTTCATCAAAAACATCACCTTCGTTGATAAATTCGCACCTGGGAATTGGTTGCCCCAGTTCATCGGCTACTTGCTTTACTAACCAAAGCATTAAGGTGCTGTCTTTTCCGCCTGTCCAGGCAACAGCCATGTCATCGGTACTAAAATGTTCGTAAGCGGCTTTGATGATTTCTTTAGTTTTATCAATCTTGGCTTCAATAGGCGCCTGTTGGAGTTTGGTTTTTTCTTGATCAGGAACGGTCTTAGTATAAGTTTTCATAGTTTATCACCCCTTTCGTTAGCTTCATTAGCTTCGTTAGCTTCATTAGCTTCACGAGCTTCTTAGCTTGTTAGGATTTAGTTTTTTTATCATGGCGTTTAACATCTTCATAACTTCCAGCAACAAAGAGTCGGCTTCGCTGAAAGCTAATATCCGAGTTCGGGGTAATTGCT
>JAHJGY010000061.1 GCA_018824115.1 Patescibacteria group bacterium
CCTTGACTCTCCAACGGGAAAAACCTAGAATTAGTAGTGTTCTCACTAAAAGTAATAGAGAGATATTTACTAGACTAGTAAAGGGTAAAGGAGGTGAATAAATAATGGTAAACGGAAGAGGAGCGTACGGTGGTGCTGTAAGGGAGGCAATAGGGGGTGCCCATGAAGAAATCGTGCGAACAGCTGAGGCTGGAAAACCAACCGCAGGCCTCGGTGCTGCCTTAGCAATGATGGAAAAATATGGCGATTCAGTATTAGCAAAACGGGCTGCATTTCAAAGAAGAAGCCTTGAAAGTGGAGCCAGGAGTGAAATGAGAGATGTTGATGATACGCGAGAGACTCTCGAAGAAAGACTCTTTTCTGAAGGTATGCTTGAAGTTGCGGATAAATCTGAGGAAGTAGAAGCAACTCGTGTAGAACTCAATAAATACGATAAAGAAAGGCTTGTTTGGGAAAGAACACATGCGGGTAAAGTGCCTGCACCTTGGAGCAACTGGATAAAAGTGGCAAGAACTTTGGACGAAGCTGGAGCAAAGGGGATTCAGCTAAGCGAACTGCTATTAGATGCCGCCTGCTCACACTATCATGCAACAGTCGTTTATAGCGCAGCACAAAGGCAAGCGTTAAATGCCGAACAAATCGCGGCAGTTATCGGAGCAAAGGGGGCTGACTGGTGGAGAGACGAGGTGGTTGGGGAGCAAAGGGCACGCGGAGTAGACGCCAGTGTCATCGACGAAGGTGTAAGAATTGCTGATGAGGGGGAATCGACTTTAAGGCCCGCGGTAGACTAAGGGTTTGGTTTAGTTAGTGTAGTCAAGTAAAAATCGTAAAATCAGAAAGGCTTCGCGCGCTTATCGTTAAGAATCGTCCTTGGTAAGAAGTTGTATTCGAGGGATTATTTATAAAGAGAGGCACATTCTTTCTCCAGTAGTCCACCAATAACCTTGATCTCTCTAAATGATTTTTGGGAGATATAATTGCTTGGGATTTGGATTTGGTAGTCGCCGAACCGGACTAGGTCTTCTAGGGAAACACCAAAATATACGGTGGAAATCCCTGCCCAGATACAAGCAGCCATACACATTGGGCATGGTTCGGCAGGTGTATATAGTTCACACCCTTCTAGGCTCTGTCCTTTAAGTTGCCGCGATAGCTTCCTGATAGCATTTATTTCCGAATGTGCAGTTGGATCGTTGTCTCTACGAACTGTGTTTTCTGCTTTTACTATAACTTCTTTATCTTTAACAATTACTGTTCCCCCAGGCCATTCATTGTGCCTAGCTGCCTTTTCCGCTTCTGCTATTGCTAATGTCATAAATTGTTTCTTGGTGGACATGATTTATAGCCACTTAATATTACAGTCCCGCATTTTTTTCTCTAGTGGTACTTCATCGGGGTATCCTAAGGTTAGTAGGCAGAGAACCATAAAGTTATCTTCTAAATCTAGTTGCTCTTTAACGAAATCTTCGGTTTCTGGCATCTCCATATCGTAAACGTATAACCAACAAGTACCAAGACCAAGGGTATATGCTGCTAACATCATATTTTCAACACAGCAAGATAGGGAACAGAGTAAACTATCGAGGAAAGGGCATATTTTTTTGTTACCCAAAACTGCTATTAAGACGGGTGGGGGATTAACAGCTCCGTATTTTTCTATACCATATTTTTCTGCGTATTTTTGCGAGTTGATAGCGTAAGGCGGTTCTTTTTGTTGAAGCCTGTCCGAAAGTAGTTCTCTGATTTTATTGTTATCCTTAATAACAATAAATTCCCAGGGTTGACAGTCAAAGGCAGAGGCAGCGTGTTTTCCTGAATCAATGATTTCTTTTATTAAATCATCAGGAACTTGTTCGGTTCGATATTTTCTAATACTTCTTCTGTTTTTGATTAAATTTAAGAGGGCTTGCTGTTTGTCCATGCGCACCATTTTATCACGCAGCAGGCCAAAACAAATACGAAAGCTACAGAGGGGTGAGGCTATTAGTTGGTATAACAGGCAAAGTTGGGGGATAGTCTAAGGACTGTCCTTAGGAATGTTGTTAAAATAGCTCAAAGGGCCTCTGTTTCGGTGATATGTAGGTGGGGCAAGGCCAGCGGAAATGCGTGTAGCAGTGAAGTACAGACGCACGCTCGGTACGATTACAAAATGGGTTCAGAAAGAATACGAAACCACGGCATGTAACCGACAATATACTTCTAGGCTGATGCAGGGCCGAATGAAAGGACGGTCCTCGTTCAAGTTCTTAAACCAACAAGTCGTTCCCTGTTGCTTTCTTGAACCGAGCCTGCAAATCCTCAAGAGCCGTTTCTGCTCTGGCCGCGGCCTCTTCTGGGGTATCGAACGGGTTGACTACATATACGTTGTAATAGGATTCAGGATGCCTTACAGGTAAACCCGTTTTGGTCACCTCTTCCCCCTTTACTGCCGGGATCTCAATAAAAGTGTTTATTCCTAATTCTTTGGCTTTGGCTTCTAATTCTGCCGGTTGGATATCCGCCTTGCCAGGGGCCACAGAACTAACAACAATATAAGTATCTCTAGTCTCTGAATTGGAAAAAGTGCCTGCAAACTCATCAGACCCGTTGACTGTTCGGACCAGTTCCTCGACTATGGCAGCTGCATGCGCTTCTGGACTTAATTGTTCTCTCATAAGAAACACCCCCTTTTAGTTCACTTCACTCAATCCTACAATGAAGGGATTGCTCCCTTATTTTCCTGTCTATAAGAAGAATTCCTAGAGGATTTGTTTTGTCGGCAATAACAATCGTTCCATGCCTGGCTCCCATACGGCAATTCTATCATAGGGGAGAGATCTATTGTTAGTTATAAGGACAGTCCTTCGAAAGGTTGTTAAGACAGGGCAGACAGCCAGTTTCGGTGATATGTAGAACGTTGGAATAGTGAGTGGGGAGGGGTTCGACAGTTCGTCAAGCCCTCCGAATCGGTGGGCGAGCTCACTGCTGCGCAGGCTTAGTTGTTAGATAATTATTCAATAGTCTATTAATAGATCTCCTACCCCAACCACTTTTTAAATACTTCTCTCTACTTAGTGCATCCTTTTTATTCAAGAAAGCTTCGTAGAATACTAGTTTCCAAGGAATTCCGTTTTTTGTAGATATGTTTTCACCTAAGTTATGTGCTTTTAATCTCTCTTGTGAATCTTGGGTGTAACCTATGTACAAACTTCCGTTTTTGAGACTTTGGAGAATGTAGACGTAGTGCATGAACAGCTAGCTATAGCCACGTAATAAATTGCTTTGCAATTTAAACGTGGCACGTAAAAAAATAACGCTTTAGCTTCGTTTAAGTGGCTGTGCCACGTTAGATCTTGTCGCGTAATATTCTCACTGCGTTCGGATAAACGCGACACTGTAAATCTCTAGCTTCGTGCTTCGCTTACAGCTCGCACTCAGACAAGATCTTTACGTGGTGGGGCGGGTGGGAATCGAACCCACGACTCTCAGCTTAAAAGGCTGATACTCTGCCGACTGAGTTACCGCCCCGAGGATTGACCCAATTATAAGGTACAAAGATAGGGAAGACAA
>JAHJGY010000062.1 GCA_018824115.1 Patescibacteria group bacterium
AGATCGCGGAATAAATTCCGCTACTACGGGAGATAAAAAGCGATCGGAGTTGATGCTCCGAGGATTTGAGGATGTAGGGTATCCTTGGTTGGCTGATGATTTGCTGTTGGAACAGATGCGTTTGGATCCTAAAATCATGGTAACCGACGAGCTTAATCGCAAGACATCGGAATCATTGGGCCTGTCGCAACAGGCGCGCTTGGAGGAAATTGTTGGGGCGTTAGAGAAGCTTAGGGCTGGAGTTATAGCGCCTCTTCCTTCCAAAGAGGGGATTATTGGCTTAATGATTTTGGGAGATAAGAAGGGCGGGGAGCCTTTCACTGTTCAGGACATTCAAGCTCTGGAGTCTTTAGTTTATCAGGCCGGTGTTTCTATCGAAAATGCCGCGCTATTAGTTGAGGTTAGAACTTTTAACGAGCGATTACGTGAAGAAATCGCAGTTGCCACAAGTGACCTGGCCCTCAAAAACAAAAACCTTTCAGTTTTGCGCAAGTTAGATAAGATTATCATTAACACAATGGATTTTAAGGAGATGGCCCAGAAGCTCGCCAATGTGGTGACTTGGGAAATGGGGTATTTAGGTGCTTTAGTTTGTGGATTGGATGATGGTGAAGACAGACTTAATGCCTTGGCAATTTCCGATTCTCCTGCTTTTAAGAAGATTGTCAAAATACTACCAAAGGCAGTATCTAGTTATTCCTTAGATATGTCGCTTGATCCATCTAATCTGCTTGTCCGGGCAATTCGTGAGCGAAAACCCTTTTATTCAGCGGACTTGGCGGATTTTCTTTCTCCAACGCTGAGCAAGAAAGTTACTCATATTATTCAGAAAGCTTCAGGAATCAGGCATGCTGTGTGTTATCCTCTTTCCTCCAAGGGACATCCCCTGGGTTGCATCCTGATAGGTATCCCTCAGGGACTTGGTAAGTTAAGTGCGGCGGATAGAGAACTTTTGCAGGGATTTGTTGAAGAATCGGGGATTGCCTTAGAAAATGCCCAGATGTACTCCGATTTAATAACAATTAACGAGAAGTTAATCAGAGCTAATCGAAGGCTTAAGGAACTGGATGAAATGAAGGATGAGCTAATTTCTATTGCTTCACACGAACTAAATACTCCAATGTCGGCGATTAAGTCTTATGTTTATATGGCACTGCATAAGGAGAAGAATCGAAATTCTGATAAGGCAGGAGAATATCTACAGATTGCTTATGATGCTTCCGAGAGAATGATCCGGTTAATTAATGATATGCTCTCGGTGTCTAGAATGGATAGCGGCCGGTTGATAATGAATATGCAGCCAGTCGATTTGACTCAATTGATCAGTAAAGTATTACTTGATCTGGAAGTTACGGCTAATGAGAAGGGTGTGGAATTCGAGTTCGACGCGCTGTCGCAATTACCTTTGGCGTTGATGGACAAAGATCGGATTAACGAGGTATTATTTAACCTTGTGGGGAACGCCATTAAGTTTAGTTTTCCGCAGGGTAAAGTTAAAATCTTGACTAAAGAGGCCGGAAAAATGATCCAAGTATTTGTTATTGATCAGGGCCCGGGTATCCCTAAGAGAGATATCCCGCGGTTGTTTAAAAAGTTTAGTCGGCTGCAGCATTCGTTTGCTACCATGGCGGAAGCGCAGGGAGGAACTGGGTTGGGATTATATATTAGTAAAGGTATTGTGGAACTACATGGTGGTAAAATTGGGGTAAAAAGTAGTAAGGGCAAGGGAAGCAAATTCTTTTTTACCTTGAGGGTGGCAGAAGATAAAGATTAATTCGGAAGGGGGTGTAATTTAATGGCTGTATCTAAGAAAATTCTTATTGTTGAAGATGATAAAATGATGCGGGATTTGTATTCTGATATTTTGACTGGCGCGGGGTATGAGGTGGAGCTGGCGGAAGATGGGCTTGTAGCAGAGAAAATGATGAAAAAAGGTGGGTATGACCTGGTGTTATTAGATATTATGCTGCCCGATAGAGACGGTTTGCAGGTATTAGAGTCGCTTAACGTTAAACAGCGCAAAGCGTGCGGGAAAGTGGTAGTGTTGACAAATTTAGGTCAGGACACTTTGGTAAAAAATGGGTTCGAACTAGGAGCTGATGGATATCTGTTTAAGTACGCTTTAAATCCCGATCAAATTTTGGAAGAAATGAAAGGCTTTCTGGGAGAGAAGTAGATAGTGAGTAGCGGGTAATTAGTAACGAGTAATTGTGTGATGTGTGGTTGTGTGATGTGTAATTGATAATATGCTTGACTTGCAATATGTCCGGGAGCATCCCGAGGAAGTAAAACTGAATATTATTAACCGCGGTATGGATCCTAAGATGGTAGATATAGACCAAGTCTTAGAATTAGATAAGCAACACCGGGTGATGCTGCGAGAAGTGGAGCGGTTACGTGCTGAGAGGAACAGAATTAGTGGAGATATTGGCCACGATAAATCCGGTGCTGTGGGATTGTTAGTTCAGGCGAGTGAGTTAAAGGGGAGACTTCGAGAACTAGAAGGAGGGCTGGTAATTCTTGAACAGCGGCTAGAGGGTTTGTTGCTGGATAGCCCTAATATGTCAGCTAAAGATGTTCCGGTTGGAAAAGATGAGGCCGAGAATGTTGTAGTTAAAAAATGGGGAACGCCGCCAGAATTTACGTTTGAACCGCGTGATCATGTGGAAATTGG
>JAHJGY010000063.1 GCA_018824115.1 Patescibacteria group bacterium
CAGTGTAAAATAATTTATTAATAAACACAAAAATTATGTCTACGTCAATAGTGCAACAAGCAAAACGAATGGACACGCTTGGAGAGTATTTTTTTTCGCGCGCACATAAGAAGATTTCTCAAGTCGCTTCTACGGGGAAAGTAATTATTAATCTAGGCATCGGAAGTCCTGACCTTGCTCCTTCTCCACTTGTTATAGAGGAATTGGCCAAAAAGGTTGCTGATCCATCCATGCATAGGTATCCAAGCTATACAGGTTTACCGCAGTTCCGCACTGAAATTGCACCTGGTATCAAAGAGAGTTCGGTGTGAACATTGATCCAACAAATATGGTTCTACCTCTTTCAGGATCAAAAGAAGGAATTGTATTCACAACACTGGCTCTTGTTAACCCCGGAGATGAAGTTCTTATTCCTAATCCAGGTTTTTCAACATACGAACGAGCAGCAGTCATTGCGGGTGCCGTACCTCGAATGTATGTATTAGATAGAGAAAACGGGTATCAGCCGCACTTTGAGACACTTGAAAAAACTGACTTATCGAAAGTGAAACTAATGTGGATCAACTACCCACATAACCCCACAGGTGCTACTGCATCACGTAAACAATTGGAGAATATTGTTAATTTTGCAAAAAAGCACTCAATCTTATTAGCAAGTGACAATCCATATTCACACATCTCCTTTAATAAAACCCATGAGGCGAGCATTCTTGAAATACCTGGAGCATTGAATTTTGCCATTGAGCTTAATTCTTTGAGTAAGACATACAATATGGCAGGCTGGCGGATTGGATGGGTTGTGGGTAACCAAAAACTCATTGCTACGATTAGTGCACTCTATAGCAATATAGAGACTGGAGTCTTTAATCCCATTCAATATGCTGGAATAAAAGCATTGCAGTTACCACAAAGCTACATAACAGAAAGAAATGAAATCTATAAAAAAAGATTAATCATTGCAAATGATATAGCGCAGATGCTTAGATGTGAAAAAAATGAGACAAAAGCTACTTTGTATGTATGGGCACGGTTGCCGCAGCAAATACTTAATGCCGAGGAATTTTGTTTTGACCTGCTTGAGAAAACTGGCATTTTTGTTACCCCAGGTACTGCGTTTGGAAGCAATGGTGAGGGCCATATACGCATATCACTATGTCAACCAGAAAAAGTTTTACTGGATGCTAAACTTACCCTTGAAAGATATCTACGTAAGAATTCGTTTTATTGATATACTCACACTAATTTAATTATGAAATTCTACGAATATATCAATAACAACCTAAAGGCATATGGGTGCCGTAGGGCCTTTGGTGTACCGGGTTCACTTGTCATGCCCATATGGCAGAATTTGAAAGATATAGAAATGATTCTGTGCTCACATGAACAAGAAGCCTCTTACGCAGCTACTGGATATTCAAAAGCTTCCAGGGAGCTAGTTGCGGTTGTAACTACCGGAAGTCCTGCTGTTACAAACTGTGCAAGTGGTATCGCCTCGGCTAATATGGATTCTGTTCCAATGCTGTACATATCTGGACGAACCCCAGAGCGGTTAAAGGGCTACGGGTTGCGACAAGAAGAAAGTAATATCAACCGCGCTTTTAACTCAGTAGAGCTATTAGCTCCATTAACTAAAGATCAAATGGAGATTAATGATACCTCTAAAGCAGCTCAAATGTTTTCAGATGCTTGTGAAAAAGCCACATCCGGCAGGGCAGGCTGTGTGCATGTAAGTATTGACGTGGATACCCAATCTTTAGATTTACCATCGCATAAAATAATATCCGATACAGACAAAGACAAAGAAGCTATTATCCCAGAATTTCCCGACATAACAAAGCCGCTTATTATTCTCGGATGGGGGTGCTGGCAGGCAGGGGTTGCTAAACAAATCTATGAACTAGCTAAAGAGATAGGGGCGCCTGTACTAGTGACATCAAAGGCATATTGCTGTATATGGGGAGAACATCCTAATTATTTAGGAAAGTTGGGATATGGTTATAACCCCATTCTCGAAGAATTCCTTCAGGACTATGCTCCGGAACAGGTTTTGGTTTTTGGATCATCAATGGGAAGGAAAGATATCTCTGAATCCTGTCTGAGTATTCTGCAGCGCGCAGAAACTTATTTGTATTCTATCGAATGTAAGGATGTAACGTCCCGTTTCTCAAACGGTCACTGGATTCAGGTAGACAATATGGTTCTAATGATCAACTCATGGTTAAGAAATATAAAGTCTTCAAATAATAGATTTAGATGCAATCTCAAATCTGTTCGCCAGCAGCAGAGGACGTTTTTTTTAGAAAAGATTGAAAGCAAAGATCTCATGGCTCAGGCTATCTTTGAACTGAACAATTTATGTGATGATTCGTGTGTAATTGCTGCGGATGCAGGAAACCACCTAGAAGATACTGCTATTCTATATGAACCCAATCGACCTGGTGGAATGTTTTTAGATGTCGGAATTCGTTCGATGGGAAGTAGCATCTGTTCATCGGTGGGCATGGCTCTGGCTTTAAAGGATAAATATTTCATTGCTGTGACTGGAGATGGCAGCATGTTGATGAACGGCAATGTGATGTATCTGGCCAAGCGCTTTAATCTCCCAGTACTTTTTCTTGTGATAAACAATTCTTCTTTAGGGCGGGTCAGAGTAGGGCAAATGGAACAAAAAAGCTTTATCGCTACCGATCTTGGAAATATAGATTTCAACTTATACGGGAAGGCTTTCGGACTGGAGGCATATAAAACAAACTCAATGGAGGAGTTTCGCAGTGCTATGAAAAAGATATTGGCTGAGAAAAAAACATCTATCCTTGAATTGTGTACGGACAAAGATGAAATTCCGGTTTCACTGAAAGGGGATCGATTGTATTAATGCGTTTGTTCTGCCTTACAAGTAATATGAATACGTGTTCTAAATATCTATTTTACGAAAGGGGTGTATATGATAAAAAACAATGAATTGGCAAAATTTTTTCAGCATTCCTATAAATTGATGCAAAATTATAAACATGGAAGGAGATATTATCATACATTAATGAAGGAAGATAATAGTCCTGTTGTGATACGCGATCATACCGATCAGATTACCTACGTTGTCGAAGGCAGCGGAACTGTTTATTTGAATGGAAAGGAACAGAACATTAATGCAGGAAATATATTACTTATCGAATCAGGAACTACAATACGTTTCGTAGCAAATTCAGAGGGGTTGACTCTTTTTCACATTCACATTCCTGACACAGGAAGGGAAGATGATAGGAGGATATTGGAAGGAAAGGATTTTAATCGCTACATGATTGAGTAGTGTTCAAATATTTCTTAATATAATTACTTAATAAGTTAAAAAGATGACAAGCATATGACTAAAGTACCTATTATTTATTACTGCATGGATTGTTCTTTTTCTGCTGAGAACAAACATTTCAAAAGATGTCCTCGTTGTGGAGGGGTTATTTCTTACGAACGCGCGGACAATCAATATCGCATTAGACAGGGCAAATATGACGTGGAGAGGTATTGGGATTTTTTGCCCCTACAAGATCCAAGAAAGCTCATAGGACATGGTAATGAGCGTACACCTTTAATAGATTCCCAAGAGCTAAAATCTAAGTGTTCAGCCAATAAAATTATGTTAAAAGATGAAACAAAAAATTATACTGGAACGAGTAAAGATAGGATGGCAGTAGTCGCATTAAGCCAAATGAACGAATTTGGAATAAACTCGTTTGTCGTTAGTAGTACCGGGAATGTTGCCAGTTCACTGGCTTTTCTACTGAAAAAACATAGAAATATTGAAATGCATTGCTTTGCTGCTGAAGAATTCATCTCAAGACATAGGTTTATGGATTCCCCAAACATCATTATACATCGTGTGAGTTCAAAATATGACTCTGCACTAAAAAAGGCTTTTAAATTTGCAAATGAAAATAACATCTATCATGACGGAGGATATTTTAGTGTGGCAAAACGAGCAGGTCTTGGTATGGCTTTTCTTGAAGCCTGGGAAGAATCAAAAACAACCTTTGATTTTTATTTTCAAGCTGTGAGTAGCGGAATGGGAGTCTTAGGTGTTTATGAAATTGCTACTAAAATGAAGAAGTGTTCGATGATAGATTCAATACCTTCCCTTATGTGTGTACAACAAAGTACATGTGACCCAATGGTAAGAGCATTCTCTACAGGGGAAAAAAGAATATTACCGGAACACATTATTAAGAACCCAGTAGGAATTGCAAAAGCAATTTTGACTGGTGATCCAACTGTTTGTTATCCCAGCTTATATAAGGTAGTATCCGACACACATGGTTCTTTTATAAGTGTAAGTGAAAATGAAATTAAGTCTGCCCAAAAGCATCTAAACAATAGTGAGAATATTATGGCGACGCCAGATGGGGCGACTGCTTTAGCTGGGTTTTTAAAATACGCTGAGACTCATCCTGATCAGTTGAAGAATAAAAGTGTATTAATAAATATAACGGGGTGATTCACCTGACAAAAGTGGACGTCTCATCCCAGCACTCCAAGTTTTGAATGAGGCTAAACTTGGTATGCTAAGTGCCAACTGGCTCCCCAGTCCGTGGGATAAAATAAGAATGGATGATATTCTGGAATTGATTCAGGATTTTAACTATATGGGAATGATGAGAGAAAGGTGGGAGGAGATAAAAAGCCTACAGCCACAGGTAACCTTATTCAAAATCAATAGCTAGGATATTTTTTGCCCTCTCTAGTATCTCGAATGTAATTTTCCGGGTCAAATTCAATGCCAAAGGCTTCTTTTAGTATGATTTTAGCAATATAAGCATTACCTAACTGGTTGGGGTGTTGCAGGTCAGGTTCTCCTGCCTTGATTCCTTCCACTGGATTTTCTTCGGAGAGGAAGGTGAAAAATTTTTCTGTTGGGAATTTTTGATAGAGATTGAACATGTCAATTTTGAAAAAGTCTTTTTTATCAGGAATTTGCATAAATGCTCTAGCATAGGGTTCGTATTCAGGATTCATTTTTGACCCCTTACCCGCGGGAGTAGAGTTGCACCAGATTAGTTTTGAGTCCATATTGGCTATCAACTCGGAAATCTTTTTAATGTTTTCTATAGATTCTTCAATACCTACGTCTAGAACGGGGTCACTTCCACCCATCATTCCAATCACAAGTTGCGGTTTTACCAGAAGAATGTCGTTAATTTTCTCAAGAATGTCCCTTGTTGTTGCTCCATCATAGGCGAAATTAAAACCCTTGATGCCCCATTCAGAAGTTTGCCAATCACCGTTTAACGATGTAGTCATTTCTTCTTGAAGCACATAAATGACAATATCTCTCCAATTCGGATGTACCCACTCACAGCTGGTAATTGAATCACCGGTAAATACAATCCAGTACTTGCCAGTATTTGTTAGATTTTTGCTTATCTCTTCCAATAAATTCAGTTTCATTTTAGTTATAACTTTGTATGTTCTGAGAGTTTAACTTTTACTGCTTCAGACATTTTCTCTGTGCTTACATAAGCAAGGACATCTACATCCGGGTTGTAAAGTTCAATCATATCAAGGCCTGGTCTCTCAAAGACTCTGGCACCTAATACCTTTTTGCCCTTCAGCGTTGATGTCTTTAGTTCTTCATATTTTTCTGGTTCTAGATAAAAATCAATATCTCCCACATGATGACGGTATGGGTCTGGTTTTCTTACATAGAGGTAAGTATAGGTAGTTTCAGGCACATTATGCGTAGGAGGAATGGTAATGGGTTTATGCAGACGATAATACTTTTGGTTTAGGTTATTTGAAGTTACAGTTAGCTCCTTACGCAGTTCAGTTAAGCGTTTATACTCGTCGTCATAATGGCAGAACACGCCGACATTGCCAGCATTAGGAAGATAAAAGCCTAATGACTGTTTGCAGAGCTTATAGCTTGCAAAGTGTATGTGCTTAATAACTTCTAGCAGTTCATTCTCACTCTTTATTGGGCTAAATCTATATAGTTTCATAATTCTAATTCTTAGTTATGACAGCTCTTATACGGTTTCCCCCCTCTATTTTATTTATGGTTTATATTTTGTCTGAATTATAGACTAAGGGTTATTCTGTCCAACCTGCCTGAGGCTTCTTTTCTTAAGATGGTAAGGAATTTAGGTTTAATGACTAAGTTGGGCCCGTCTTTACTTGCGGGCTTTACGGTTTTGGCATAACCTTGAACCTGTAGCGTGCCTTCCCTTGTTTGACTATCAATAACTAAACAAACAACAGAATTTCTTAAGATGTTTTGATATTTAAGAGAATCAGGGCGGCTGGAGATATAGATGTTAAGGTCGTCATCGGTGGTGTAATTACCTGTTGCCGCCCCAGGGCTTATTGTTATGTGAAGTGGCGATGACACAGTATTCGTGGTTTTTAAGCCAGTTTTTAATAAAATCCTCTTTATCCATGTCTAGATTATACAATAGCTGAAGTTTGCTTGGATTTTAACTATATGGGGATGATGCGAGGGCGGTGGGAGGAGATAAAGAGGTTGCAGCTACCTTTTGCGAAGATGTAATTTGCTGATTGGTCATTGTAGCAAGGGAAGGGCAGTGGCTCCCCCTAAAGTACGCGTTCATCAACCGCGAGATTGAGTTTGGGTTATCTCTCGAGCAACTTTCTGTTTTTAACTATGAGTTGAATTTAGTCTTGCACGTCTCTGGTTGAATGTAGATATTGGATGTTTATCTATTTAGAAAAATATAACTTTGTGTTCATATTCGGGCAATAACACAGATTGCAAACCGGTATTCTCTGTATCTAAACCTTTTTCATCTCCTGAAGAATAATGACAAACAGCATTTATTGGTATTACTCCAGTACCGTTTAATGAAATGTTCGTTATATTGCTGTAGAAGGATTTTGATAATGCATACACACCTGCAGATTCTGCGGCTATTATCTTGCCTTTTATATGTTCTTTAAAATCAGGGAACTTTGTTAGGGTGTTGATGAGCCTTGTTGTTTGGCCTCCGTGAAAGTAAATAATGTCTGACTTTTTTATTTGTTTTATGAAACTTTCTTCACGAGCCAATTCAAACAGTAGTGCTTTATCACTTTTGTTTTTGTTAAACATAAAGATATCTTCTTCCATATTGTGCTTTACTCTGTCAGGTTCTTTCGAAAACAGTACGAGGAGGATTGTCAGTTTTCTATCTGTACCTTTTAGTATCTCCTTGAAAAACAAATCATTCTGCTTATTGGGTTCGCTAGCGAGTCCTCCATGCAGTATATATTTAGTTTTCATTTGTGAATTGTATCAGTTTGAGAATAAATGAGTGGCTCCCCGGTTCGCCGAATATACTGTTTGAAATATTTACTGGACAAAGAGTGGCTCAAATTAGAGAACAACTAAGAGATTTGAAGAGGATTTTGAAGATGAAACCAAATTATAAGGTGCTTAAAGTGAAGGGCGGCGAAGTTATTAAATACTAATTAGGTTCCATGGTTCAGGTCGTTTGACTCTGTATATCCTTGAATATTAGGAACTGTGAATTGAAGTGGTTGTTGTGGTTTATTCTGAATTTCCCTTATCACAAAAATTTCTGCGTCTATCGGAAACAATTTTGATTCTATTTGATGAACAAGCCCGTAATCCTTAGCCTGGGAAGGATTTAGTGTTGTTCTCTCATTCATATCATTTTCTATATCTTCCGTTTTTTTCTTACAATTATCAGCAATAACTTTGGCAATGTTTTTCTGGTCAATCTTAAGAGACTTAAATTTTTCTTCCATTTCTTTTTCATCAAAACTAGCATTTCCTCTGATATTAAATTTCACTCCATGAATTAAAAATCTGGCGTGAGGTACAGAATACCTTTTAGTACCTGCACAGAAAACTACAACTCCAATAGAATCCACGCTGCCAAAATTATAAGTATTAATTTCAATTGGAGAACCTTTAAGGTAATTATAAATAGATAGCCCATGGAAAACTGAGCCGCCTGGAGAAGAAATCATTAAATTTATTTTTGAGTATTTCTGCTTAATTTTCTCATCAATTATTCGAAATAGTTCATCTGAAGTTCTAGGGTCAAACGGAGCCATAAAACGAATAAATACAGTTTTCTGTTCCGTTTGTTTTGTTGGTTGTTTATTATTTGTCATCTTTGCAACTTAAATCACTAAACAAGAAATTATCCATATAACCGTAAGTATTGATTGAACAATATAAAATCTTGCTCTTTTAGACCTTTGCTTTTCATCACTATAAACAAACTCAAACCATGTTCCAAAAAAGTGAGAGACAATCCCAAAAAGAAAAGTCACAAAGCCATAATAAATATATTTTTCGTTGTAAATTAGTGAGATTGCAGAAAAAATAGCTCCCATTAAAGCTACGTTAAGTTGCCAAGCTAATTTTGTTAAATCAGGTATTTTTATATCCATAATATTTTTACAGAGTAACGACTAACTGGCTCCCTAATCCTTGTCTTATTATAAAAGCATTAGATATGGAGAAAATACTAGAAGCACTACAAAATGTAAGCTATATTGGTGTGTTAAAGCAGAGATGGGAGGAAATTAAAAAACTAACAGTTGCTTCTCCAAATCGAGTCTTATCTTGTGCTTGATGAGATTACTCTAATTTTACTCTTGGACAGCTGGTTTTTGGCAATTTGGCGTTGGGTTTGCTATAATCGGTGTATCTTTTAGTATGGCTGATGTAGATAATAAAGGATTACAGTTGAAAACCCTACTTTCTCATGTTAAGACATGGGTCGGTGTGTGTGTTGTAATCTCTCTATTGCTTTTTATTCTGGGACGGTTCGTTGATTGTAATGCGGTACTTTCAGCGATGAATATGGAGGTAGCAGAAATGGTCTTAAGCTACCTTGAGGTGCTTTTAGCATGGCCTGTTGTTTGTTTAATACTAGGTATAATTTTTTTATCTTGGTTTAAGAAGCCTATTTCTGGCTTTTTTAGTCGGATGGTCAAAGGAGAACTCTATGGAGTTGGTCGCCTCGAGGCTTCTACACCGTCTGCGCAGCGGAAAGGAATTCGAGAAAGACCACAAGAAACCCGCCCTCCACAGCTACAAAATCTAACTGAAATTGAACAATATATTCAGAACAATCCAAAGGCAGTAGCTCAGGAGTTTTTCAGGACATTAAACAGTTACTGGTTCGAGAGGTCTTTTAATATTATCTACGGCACACAGATAGACTTGTTGGAGCATCTGTCTACAAAAGGTGATGTTGGTGAAAAATATGTTAACTTAGTAGTTTTTTATAACGAATTTATTAAGAGGTCAAAGTTAGCTGCTACTCAAATGGCGGATTACTTGGGTTTTATGAAAGATATGGCTTTCATCGAGTATACGGGCAGTGATACCGATTCTAGTGTAAGAATAACCCCCCGTGGACTAAATTTTCTTTCATATATAAAGGTTCAGTATCCTGCAAGTTACAGATACAGGCCTTTCTAATCAAACTAGCTTCATTTTATCCTACGCGGCAGATGTCCTCGCAGGGGATGCCATTTAGTAATGTGATTCTTCGTCTTACGAAGCCTTAGTTTAGGTTTTCACAGGCAATACCATCTTTGTCTGCGTCTAGGCGGTGAACGTCATTATCTATCCCTCCACAGTGTTCAAAACATGCTTGAGCAGCAGCGTGGGTGGGGAAGTCTGGGCAATTGTAGATATTTCCAGAGCAATCGCATGTAGTGGTAGGAGGTTCGGATGTTGGGGTTGGCGGTGCTGGCGGGGTAGTGGGCAGGATTGGCGTTGGGGGAGTTAAGTTACCAGCACAGGTGTCATCTGCCCAGAGACCACGTTTGGTTTCGCGTGCTTCAATTTCAGCCTGCTTGAACTCATTTTGATATTTATAGGGGAGTTGATAAGTGTACTCAAAGGCATAACCTTCAATAATCATCAGTTTATTAAAGTGCGTTCCATCTTCTAGGAAAACATATCTTAATAATCGGCCGTATTTATCACGGTCGCCTTGGGTACTGTCTGATTCTAATGTAACAACCTTACCATCGAGAACAGATTTAGCCTTATTTGATGCTTCTACGCCAAAACACTGGACAGGCTTGCGAGGGTCAACAGTTTCAGGCGTGTCTATGCCAATTAGCCTTATGCTTTCTGTTACGCCATTAATATCAACGGCAATAGTATCACCATCCACAACTTTTACTACACGAAACGTTTGTTTGTTATCAGTTTTAATTTCTGTTGGGATTGGCGTTGGAGACATTTGTGGGGTTGCAGGTGCAGGGGCATTAGTAGGTGTTGGTGTGTCCGTCTGGGTGGTGGTGGAGACTGTTTTTGCACTTTCGGAGAGTACTTCCTTGTTCGGGTAAAATTCCTCGTTTGCAGTTTTGTCTATTGTTGGAGAGAAAAAACCTGAAACCCAACTTGAACCTATTAGTAACGTGATAATGACTACCGTAAAAGCGGTCGCTAATTTGACTGATTTGCTTTGAATTTTAGTCCAAGCTAAGTAGGTGAGTGTGATCCCGATTATGAAAGGAAGGAAAACGAGGGTGACTATGGGTGTGACAATCCAAAAGACTAGTTTTTTAGACGTACTGTTTACGTGTTTCCGGAAGAGATGGGTCAATAATTTCATGTAATTTGGGGTTGTCTAGGGGTATTATAACAGGACCCCGAGATAAATTAGGCAGGCGGATGTGTCCGTGATGTGGTGGTGAAAGGGGATTGAGCGCTTATAGATTCAATTAGCGTCTATTCAATCTGTGCTTTTCTAATACAGCTTCAATTTCTTTCTGA
>JAHJGY010000064.1 GCA_018824115.1 Patescibacteria group bacterium
CGTGTCGTCCGGATCGTCGCGGACAATAACCGTTTCCAGAAAAAGATCAATGCCAGTGTCAGTAGCACCTCCATCAGATACATAAATAGTATTGGCCTTATCTGTAGAGGTTAAATATACAGTTACTGTTTGACCGGAAGTAATCTGAGTAGCAATTTCGATAGAATAAGTAGCGCCAGCCGCGGTACAGGTACCGGTTGTTTCACTGCCGCCATCAACCCGGATGGCAACAATAGTATTGTCGTTACAGGGGCCACCATTGCCTAAAGTGGCAATTGTGGATTCATTATCCAAATAAACTGTACCGGAGACGGTTGTGACGGCCGGCTCGCTCCAGGAAAAATTAGTAATCCGGCTGTTATAGGTCGAATCGCCCCAGTGAAAAGTTCCCCGCACCCATCTGCCGCTAGGCGGTCCTGCACCATAACTTGTTCTCTCGGTATAGTAATATACCGTCCAGGTAGCGTTATCAAGTTGATTGGCGCCTAATTGCTCGGTGGTAAAAACCGCCATCTCTGTCCAAGATACGTAGTCGGTTATTTCACCATATACCCTTACTACAATCGAGTCAGTGGAAGTCATAGCTGTCTGCGTGGGTGTCCAGGTGTTGGATTGAATATCCGCGCCATCGGAGCTTCTTGAGACTATTGCTACTGGTGTTCCCGAAGTAATCTCTGTTTCCGACCCTCCGGAAGACCGCTTCCATACCTTTATTCCCCACTGGGCAGTGCCCGTACCACTTCCGGTTCTTTCTACATAGTTAGATTGATGCGTGCTGGACTGAGAGGTGCCAAGGCTGTAGGTGGTTAAACCATTAACGGTGACTTCGCTAGCTACCCCTCTCATATATCTGGTTTCCACCGCGTCAATAGCCAATTGCCACTGGCGGGCCTCTTCAAAAAAAGACTGGCCTTGGATTACATTTGCGGCAAAGACCGGGCTTTTATAAAACTTTAAAGGACCTAGGAGAAAAAAGGCTGGGGAAAGTTCAGGTACACCAAAAAAGTAGCCTAAATGATGGGTGCTCCCTGCTTTCCAATCAACCTGCCAGCGAATTTTTTGTATATTATCTCCCTTAATAATCTTTGTTGAATCTTGATTTGTTTGGATACCCAAAAACCGTTGTAGCTGTGGCTCATCGGAATTGGGCTGATTACCATCAATAGTTTCCTGTAACAATAGGCTTTCTCCCGCAGATTGGATGTCAAAGCCGGCAGGGACAGTTTCTTCAACAAATCCGGAAAAATCCTCATTAACATTTATGGTTAAGTTCATGGGGTACATTTCAACAGGATATATCCTGGTCGCAGTATGTCTTTCTATATCAAAAGCAACCGAATCGCGCACTTCAATAGAATCCTGAATTGTATAAATACCACTAGCCGTTTCGGCAGTTAGAGTTATTTCATAAATACCCGCTTCATCAACCTGATACTCGGCTTCGTAGTCCGGATTTAATGTAAAGGCTTTTTGTTCACACTCCGGATTAACCCGAATCGTCCCATCCTCAGTTGTAAATATGCTTGGTTTACCCTGCGAAGCCTTGACTTCAAGGCGAAGCAGGGCATCACAAACCATCTTTCCTTTTTCATCCAAAACCGCCATTGCCAGTTTGGCGATTTCAGGTGGCAGCCCCTCCTTCGCCAAAGCTTCGGAGGATAAATAGATTGACTTGTTGGTATTAATAGCCAACACGCCCCAGGTAAAATCCTGTTCCTGGGTGTATGTTTTCCCTTCACGATTGGCTTCTACCTTAACTGTATAAACACCGGGCTTGAGATTAACGGGGGATGGGATAGAGATACTGACACTCTGGCCATCTGTTTGCGATGTCTTTAACTCGATACTTGCTTCCTTGCCAGCATAATCGTACAAAGAGGCTTCTATTTTTCCTAGGGATGGGGTGTGAACGGGTTCCAACAATTTGTCTAGGAGACTGCTAATAAAACTTTTAGATCGTTTTGTGGGTCCTGCAAGTTGGAAGGTAAACTCGGGAGTTTCGCGAGCCTGAAAGTGGTTTCGGGAGGTGGATTGAGTAAATTGCAGAGGATTAGGATCTGTCGTCCTTGTATAAAGAGCGTGTAAGAAAGCAAACAGTATTTCTTTAAGTTTGGCTTCGACTAGAGTTTGCCCTATAGAGAGGCCGTTTCTAATAAGAGAGTGGGTTTGCTGCACATGTTTTTTAAGGGTGGAGATTTTACCTAGATAATTGACTATTTGGGGAACAGGGAGACTGCTCCAGGAGTGTGGATTGTTGTTCTCGGCCGGTTTGATCTCTTCACCCTTGTTTTCTTGGGGCTGCGGCTGGTAACTGGCAGTGGCTTGATTATTGGGCTGTTGGTCTAAGATGGTGTCAAAAGGTTTGGCGTGTACAGGTGTGGCAGAGAAGGGTATACCCGGGGCCAGGGAGAGTAGGATGGTGTTAATAATTAATAATGAGGCTAATAAGGGCCGACCGACGCGGAACCATCCCCTCCTGGCGTTAACACCTCTCACTAGGTTAGAAGTTTGTTGAAAAAAACTTAAAGCACTCTGGCGAGTTTCGGTGATGGCAGTTACTGCCTGAGTGGTATTGGTTTCTTCTTTTCTCCCTAGGGGGAAGAAGATTTTAATAAGGCGGGCAAACTGTGATTTAGCCAGGGAAAAAGTAATATTGCCTGTCTTAGGCGTGCGGAACCAAGTGCCTTCCTCCTTCTCTAAAAACCCCTTAACGCTGGCATAGGCCTGAAAGGGGACAACCAGATAACACAGAGCAATAAAGGAGAGGATACCGGCGTAATCTTTCTTTTCGCTTTCTTCAATGTATAAGCCCACGGCATTCATTAAGGGTAGAGCAAAAAGGTTAGTGAGGACCATTGACCAACCCCAAATAGAGGTCCAAAAGGGGAGTCGCACCCTAAAGACAAGTTCGGCAATTAACCAGCTGATGTTGCCGACGAGAAAGAGAGCGGCCTGGAGATAGTAGGGAGAGAGATAGAGGAATTCGAGTTTCTCGATGAAAGACAAAGAGGAGGGAACCCAGGTTCGTCCATTCGGAGAAGACTGACGACGGAAAACAGAAGACGGAGATAGAAAACCGACTGTCCGCTTTCTCTCTTCTGTCTTCTGTCCTCTGTTTTCAGTCTTCCAATGTCCAAACATCAACCTCCTATACATCTTCCTCACATTGTTACTGTGTCCCTCGGCCCAGCGCATCCGCTGGCGAAATAGTCTCTTTAACGTTGACACACATTCTGCTGGTGCCTGCACGTACGGTGTAAATACCACCTTGTATCCTTTTTCGTACAACTTTAATGTTAATTCAAAGTCTTCGGTAATTGATGTTCCCCAGCCGACTTCTTTGATAGCTTCTTTCCTGGCCATGTAAACGGAGCCATGGATGATTTTAAGACCTCCGGTAAGTTCTCTAGCCGGACGTTCGATTAGGTAGGAACCAGAGTATTC
>JAHJGY010000065.1 GCA_018824115.1 Patescibacteria group bacterium
GCGTCCAGGCCGCGGATTTTTCTACAGATTATAAAGTTGAATATTCAATCGACACCCAGGGTACCGCGACTATTAAGCAAGATATCACTTTAACTAATCACACCCAAGATCGCTACGTATCCGATTACACATTAACTGATTACTCGCCAAACATTTCTAGCGTTAGAGCCTGGGATCAATCAGGGAACTTAACCACTTTACTAGAACAGCAAAAGGAATCATCCACTATTAAAGTTCTCTTAGGCCAAAAAACAGCCGGCAAAAACACGAAAACCAGTTGGACCCTAGAATACAAGAGTTCTGGCTTTGCCGAGAAGAAAGGCCGCATCTGGGAAATAAGAATACCGCGCGTAGAAAATGCCTCTCCGGTTACTTCCTACTCTCTGGATTTACAAATACCGAGTGTGTTTGGAACGCCGCAGCTTCAAATACCCAGTGCGACTTCCGAAAAGGAAAAAGGTGACTATTACCAGTTGATTTTCTCGGACAGTCAGGGTATCCGGGTTAGAGATAACGGCCTATTGGTTGTCTTTGGCGATTATCAACTATTTTCATTTGAATTAATCTACCAACTTAATAATCCTTTAAATGTTAAGGCCGGCACCGAAATAGCCTTATTACCAAACATCACTGGACTCCAAGAAGTGTTTATTAAAGAGCTCAACCCTCGGCCAGAGGAAATCAAGCAGGACGCCGACGGGAATTATCTTGCTTCCTACTTTCTTAATCCTAAAGAAGAGCTAGAAATTAACTTTTCTGGCCAAGTGGAAGTAAGACTTCCAGAACCGGGCAATAATCAGGACCGTTACGATTATTCCACCGAACGATCTCACGCTTTATACACAATGCCAACCAAATATTGGGAGGCAAACAATCAGAAAATTGTGGATATTGTAGAAAACCAAACCAATGCCGCGGACAAAACATTGGAGAAAGCCAGTAAATTGTACCGATACACCTTAAACCACTTGGAATATAACACCGCCAGGTTTGAAAATGAGGTTACTCGCTTAGGGGCACTAGCCGCTTTAGAGCAAAGCAACAATGCAGTTTGTATGGAATATACTGACCTTCTGGTCACCCTATTAAGAACTGCCGGTATTCCCGCACGTGAAATAGACGGTTACGCCTATGCTCCGGAAACAGAAGAAAAAATACCTCAACAAGACGTTCTTCACTCTTGGGTACAATTCTATGATGATCAGACTCGTACCTGGATATATGTTGACCCAACATGGGAAGATACTTCGGGCAGGGACTATTTTAATCATCTTGATACCGACCGAATTATCTTTGTAATTAAAGGAATTGACTCGGAACAACCCTATCCGGCAGGAAGTTATAAATCTGATAACGGCAGTTCTCAAGACCAAAGCCAAGTTAAAGTCAGTTTTGCTGATACCCGGGAATCGAACACACTCCCATTTTCTCTCTGGCTGCAAAACTGGGAAGAAGATAGGCAACACGACAATCTATTGGACTCGTTGTTTAAAATAATTTTGAGAATTTTAGAACAGATAAAACAATTGGCCTAAATCGATGGAGCCTCCCCAAAAACTCCCTTCATCACCGGGCATCTATATTTTTAGGGATAAGAACAAAAAAACCCTGTACGTTGGGAAAGCCAAAAACCTAAAATCCAGGATATCGTCATACTTCTTAAATAGCTCTATTTTAGGTCCCAAAACGCGTAAGATGGTTAACACCGCAGAGAGCCTAAAGTGGCTTGTTACCGATACGGAATTTGAAGCCCTGCTGCTAGAAACCGACCTCATCAAGAGATTAAAACCATATTACAATTCGCAATGGAAGGACGATAAGAATTTCAAATTCATCGCGATCGATTGGACGTCCGATTTTCCTCGAATATACACCACCCGTAGAAAGATTAACTCAAAAACTCTCTATTTTGGCCCCTACCCGGAAGGTAAAACTGTAAACTCTGTTTTAAGACTCTTGCGGCGAATTTTTCCCTTCCGCGATTGCTCAAACACTAAGTTCAGCCGCTCTAAAAAACTAGGACGAGGTTGTCTTTATTACGACCTGGGCCTTTGTCCTGCCCCTTGTGCCGGAAAAATCGATTCAGCACAATACAAGTTACTAACTGGCAATATCCCCCTGCTTCTCAAAGGCAAAAAGAAACGATTACTAAACCAATACCGCAGAAAAATGAAGAACGCTAGCGAGTTACGGAACTATGAAAAAGCCTCTAAATACCGAGACAAAATCCAAAAACTCGAATATATCACTCAGCAGTTTTCCACCCCTGATAATTTCCTTAAATCTCCAAATCTACCTGTAGATCTATATGAAGAAGAAATAAAACAACTCACCGGCATTTTGCAAATAAAACACAACCCAAAGAAAGCTTTCCGTTTAGAAGCTTACGACATTTCTAATCTCCAGGGGAAACAAGCTACCGGTTCAATGATCGTTTTAGTTGATGGAAAACCCAGCAAATCAGAATACCGCCGCTTTAAAATACAAAGCTGTCAACAACCCGACGATCCGGGGATGCTGAAGGAAGTTCTCCGGCGAAGAATTTCCGGAATAGGGATCATCCCTAAAATAGGGATGATCCCTATTTCTACCTTTCATATCAGGCCCGATATTATTCTCATTGACGGTGGAATTCCGCAGTTAAACGCAGTAATTTCGGTCCTAGAAGAAACTGACTTGAAAATTCCCACTCTAGCACTAGCTAAAAAGGAAGAAACGCTATTCTACAAACTAAATAACACCATAAAAAAATTAAACTTACCCACAAACAACCCTGCCCTGCACCTTGTCCAGCGAGCAAGGGATGAAGCACACCGCTTCGCCCTGGCTTATCATAGGAAACTCAGGAAAACAGCATATCTTCCAAGTCGTTAGTTAGCAATTTCCCTGTCACAAAAGCCGTAGCAAGGGCTTACCCTTTGCAACACCTCATTATCCTATAGAGGGTTGATTTCTATTGTGTTTACTGCTATACTGTGTATAGTTTGCGCATTCCATGCGCACATTGCACGTTTAAAAATAGGTTTGGCGTAAGCCAGGCCCAATCACGCAGGAGGTGCCTATGTAACGTTTTTTCTCGTCCGCCCCCGATGCGCCTCACGGCGAGCGGGGAGATAGCCCTTGAAAGAGGAGGTATCACAATGGATTTTGAACATGCACGACCACTGGCGAGCCTGATTGCCCGGTTCGCCAACTACCTGACCGCGAGTAACTACGATTACCACCAGGTAGTGAAATGGGCAACCCGTCTGAGCGACTTGGTTATCGAGGGCGTCGCCACTCGGTACTCTCTCGACGAGCCAACGCACGAAAAGCCAATCCCGGAGATCGAAGCGAATTATGGCGCAAGGTTCGACGCGGTTGCGCTCATGGCAACGCTTGTAAAGCTTGTCATCCACCCCCACTCTAACGTCAGTTTCAATGCCCTCTTGGCATGGACACCGGACTGGATCGCCTTTACAGTCTGTCCCGACACAATAGACTGGAAGGCTCTCCGCAACCGCAGGCTGGGGCAAATACGCATCAGGTTCCGAGATTTTACAGACGAGGACAGCAAGAGGTTAGCCAAAGCACTCGAGGTCGGCTATCTAGCCGCCCACTGGTTCTTTGTGCCGCTCGCGTCACTCAAAGAATAGGCCCCCGACTTTGATCGGGGAGAGAGCCCCCAACCGGCTGGTGGCCGCCAGCCAACAGGGGAGAGGAGGAAAATTACAATGGCCACGGACCTAGTCTCAGAACGCGATCGTGGATTCCGCCTCCGCATGGCGGAGAGACACGATCGCCCAGATGAACCACTTTATCCAAAACGGGGACGGCAAGGGCACGGATCGAACCAGATTCACGCTCTGCCCACGCCGGTCGCGCTGGCTGCACCAGTTCCTCAGGTGCAAATCGCACGCCGGAAACCACCGAAGGCCTGTCCGCTCTGGCGGCGTTGTTGCCGGTACTGCAACCCGCAGGACCATTTGCTGGTTTGCACTCTGCGGGCGGGTGAAGAATGCCCGGAGGGAGTATGATGGCTAAGAAAAGATCACTCCCAAACCGTAAGGCCGTCTTAGCCTGCGCCGACGGGCAAAATCTCCCGGGCATGAATGTACTCCCGGGCC
>JAHJGY010000066.1 GCA_018824115.1 Patescibacteria group bacterium
ACTTGTAGATACCATCTGGCTCTAAGCACCTTCGGTGCTGATAATGTTGATCCTGGCATAGTGATTACTTATGTTAGATTAAGGTTTACCATTGTAACCCTTAGTCTAGCAGATTGTAACCACTTAAGGTGAACTATACAGGCTTGAATTACAAAATTTGTTTTACTAAATCAAAGGTTAGTGAAATTAGGCTATATAAAGCAAAAAATACCATATATAAGCGGCATTTTTTATCTAAAATTGATTGACAAATTGTCGAAGAAGGAAATTGATCGGGATAATAATGGTTATATGGCTACATTGTTAAATTGTTATGCTAGATATTTACAAATTTGATTGAAATCAAAATCTTCATACAAGAAAATTATATCTAATAATTCAAAATTAATACGGGGGTCTGGGGGGGGTGGAAATGTTTGATCCCGACTTAGTCGGGAGAGTTTTCCACACCCAAGACTTTTTGATTCTTTTTGATCACAAAAAGAATAATAAAATAAATTGGTACACATTTATAAATAATTTTTCCAAATAAAAAAAGAGTCATTATCTTGGTCCGCCTTCGCAAAGCTACGGCGGATAAACTCTGACCTACTCCCCCGACTTAAAGTTGGGTCTATCATAGGAGAGGGCAGGCTTTTTTTCCTCATCTTGATTCCAATTCATTAAAAATATTTTGTATTAAAAAAAGAGTCATTATCTTGGTCTGCCTTCGCTTGAGGCTACGGCAAGATAAACTCTGACCTACTTCCCCGACTTTAAGCCGGGGCTATCACCCCAACACTAAATTTGGCTTTGCCAGATCAGTGCGGGGCAAGTCGGCTCTTTGAGAAATAAAAAAATGGACTACATTGTACTCGGCACCGACCTACTTTTGCCTTGCGACTATCATCAGCGATGGCAGGCTTAACTTCCGAGTTCGGGATGGGATCGGGTGTACCCCTGTCTCAAAAGGCACCGAGAACAATATATTCCATTTTATTTATCAAAACTCAAGGGTGCTTGCCCCGCACCTCCGCCAAAGGCGGATGGTGCGTGGGTACCCCTGTCTCACAAACCACCAAGAGAATGACTCCTTTTTTTAATTTAATTTTAGGTTTTAGCATTTAAAAGTTTCCCCCAACATGTATTGGGGAGCACAACTTTGTGTTTCCGCAGTAAACTCGATCTATTAGTACACCTCGGCTGAGACTATTGCTAGCCTTACACCTAGTGCCTATCAACGTCCTCGTCTCGAACGGATCTAATATCCCGCACCTTTTATACTTTATTTAAACTATTTGCAATTCGTTTCTTTAATTGAGCATACGCTCTACCATAATACTTCAAACGCTTCTCTCTAATCCTTGCGTCTTCTTCATTATGGTATGCTTCGTAGTACACTAATTTTACTGGCAAATCTTTTTTTGTAGTTCTTACTTTACCTTTATTATGTTCTTCTACTCTTTTTCTCAAATTACTCGAGTAACCAATATAGATACTTTTTTGAGTTTTAAGAATATAAGTATAATACATAAGATAAATAATCAAGTATAAAAGGTGCGGGAAAATGAATGGTAATCTTGGGAACGGCTTCGCGCTTAGATGCTTTCAGCGCTTATCCAAACCAAACCTAGCTACCCAGCGGTGCCCTTGGCAGGACAGCTGGTACACCAGAGGTTTGTCCATCCCGGTCCTCTCGTACTAGGGACGAGCTCCCTCACCATTCGACGCCCACAGCAGATAGGAGACCGAACTGTCTCACGACGTTCTGAACCCAGCTCGCGTACCGCTTTAATAGGCGAACAGCCTAACCCTTGGGACCTTCTCCAGCCCCAGGATGCGATGAGCCGACATCGAGGTGCCAAACCGCGCCGTCGCTATGGACGCTTGGGCGCGATCAGCCTGTTATCCCCGGAGTAACTTTTATCTGTTGAGCTTCCGCGGTCCTATGTCCCACGGTCGGATCACTAACTTCTACTTTCGTAACTGCGCGGGCTATAACCCTTGCAGTAAAGCTGGCTTTTGCGTTTGCACGTCCACACCGATTTCCATCCGGTGCAAGCCAACCTTTGTAAACGCCTCCGTTACTGTTTAGGAGGCAACCGCCCCAGTTAAACTACCCATCAGATACTGTCCCATCACGCAGATTCATGCGCGACGGTTAGATATATCACAGCACAAGGGTGGTATCTCACTGATGCCCGAAGGCTCCCACCTATGCTGAACATGTGAAGCAATATATCAATATCAAACTGTAGTAAAGCTTCACGGGGTCTTTTCGTCTAGCTGCGGGTATGTCGCATCTTCACGACAATTGCATTTTCGCCGAGTACATGGTCAAGACAGTCTCCACACCGTTATGCCATTCGTGCGGGTCGGAACTCACCCGACAAGGAATTTCGCTACCTTAGGACGGTTATAGTTACCGCCGGCGTTCATCAGCGCTTCAGTCGCAAGCTTCTCCACCGAAGTGGATAACCCGCTTCCTTAACGTTCTGACACTGGCCAGGCATCGCCCCCTATACATCCTCTTACGAGTTAGCAGGGAGCTGTGTTTTTGGTAAACAGTCGCATGGAGTCTTTTGTTGCAGCCCGTCTTCGCTCTACGCTACGCTCCGAGCTACGCCGGGCAAGCCCCAAGTGTATTATATACACCCAAGGGCTTGCCCGGCGAAGCTTTGGCGAAGCACAAAGCGAAGACGGGCAGGCCTTATCCCGAAGTTACGGCCGCTGTTTTGCCGAGTTCCTTAACCATGTTTCTCTCGTACGCCTTGGTCTTCTCGACCTACCCACCTGTGTCGGTTTGCGGTACGGTTTGATAATACCGAGCGTTATTGTACTTTTCTAGGCACCTATCCAATGTGACTTGACCGCGTCCGAAGATTTGGTCTCACTCTTGCGAGACGTGTAGCCATACAACGCTCACACCTTTAAGATGCTATTACAACAACAAATATTACCAAGTGCAGGAATATTAACCTGCTCTTCCATCGGTTACCCCCGCCCCAATTCCAACAATCTTTGAATGGCAATCCACTCAATGAAGCCGTAGGCGACTTCGTCTTTCAACGTTAGATAAAGCTAACGTTTATTATTTGAATTGGGGCGGGGCTGGCCTTAGGACCGACTAACCCAGGGACGATTCACGTTGCCCTGGAAACCTTGGGTTTTCGGCGCGAAGGACTCTCACCTTCGTTTTTGCTACTTGTGCCTGCATTCTCTCTTCCCAGCGCTCCACCAGCCCTCGCGGGTCCGACTTCACTGCTGCTAGGAATGCTCCTCTACCGCCAGCACTTCGTGCTGGAAGAAACAAATGACAAGTTCCAAGATACAAATAGTAATTAATATTAAAATTTTTTTAATTTGAAATTTTTAATTTGTTTGTTTCTTGTTTCTTGCTTCTTGTATCTTTCAGTACGAAGTACTGACTCGCAACTTCGGTATATCACTTGAGCCCCGGTACATTTTCAGCGCGAAGACTCTTGACCAGTGAGCTATTACGCTATCTTTAAAGGATGGCTGCTTCTA
>JAHJGY010000067.1 GCA_018824115.1 Patescibacteria group bacterium
ATTTATCTCCTCTCTGATTTCGTTACCGGTGATATAATAAAAGATGAACCCGACGGCCAAAATAAAAACCCATGGAGAAAGTACAATAAAATCTATCAAATACCTAAACCAGGGCCCGGAGCAAAAATATACCGCATAGGCATTAACTCCCGGAGAAGTAACAACGCTTTTTGCCACTGAGAAAAACAAGCTTAGATCTCCGATCAAAATGACATAACCAAACCCAGCAATCATAAAAGGCACGATCGTTACAGACAGAATATCTGTTAATCTAATATCAGCTTTCGTGGTCAACTTTCTTATAAAGATATATAAAACAAAAAACACCGACAGTATAGCCGCACCTTCTTTAATAAGAATTGTAAAAGAGTATAAAGCAATAAAAATGGAAGTCTTTAAAGTATTTCTCTTTTTAATATTTTCAAAGAAAAGCCAAATAGAAGAAAATATAAACAGATTAAAAGTAGAATCGATGAGGGCCCTGCGTGCCATAGCCATATTAATCGGAGAAAATGCCAATAATAATATGAAGATTACCGCTAGTTCGGGTTGAAGATATTTTCTAGCAAAACAAAAACCAAGAAGCAGAAAAATGCAATACGAAAATAAGGAAAGGTATGCTAGGTTCGAGATCGAATAACCAAAAAATCTTAGCCACAAAGAGGATAAGATAATATAACCTACCCTTAGTGGATTTTGTGTTATCCTATTCTGAGGGTTACTTAAATAGTCTTTAAACATTCCCTTAAAAGCGCTTATCCCATTTTGGCCTACTTCCGTAGAATATTTAAGGTAAAGGCCTTCGTCTGCAGCTAAATTAAAGACTATATTTTTATAAGTGAAAGATAGCAGAATTACGGCTATAGAAAAAATTAATAAAAAAAGTAAATTATGCTTACCGAAATTCATCTTCTCAAAGTATTTTCTTTCCATCGGGATTAAATATCCTAAACTTAGCTAAATTTAGTTTTTGCAATAAAAATTGAATCGTGGTCCAGATTACTCCGATTCCATATATTACACTCCTTTTGAATGAAATCGAAGATGATTCCTTGGCATACTTGGAAGGTGCAGTTATTTCCCCTATTCTATAACCATAGAATCCTGCTTGTGCTATTATCTGGTTATCAAAAACAAAATCATCAGAGTTCTCTAATATAGGCAGACTCAAAAGTACTTTCCTCGAGAACGCACGGTAACCGGTATGATATTCGGATAATTTCAGACCCAATATAAAATTTTCTATAAAGGTCAAGATTCTGTTGGAAAAATACTTATATAAAGGCATGCCGCCTTTTGTCGCATATCCTCCAAGAATCCTTGACCCCAAAACAACATCAAACATTTCCGAACAGATCAAACCGGCCATTGCAGTAATCAGTTTTGGAGGATATTGATAGTCAGGATGCAGCATAATTATTATATCGGCATTCTTCTCTAAGGCCTTTCGGTAACATGTCTTCTGATTCCCGCCATAACCTCTATTCTTCTCGTGCAGATAAACTTCCAAACCTAAACGCTTTGCTACCTCAACCGTAGCATCCCTGCTATGGTCATCTGTAACTAGAATTTCGTCAACTACATCTTTGGGAATTTCATTATAAGTCTTCTCTAGCGTCTTTTCTGCATTATAAGCAGGCATTACTACTACGATCTTTTTGCCTTCTAGCATAAACTTTCCCTTGATTATGTACTCTTTAATTGATAATTGCTCAACTATTATATCAAAAAAGAAAGCCCCTGTAAATTAAGTAAATGCATAATTTATGGAACAAAGTGAACATAAATTATTTGCAGGAACTTACCCTTGACATCTTTTGAAATAAGGCTTGATTTCGAAACTAACCCAAAACTCAAAAAATGTCTAGGGTTAATTCGCACATATAACTTACATCGTTATAATAAGGCAAATTACTGCGTAAGTTATGTGCTCATTAACATTTTACAGGGGCTTATCTTTTACTAGGCGCTTATTTTCTTTTTTTCTTCTTTTTCCCGCCTCTTTTCATCTTAGCGCAGGAG
>JAHJGY010000068.1 GCA_018824115.1 Patescibacteria group bacterium
GCCGAATATGAAGGGACTTTTTGGATAATCTGGCCCCGAAAACTCCCTAACGCCCTTTCAACTGATTCAAAAGTAATCTCTTTTAGCTCCACATCTTTAGCACTCTTTAAAACTTGACCTTCGGCATCATAGGTGTCTGTTTCACAACCAAAAGTTACTTCTGCCAGATATTCCTTTGACAACCTCATCAGTTTTTGTTGTTTTTTCGTCTCTTTGCCGACTAAAACAAGTAAAACGCCCGTTGCCATGGGATCCAATGTCCCGGCATGGCCGACTTTCTTTACCTTCAAAATCCGCCGAACCTTTTGGACAACATCATGCGAAGTCCAACCTGTAGGCTTGTTAACAACAAGAATTTGATCTATTTTCATTGTGTTCCACAATAGCAACACCCGAATTATATCTCAATAACAAAGTTGACCGAATCGCACTTCTCTGATAATCTAGGTAAAATTGTTATCTAGTATGAAAAACAAACCAAAGCTGACTCCAGAAACAACTTTAGGCGAGGCCCTGAAGCATCCCAATGCTCAAGAGTTGATGCTAAAATACCAATTTCCTTGTCTAACTTGCCCGTTCGCCAAAATCGAGGCGGATTCCTTGACTTTAGAACACATTTCACAACAGTACGGTATTGATTTAAGCAGTTTCCTCGAAGAAATAAATCGCTAATACTATCTGCGCCGACTCTTTTCCTTCACAATTCTCTCTTAATCACTAAACCCTAGCAACGCAGGCCGCCACTATCACGCTCGGCGCAATAACGAATAACATCTTACCTCTTTTTTGCATTTAGTTATTGCTGTATATATTATAATGCCGTGCCCGACACCACCTTGAAGACCCACTGGACTCGCTGTCATTTTAGTGGCAATACTCACAAGCCCCTACCATAGAAGCGTAATTTGGGAAAGTACTTAGCAACACGCAATTAGCCCGCTATGGGTCACCGCTCACTCGGTCTTAAGTTCCTTTCTGGCAAACTTCCTTGCCATTTCCAGAACTAACTTCTCCGCTTCCTCCAAAGACATCTTAAGTTTAATACCAGCCGCGGCACGGTGCCCCCCACCGCCAAGAATCCGTGCTAATTCGGAGACATCAACACCATCTTGCCGCCGGGCCCGGAGACTCACCGAAATAAAGTTGTTTTCATCTTCTGTTAATAGAATACCGAAATCTGTTCCTTTTAAACAATTAAGGAAGGGTTTTATTGAAAAACGCACCATGCTTACTTTCCCTCCTAACCCAAGTTCATCAATTTCCAAATTAGAAAACACTGTCCAGCAGAACCTATATTCCTTATCTATTTGTAAATTCGACAATCCCTTAGCTAGAAACTTGATAGTCTCCAGGTTTTGGTTTCCCCTTATTCTATGAACTAACTGGTCATGCGGAGCGCCAGCCGTGAGTAACGTTGCCGCATCTTCATGAGCCTTGATTTTCGCTAAAGGAGATGGAGCGAAATACTCAAATAGACCCGTATCCATGATTAGGCCCCAGTAAAGTAATAATGCTATCTCCTTATTCAATGGAAAATCAACCACAGTGAAATATTCCAAAATTAGTTGGGCGGCAGACGATACCTCCTCATAGTTAAGAATATTTATCTGAAATTCTTGTGGATTTGTTTTATGGTGGTCTACCCCAATCGTCTTAATCTCATCAGGGATACTAAAGCCCGCCCCTCTAGTTACCCGCTTTGAACTCTCGCTATCAATAAAAATAATGAGGTCAATTGACGCCAAATTTAGTTCTAAGGGATCGATATTTTCAATTAGATCAAAATAGGGTAAAAATTTCCATTCCGGGTTTACTGGGTCAACTGATACTACCCGCACTTTTTTGCCTGCGCTTTTTAGATACGCCGCCATCGCCAAACCACTCCCAACCATATCTCCATCCGGGTGTACGTGAAACGGAATGAGAATACTCTTCGAGGAATCAATTATCTCTTGAACCTTGGGGAACTTTTCTTGCATCACCATCTCTCTACCTCACTCAATTCCTTGTGAATAAAAACTTCTTTAACAGATTCAATACCGATAACTTTAAAAATCGCGAGTCCAAATAAATACCACCAAATATTCAAGGGCAAAGAAACTGTCCCTAATAGAGATTGTAAAGGGAGCCAGTAAATCGCCGCTGTTTGCATGACCCATCCTCCCAAAACAGCCAGCAGCAGCCAAGTGTTAGCAAGTGGGTTAATCCTCCACAATGGCTTCCGCAAACTCCGGCAGGAGAAAACGTATAATAGCGAATCCAAACCCAGCGCGGCAAAAATGAAAGTCCGCAGTAACACCATATCCATGCCCCGCCGTGATAAGAACCAGAAAAGCCCTAACAATACTATGTCCGTAAAAATGCCAATACAGAAGATAATAACCTTCATCTCTTGATTCAAGATACCTTCCTCCCTTTTGCGCGGAGGACGTTCCATTACATCATTTTCTGGTTTCTCCATTGTTAAAGCCAGATCGGGCAAACCATCAGTAATCAAATTAATCCATAGTATTTGCGCTGCCGTAATTGGAGAACCCAAACCTATTACTAAACCACCAATAACTAGAATCATCTCGGAAAAAGAGTCTGCTAACAGATAGGTGATAATTTTACGAAGGTTATCAAATATAACCCTTCCTTCTTTCACTGCCGAGACAATGGTAGAAAAGTTGTCGTCTAGTAATACTAAGTCCGAGGCTTCCTTGGCAACCTCGGTTCCCGAACCCAACGCCACACCGATGTCCGCTTTCTTTAACGCCGGAGCGTCATTAACGCCATCGCCCGTCATTGCCACCACCTCGCCTCGCTTCTGCCAAGCATCAATAATCCGCATTTTATGCTGAGGCGTTACCCGCGCATAGAGATACAAATCCTTAACCCTTTTCTCAAATTCCTCCACCGACATCTTATCCAGGTCCTCTCCACGGATAACATTTCTCTCGTCCAAAACTATTCCCACCTCTTTAGCAATTGCCATAGCAGTCAATAAGTGATCGCCTGTAATAAGAACTGGAGTAATTCCCGCTTGACGGCAGAGCTCGATCGTTGCCTTTGCTTCCTCCCTTAAGGGATCTTTTAAAGAAATCGAGGCCACATAGGACAAATCGGAAATATCTTCATCGGTGATTTCATCTGTTTCCTTATCCCATTTTTTATAGGCGACACCTAGCACGCGCAAACCTTTTTGGCTTAATTCCTCGAAACTTTGTACTATCTTTTTACGATCTATGTCATTAAAATTCTCGTTCTTACCATAGCCGACTGATGCAATTGAATAGCTTAAAACCAACTCGGGCGCACCTTTTACCATTAATAGCTTCTCTTTATTTTGTTCATCCTGGTGAAGAGTCGCCATGAATTTTCTCTCCTCATTAAACGGAAGTTCTGCCAATCGTGGATATTTAGAACTTAGCAGCTGCGAATCGTAGCCTCCCTGCACAGCCGCTATTAGTAATGCCTTTTCTGTAGGATCACCAATAATCCTCCACTGCTCAAGCTCTTCTTCTATATTCTCAACCACCGCATTGTTGCATAAGGCAGAAATCTTCAGTGCTAACCCGTGAGTCTCTATATCCACGTCCCCATCAGCTATGAACCCGCCGCAATGAATATGAGCTACCTGCATCTCTCCTTTCGTTAAAGTGCCAGTTTTGTCACTGCAGATAACAGAAGTGCTCCCTAAAGTTTCAGCCGCGACTAATCTTCTCACCAAACCTTTCTGCCTTAGAATCCTTTGCATCCCCAAGGCAAGCACGACCGTTAAAGCAACTAATAGGCCCTCCGGGATTGCGGCGACGGCGACGGCGACGGCTATTGCCAGCATCTCATAGACGTCTCGGCCTTGGAAAAACCCCAATAGAAAAATGCCCGCACAAATAATAGCTACCAGGCGAGAAAGAAAAATACTAAACTTTGCCAACTGTTCCTGAAGAGGAGTTTGCTCCTCTTCTGTTTCGGCTACTAACCGTGCGATTTTCCCCAACTCTGTCTCAATTCCAGTAGCCACGACCACCGCTCTTCCCTTCCCTTTACTTACCACCGTTCCCATAAAAAGCATATTTACCTGATCGGCAACCGCTGTTCCCTCCGGCAAAACACAAACATTCTTCTCCGAAGGAACCGACTCTCCGGTTAGGGCCGCCTCGACCGTTTCCAAATCATTCTCTTTAATTATCCTGGCATCGGCTGACACTTTATCACCAGCATCTAATACGAGAATGTCTCCGGGAACAAGTTCTTCTGCCGCAATAAGTTTCTCCTGACCGTCCCGAATAACTTTTGCCTGGTGATGGACCAATTCCTTGAGTTTTTCTAAAATATTTATTGCCTTTTTCTCTTGAATAAACCCCAGAATTGTATTAAGCACCAGGGATCCACTAACTACCAGCGCATCCTCCCAGTGGGCCAAAGCCACGGAAACCATCAAGGCGAAAAGAAGAACATACACTAAAGGCGACCTGAATTGAATAATTAGTATCCGGAGAGAGCTCGGTGGTTTTTTCTCGGGAAGGGCATTTGGCCCATACCTCTGCAAAGCATCCTTCGCTTCGAGTTCGGTGAGCCCGGCATCAGGGTCTGTCTGCAGCTGCTGCTTTATTTTCTCGATCTCTAGCGAATGAATAATCGACATTATTGATCATTAGCCAATAAGAATAGTTAGAACCATTGGCCGCCTCTCGGTTTTACGATAGAGAAAATCCGACAGGCGCTTATCTATACGTCCCCGCAACTTAGCCCATCCGGAGACTTTCTTTCCCCTGATTTCCGACAACACCAACCCCTTGGCTTCATTTATTAACTCGTCCGAAATAGCCATATATACGAAACCTCGCGAAATAACATGTACCAAATTGTGAAATACGCCCTCTTTCCCTTTTTTAAGGATAACAATAAAGATACCGTCTTCGGAAAGCTTCTGGCGGTCACGTAGGACAACTTCCCCCACATCACCGACCCGAGACCCGTCAACAAAGATATTATTTAAAGTTACCATTTTCTTTTTATGAACACTGTCCGGCGTCAAAATTACCCCCTCACCCTCCCTTAATTCCAGAACCCTCCTCCTATCAAATCCTAGTTGTGACATTAACTCTGTATAGGCCCTCATATGCCGCGGACTACCACCGATAGGAATAAAGTGAGAAGGGTGCACTATAGAAGCCATCATTGACAAATCGCCTTGAGCCCCATGCCCAGAAACGTGTAGATTTTCCTGAATCTCTGAATACACCACTCTCGCTCCGTGCAGCACCAATTTATCGATCACTGCTCCCACTTGATCGAACACCCCCGGGATAGGATCCGCAGAAAAAATAACCACTGAATCTTTCTTCAACTGAACCTGCCGGTGCCCGCCATCCGCCAGTCGGACCAGGGATGAGCGAGGCTGCCCGTAACTGCCGGCAATAATAATCATCAGTTTATTATCCGGATATTTATTGATCTCCCCCGGTTCAACGACCAGTCCCTTAGAAATATTTAAATATCCCAAATTCTGAGCTACTTCTGTATTCTTAGCAACCGACATACCCAGAAAAGCGACCTTGCGGCCAAATTTAACCGCCACATTCACTGCCTGTTGAATACGTGAAATATTAGAAGACACCGTGGTAATGAACACCTGTCCAGAAGCTTTCTCAACTTCCTCTTCAAAAGCTCTTTGGATAAAACGTTCCGACTTAGTATATCCTTCACTTGTTGAACCCAGACAGTCAGACAATAAACACACTACTCCTTGCTTAACTAAAGTAGCTAGCTTGCTTACCTCAAAAACTTTCCCATCCACCGGCGACCAGTCAAACTTAAAGTCTGACGCGTGGACAACATTACCAATCGGTGTTTGAATAAAATACCCAAAAGCATCAGGAATCGAGTGGTTAACCCGGAAAGGGTGGAAGGTGAAATTCCCAAGTGAAAACGGACTATTAGGTTCGAATTGTATTAAACGGGCCTGCTTCAGCAACCCATGCTCCTCCAGTTTAACTTGGGCTAATCCACGAACCAATTTCGCGACATAAACCGGCGGAAACCCTAACTCGGGAAGTAAATAGGGGAGTGAACCATAATGGTCCTCATGACCGTGAGTGATAACTATTCCCCTAATTCGATTAAGCTTATCCCTGAGATAACTAATATCTGGAATAACAATATCTACTCCCAACTGCTCAGACTCAGGGAATCCCATGCCGCAATCAACAATCACAATATCGTTTCCGTACTCATAAACAAATAGATTCTTGGTTACCATCCCAGAACCACCAAGCGGAAGAATTTTTAGTTGTGGTTGATTACCTTCTTGTTTCATAGTCTCAGTCCCATCTGCTCCATTTTCGAACTCTCATCAATTCCTTCCTGTTTCTTCATTAAGTTCAGTTCTGCACTCTGCAATTTAAGCAATTTACCCAGCCTATCAAAGTCTTCCCGAAAATCAGACAATATACTGCCCGATCTCAATGCTGCCGCAGGATGATACAGCGGAAAAACAATAAAATCATAATCGTCAACTTTTTTCATCTTCCCATGGTCACGTGATATTTTCGCTTCTGGCAAAAAAACGTTCATCGCGAAACGTCCCAAAGTCGCCAGAATCTTAGGTTGAATAACTTCTAGCTGACGTAACATAAATAGTTTGCAAGCAGTAACCTCATCGGGCAAGGGGTCACGATTACTTGGCGGACGATGATGGAGCACATTACTAATAAATACTTCTTCGCGATTGAGTCCGATACTATCTAAAGATTGCTCTAAGAGACGACCTGCTCGGCCGACGAAGGGTCGGCCTTGCTGATCTTCGTAATACCCCGGCGCTTCACCAACAAAAACAATCTCGGCGCTGGCATTACCCTCGCCTGGTACAGAATTAGTTGCAAACTGATACAACGGGCACTTCCGGCAAGTTGAAATCTCCTTAGTAATAGAATTAAGTTGTTCCCGTTTTTCAGGCATAAAACCCTTCAGGACGACATCGCAGCCTATTCTGGCACATAATCCCGAATATTCTCCTCATTAACAACAAATTTTTTAGTAGTGCCAGAAACACGCTGACGGGCGCACCTGCGAATAACTGCTTCCACAGTCCGGTTCATTGTACGGATACCGGCATCAAAGCCAAGCGGGCGAGTAATAAGCGGCCAAACCGCTTCTTCGATCACAACATCGTCTTTATCCATTCCAGCAACCTGGAGTGCCTGGGGAAGTAAATACTCGCGGGCAATAATTATCTTTTCTTCATCCGTATACCCGGGCATTTGAATCACTTCCATTCTATCGAGAACAGCATTAGAGATCCCTGCTGTTTTATTCCCACTACACAGAAACATTACTTCCGATAAGTCGAACGGATAATTTAGATAATAATCCATAAACTCGGAATTTTGTTGTGGGTCCAATAATTCGAGCAATACACCCATAATATCTGCCCGCGCGGCCTCCGCCACTCTATCGATCTCATCTAAAAGGATAACCGGGTTCTTTGTCTGCGCACGACGCAGGCCCTTAACGATCATACCTGGCTCAGATCCCGACATCATTTGCGGATCTCCCCTTAAATGAGATGCACTTCCCATTCCTCCCATTGCAATACGGATGAACTCTCGATTCATTGCCTTAGCCACCGAGTAAGCAATTGAAGTTTTTCCTACGCCAGGCAAGCCAGTGAACATAAGAACTGGCGACATCCCTACACCTCTCTTCTGCAAACTTCTAATCACTTCTTCCCGTTCACTCGATCTTTTTGCCTCCTTTTGCAGGGCCAGAACGGCAATATATTCCAGAATTCTATCTTTAATCAACCGCAACCCGTAATGCGTAGTCTCTAAAATCTCACCGGCTACCTGCAGATCAAGGTTGTCCTCGGATCTTTTGTTCCAGGGTAAATCAATAACTAATTCAATAAAACGGTATGTATTGTCTAAAGCGGTATAAAACTGAGAAGAGCCAAAAAGCCTCTGCACTCTTTCTATATTCGCCTGAGCTCTATCGGAAAGCTCCACGGGCAGATCGGCCGTTTCGAGCATTTGATGGAGCTTCTGTAGCTCGGGCGAGAGCTCATCTTTTGAAGTATTATTTATCTTCGGCGGATTCTTGTTCATCACTGCGTGCCTGCTTAATGGAAAGATTTATTCTATCCTTCTCATCAATCTCAATCACTTTAACCCTAACCTGATCACCTTCACTCAAATAATCACTAACATTATCTACGTAAGACTCATTAATCTCAGAAACATGCACCAATCCATCCTGGCCAGGGATAACTTCAACAAAGGCACCAAAATCAACAACTTGTTTCACCGTACCTTCATAAAACTGGCCAACTTTCACTTCCTGGTTAAGGCCGAGAATGCCCTGCTTCGCTTTTTCAACTTTATCCGGATCGATCCCAGAAATTAAGACGCGGCCATCATCTTTAATATCAATAGTTGTCTCTGTTGCTTCCTGGAAAGAACGTACTGTCCTTCCGCCAGGACCAATTATTTTTCCAATATTCTTTGGATCGACCTCAACGCAAACAATACTCGGTGCGTACTGAGAAATTTTTTGCCGAGAGTTATTAATTACCGAGCGCATCTCCTCTAATATCTGCATTCTGCCCTGATGGGCCTGAGTTATAGCTTGGGCAATGGTGTCCAGCGGGACATTATCGATTTTAACGTCCAGCTGTATCGCGGTAATCCCTTTCTCGGTACCAGCAATCTTAAGATCCATATCACCAAAGGAATCCTCGAGTCCCGCGATATCAGTGAGCACTAATTGCTCGCCACCCTCAACAATTAAACCCATTGCTAAGCCAGCCACATCCGACTTTATTGGCACTCCGGCGTCCATCAAGGCTAATGATGATCCACAAACCGAGGCCTGAGAAGTAGATCCAGCCGAAGACAAAATCTCCGAAACAACACGAATTGTGTAGGGAAACTCTGCTTCCGAAGGAATAACTGGCAGTAACGCTTTTTCCGCTAAAGCTCCATGACCGATTTCGCGACGCTTTGGGTAAGCCAGATAGCCAATCTCACCCGTACTAAACGGCAGGAAATTATAGTGATGAATATACCGCTTGGTTTCCTCACCGGTCATTGTCTCAATTAACTGCTCCAGCGAGGTAGAGGCCAACGTTACTACCGTTAACACCTGAGTCCCGCCGCGCTTAAACACCGCTGACCCGTGCGTACGCGGTAATAAACCAACTTCTACGTCAACCGGCCTGACTTCGTCTAATCCTCGACCATCAAAGCGCTTCCGCTCGCTAACCACCCTCTGGCGCATAATCTTCTTCATGAGCAATTCAAGAATCTGCTTTATTTCCGCCTTCGATGCCTTACCTTCAAATTGAGTATTAAGTGTCTCGAGAAAGTTATTGACCGTTTCGGCTCGCATTCGCTGATCAATATCATAAACCTGTTCGGGAAGATTATCGTTAATAAATTGCGATAAGTTCGCCTTAACTTGTGGATCTACTTCGGCGGAGACGTAGGTAATCTTCGGTTTCCCGACTGCATCCGCAAACTCAGTGATTAAGTCGGCTAGTGGCTGTGTGTTCTCTTGCGCAAACTCTATTGCCTTAATAATCTGATCTTCTGCAACTTCTTCTGCGCTTGACTCAATCATTACCACACTGTCTCCAACTATAGAAGCTAACAAATCAAGGCTGGAAAATTTCATTTCCGCAAGAGAGGGATTCAAAATAAAATTACCATTGTTTAATCCGACTCGAACCGGGGTAAGAACCTTGTCCCAAGGCAAACCCGAAATAGAAAGTGCCGCTGAAACTGCGATTAGAGATAAAACTGTCGGGTCGGTATTGGAATCCACGGAAAGCACAGTGAGGATCACCTGTATCTCGTGGAAAAAATCTTTGGGAAAGAGCGGCCGGATTGATCGGTCAATAGCACGTGCCTTTAGCACCGCTTCGTCTGACGGCCTGCCTTCCCTTTTCACAAAACGTGAACCTTTTATCTTGCCCCCGGCGTATAACTTCTCTTCATAGTCTATTCTAAGAGGCAAAAAACCTTTATTTTCAGCTGCCTCGACATGAACAATAGTAGCTAAAACCATTGTATCTCCATACTGAGCCAAAACAGCCGCATCTGCCTGTTCGGCATACCTTCCAGTCTGGAGAACTAAGGACCGGCCAGCATATTCTATCTTTTTCTCAACAACATCAGCTTGACTATTTCCCATTCTAAATACCTTAATTCACAACTGGAAGTCAAAGAAATTAACAAAGGTTAACAATTCCAAATTTACTTCCTTAAATTAAGTCTTTCAATTACATGCTTGTAGCGTTCTGGGTTTTTCCTTTTTAAGTAGGCTAACAACCGCTGCCTCTTCCCTACCATCTTCAACAGGCCCCTGCGGGAATGATGATCGTGGGCGTGCGTCTTTAAATGCTCACCTAATCGACCGATCTTTTCGGTTAATAAAGCAACCTGGACCTCAGGAGAACCGGTATCTTCTTGATGCACTTTGTAATCCGATATTACTTTTGTCTTTTCTTTCTTAGTTAAAGCCATAGTTAAAAATCCCAAATTTACCCAACAATACCAAGCCTATTACTATTAGTAAAACTCTAGCCGGATCGTAAGTGAAGCCAAGCCTAGCTTAGCTTATCCGCCTTATTATACACTACCTCCCCGTCTTCTCAAACACTAGAGCCAGAACGACACCCAATTCTATGTCTAACTTGTTCTTATGTCAAATCGAGACGTCCAGATGGCATCGGTCCCGGGTGAGCGTAAATTAAAGACGAACCTAAACCTCTGTGCATCAATGTCAATATAGCCTTGTTCGTAATACACCCGCACCAACAAAGTACTTTTTCCTTCCGCACCAATTACTTCCAACGATTTAAGGTTAGTAATACTGTCAACACTTTCCTTCTGCAACGTCGCCAATATCTCTTCGGGGGTAAATCCACCCCCCCTTTCTGTCAACGGCTTTTGCGCCTCCTCCGCAGAGGGCATCGGCAAATAAGCATTATAACTCTCGGGGAGCAGGGCCGCATTTAGCAAGTCCTCGACCTGATCCCGAGAAAGCCATGGCTGATCACCCCAGGCTTTATGATACCAGGGAGAAATCTCGTCGTAGTAATGCCCTTGGGCGTCAACATCTCTGATTCCCTTTAGATAAGGCCTCGGGCTAGTCCAAACTTCTTCTGAATTCAGCGTGTAGCCACCACTCGTTGAGTGGTAATAAGCAGAAATTGGCTTATTTTCGTAGAGAATAACCTCAGCATTGGTTGCATTCACAGCTTCTTCCCAATAACCCCCCTTGTTACTCCCCGTATAATACTGGCAATTCGTACTGGGACATATCGGACTACTACCATCGGCCGTGTAATACAAAACATAACTTCTGGCCGCCACGGCTTGCGCTTTTAAGGCTTCCATTCCCGCATTATCAGGACTGCCCCAAGACGAAGGCATCTCCCCCAACCCCTTGATATATTCTTCAAAATCGATCCTAGTATCGTAAAAAGTTCCGCCCTCACTTTCACATACCTCCCTACTTTTACCCCCCTCAACCCACGGCGGGGGGCCGTACTGACACCCCAGAACATGGATCGTCTCTGAAGCTTGGTATGGAACTATGGCCTCGGGAGATAGGGAATAATACTTACCTAGTATCTCCTTGTAACCCTGCCCCGCCTTCGCGCGGCCATAAGCACCGTACTGATTCATCCCAACTCGATGCGGATATCCATAGGTCCAAAAAGAGAAATATACATTGCTATCTTGGGGTGGCGGGCCAACAATTGCCGAACGA
>JAHJGY010000069.1 GCA_018824115.1 Patescibacteria group bacterium
CACCTATGGCAAGCGTTAACCGTCTTACCAGCTTTTCTACCTCTCGCCTGCAAGCAAATAGTCCCTTTATTAAATACCGTCAACAAAATATAATTCCTATAAGGATACCCTGTAACAGGGAGAGGACAGGTTAATTTAAGATAGTTTAATTATTGCATTCTAAGGAGGAGTGAAATAAATGACTAAAAGAATTCTACTAAGCTTGCTCACTATTGGCAGTGTTACCGTTATGACCTTCTCTGCCACCACCGCGTACTACAGCGACACCGAATCCACCAATAACAACACTTTTACCACCGGCACTTTGGACCTAGACATAGATGGGAACAACGGCTCGAATACAGTTAAATTTACCGTCAACAACATGAGTCCGGGAAATCAGCCCAAAGGAACCTATGCCCTTAATAATATAGGCACCATTAACGGTTATCTGGATCTGGAAAATATCAGCGTGGTCAGTTATGAGAATGTCTGCTTAGACCCGGAAATTAACGCTGGCGACATCACTTGCGACGACCCGGGACAAGGCAAAGGGGAACTACAAGATGTTGTGAACCTGCGGCTGTTTATGGATTACGGCTGTGACGGCTGGATCAGCACTGGTGATAATGTTTTTTATGATGGTCTGGTAAAAGACCTTGCGGGTAGTTACGAACTAGACGAACCACTTAACGCCGGTGCCGGTATTTGCATGGTGGCTTTGTTTGACTGGTGGCCCACGACCAGCGACGATCTGGCACAAAGTGACAGCATGGCACTGGACATAACTTTTGAACTAGCCCAAACCACCGGCCAGTGATTGGTTTTTAGAAGGAACCACCCTCCCATAAAGCTAATCACTTACACGATAAGAACCAGATTTGCTTCTCTAACACATTTGGTTCTGCCGGGGTTTAAAAATGCAACAGTACGGGGCATTTTTTTACAACCCTGTATCAAAGGAGGTGATACAGAATGACTAAAAGAATTGGTTTAAGTCTGCTCACGATTGTCGCCGTTTTTGCTGTAGTCACTGGGGCTACCATCGCACAGTTTTCCGATCAAGGAACTGTAGCTGGTAACACTATCGCTACTGGCACACTAGTGCTAACACTTAATCATTCAAGCGGTAAGCCCTTTAGCGTCAGCGGTGCCTACCCAGGCTACCAAACTGGCTGGGAATATATGGACATCTTTAATGGCCCATATCCCCCTGTAGCTGGTCAACTACCGTTTGAAGCCTATCTCTGGGTTAAGAAGACCGGCGGGAGCACTACCCTGTTCAATGCACTAGAGATCGACCTATTCGACTCCGGTTGGGACTCGACCTGCGATAATACTGACGACGTCCAAATTTATAGCGGTCTGCTTAGTGGCATAAAAGATCAAGCAAACCGAACTCAAACCAGCGACGATGATCCTAATTCCACAGGAACCCCTGGGAATGATGACATCAGGCCTGGTTGGTCGCAGCGTGTCTGCCAGAGATTAAGGTTACCTATTACAGCAGGAAACAGCCTCCAAGGCACCTCAGTAACCTTCGACGAAATTGTCGACGCAATGCAAGACGACGATTAGCACTCGTTAGTTTTTCGGGGAGTGGAGCGGTATTGTAGCCCATTTCACTCTCCCATAAAGCTAGGGATAGTAGAAAGTAGGAAGTAGGAAGCAGAAAACAGGGAACAGAAGGCAGTAAAGATGGAATATGGATGGAATTAAAAGAATATCGCGAATTTATGATAAGATCGCTTCCCAAATAGGAAGCTTTATTATCACCATGGCAACAAAATTAGCTAAAGTCCTTAAAAAAGATAAAGAACCAAAACAATTAAAGCTTTCCTTTAACAAATTCTCCTGGCAAAGAACTAAGGATAATTTCTGTGGAAAGCTGAAAAAATTCGCTCTGGTCGGCCAGATAATTAAATATACTGTTACTATCCTCCTAATCCTAATCTTCTTAGCCACAGTTATACCTTTGCTACCCGTCCCCGGAAATTACGAGCCACTGGTGGTTATGTCCGGGTCCATGGAGCCAGCTATCCACATTGGATCCATTGCCGTAATTAAACCTTCCTCGGAATACTCCGCGGGGGATATTATTACCTTCCCGCACCCCAAAGATCCCAACAACCTAATTACTCACCGGATACAGGAAATTGCCGAAGATAAAGAGGAAGGCCTAATGTATGTTACAACCAAAGGCGACGCTAACCAAACCGCTGACTCCTGGAAAGTTACCCTAGATGACATTAAAGGCAAGCTTCTCTTCTCCATTCCTTACCTGGGCTACCTTGTTAATTTTTCCAAAACACCCCAAGGCTTCGCTCTCCTAATAATTCTCCCGGCTGTCCTGATTATTTTGGACGAACTGCGGATAATAAAGAAAGAAATAGAGAAAAAGGTCGAGCGGAAATATAAGCAAAAGTTTGAAGAAGAGTCCAAAGACGAGAATTCTGAAAAGAAAAGGTTACCTAAATCGATCAAAAAGGTAAAGAAGGCAAAAAGTCCGCCAAATCGCGCTTAGCGTGGCAAAATGAAAAAAATTCTTACCTATATTTTAATAATCGGTTTATGTTCTTTTACCTTGGGACAAACCGCATCGTTTTTTTCCGATACCGAGACATCAGTAGATAATACTTTTGTCGCCGGTGTTTGGGATATTCCAACACCCGAGACAAATTACGCTCTCAAATTTGATACCGATGGTGAAAAATTCCACACTAATGATCAGCAAGAAATGTTCGCTTTGGACGAATACGCGCCAGGTAAGAGCGATTGGACTATTGAAGCCTGGACTTATCTGGACGGAACTCATCCTACCTGGCTGGCCGATTGGGTCGATAACGGCTATCATACCCTTTACTTCGGTGGGGCATTAAAAAACGAAAACGCCCGGAAACTAGCCTTTCGCCCATATGGAGGAACTGAATATTGGTCAACTGCCGTATTCCCAACCGAACAGTGGTTCCATTTGGCTGTTACTTATAAAGCGACCAGTAATGAGCTAAAAATTTGGTATAACGGGATACTAGATGCCACCCATACTATTTCCGAGGATCTAAGTACCACCAAAAGATCAATTTGGATTAGCGACGGCGATAATTACAATCTTACCGGCCGGGTAGACGAAGTGCGGGTGAGTAGTGTCGAGAGGTACACGTCTAACTTTACGCCGCAAACCGACCCTTTTATTACCGACGCGGATACCGAACTGCTTTTACATTGTAACCAAGGTACAGGTACCGTGGTTAATGACAGCTCGGGAAACAACCGCCACGGAACAATTACCACTGGTACGGAATGGGTATTACGAACCTAAAAATGCAGGAAATACAAGCAAAAACAGCTAAATACCGACGGTTCCTTAGAACAATTATTTTACTCGTATGGCTGTTTCTAATTATATCAACAACCACCAAGCCTGCTCATGCTCAGGATTGCATCTCGGTTAATTGGGAAACAACACCCCTATTTAGCGCAAACGATCTTGAGCCCGGAGATGTTATCTCTAAGTGGGTCGAGGTAACAAACATGACTGGCTCCGACCAGAATATCGGCATTTGGGCCACGTTAATTTCCAGAGAACTTTTGTCCATTCCTGACTCCAACGGCCTTGACTTCCTTAGTCAATTATTGCTGGTGATTACCAATAAAGGCACGGGTGAGACTTTATTTGGAAGCGGTGGCAGCAGCTATTTTTCCGATCTTTTTACCAATCCCGGTAACGAAATTTACCTTTCTACCTTACCCGGCGGACAAAAAATCACTTACGAACTTTATGTTGAATTTCCCTTTAATAAAGGAAACGAATGGCAATCACGAAATGCCGCCTTTGATCTTACTCTCGGCTGTATTGTAGGAGAAATAGAAGATGATGGATTGGTGGAAGGAGTAAAAGACGAAATAACTCCTACGCCCACTGTCGCCATTACCGCTGAATGGGTTGGCCCCGAAGAAGAGGGGGGAGACGTTTTAGGTATTCTGGAAGTTTTACCCAAAACCGGCCACACTTTAGTAAATCTACGTGCTTTCGCGGGGCTAACCACCTCCATTTTTTTATTCGGAAGTAGACGTATAATCTACAAAAACCGCATGAGGCGCGGGAGTTGACTAGCTTCTCTTTCAATTTTGGTGTAATATTTATAGACAGGGGATTCTGGGTCTGAATATAGCCCCCGCCTTCCCTATAGTGCGTACTATAGACATTTGGTTTCTTTTCTGCTATATTGATATTGCCAAGTAGCATTAACACTAATTCGGCTTGCAACCCGACGTTACATCGGGTCGAGTCTCATTGATCCGCCAAAGGTGGATTAATTCGACTGACGGAAAAACTTGCTTATCGGCAGTTTTTCCGAGTCTCATTGAATGCAAAATTTCTGCCCATTGTTCTTGCCAGTTAAGCAAAATAAACACCGCCCACATTTGTTGCGACATTACTCTCTTTTCCCGTTATTTGCTGCCTTCATCTTGCTCCAGGTCAACCTCGCCGTTTTCTATTCATCAAATCCACAAATCCTCAGCTTCGCTACCAGTATCTATCAACAAGATTTTTTTACATTCATTAACCAAGAAAGAGCAACTGCCAAGTTGCCTAGCTTAACTCAAAGCCAGAGCCTTAATCGAGCTGCTGAACTAAAAGCACAGCATATGTTTAACCAAAATTACTGGGCTCACGTTGCGCCTGACGGAACTACCCCCTGGGATTTTTTCGAGAGTGTCGACTATAACTACAGTCACGCCGGGGAAAACCTAGCCAAGGACTTCAACACCACCTCTGGCGTAGTTGCCGGTTGGATGGGCTCCTCGTCCCACCGAAGCAATGTCCTGAACTCTAATTTCAAAGAAATGGGAATTGCTGTGGTTAATGGAATTTTACAAGGCGAAGAAACTACCCTCGTTGTTCAACTATTCGGCACTCCAATCATTCTTGCCGAGGAAAGTACTTCTACCTCCATAGCCAGTTCTCAAACTAATACGCCAGCAACTGAATTGCCAGCCGAAGAATCCACCGCGCCTGCTCAAGTTTATACATACGCCCATCAAGAACAAGCCGCAGAGGAGGAAGTTGAACTATACCCGCAGAGCCTCGCCACCAGCACCAGCCCGGAAAAAAGCTACAAACCCCGTGGGATCGCCGCGCAAATCAGATCTGGCCTGCTGAATTTTAGAAACAAGGCCTCTTTGGCCACCGACCCGCGTAATTGGGGTATGGGACAGCAAACCACAATCCTTTTCTTTATGTTCCTGGTCGCCATTTTACTCGGTGACTCACTTACTCTCTGGCGAAAAGGTATCGAACGAACCAATTCCCACTCACTAATGCACGCCGGAATAGTAGGGATTCTCATTATATTAACAATGGCCAGCAGCATCGGATCTATCCTATGAAATCCGCCTTTTGAGGATGACCAGAATTAAATACTTAATCACACATATATTCCAGTACTCGTTCGTCTTTTTAATCCTGGCAACCGCCATCGTCAGTTTATTTCTTCTTGATAACACTCATCTCAAGCGCACGGCTGTTGTCGCCGTTGCCAGTTTGTACCCTCTCTGGGGAATCATTCACCATTGGGAAGCGAAAACCCTAAGTGCCGAAATTGTCCTCGAATACCTGGCTTTCACCATACTAATTTTGTGGACGCTGCTTGTAACAGTAAGGTAGCATTTAATGTCTCATTGAATGAGATTATTCCTCGCTTTCACGCCTTCCAAAGAAACAACTGGTCAACTATTAGATTTACAGCGGCGACTTAATCACCTCTGTCCCAGAATTAAATGGACACCAAGTGAATCTCTGCACCTCACTCTTCTTTTCTTGGGCGCAGTGGAAGAAAAATTAATACCCCAACTCACTGAATTACTACAAGAAAGTGGACAAGATAACCCCTGCGCCTCCTTTCGGCTGGATAGGCTGTTTCTCATCCCTTCGTTAAAAAATCCACACGTACTAGCCATTGCCGCGGAGGAAATTACACGGCCAACCTTATCCAACCTGCGCCAAATGCTAAGAGAAAAGCTGGAAAAGGCAGGCATTAACCCGGCTCCTAACAAACCTCCTCACTTAACTCTAGGAAGATTTCCCGAGCTGAATGAAACCGAAAAACAAAAACTTAAACAAAATCTCGACCTAATAACAGAAACAATTAGTGTAATCCAATTTCCGATTTGGACAAACCCATCATTTCACCTGATCAAGACCACTCTCGCCCCACAAGGAGCAATCCACATAAAGCTGAATACCTTCCCTCTCTCCGCTAAGATATAATCAGAGTGAGGAGTGGAGCATATCAGTTATGTCCTGGTTTCAATTAGAGTAAAATGAAAGTACTACCCTCGCGCCATAAAAACATTGCCGTTGCCCTTTCCGGGGGAGTAGACAGTGCTGTTGCTGCCCTTATTCTCAAAGAACAAGGTTACTCTGTTACTGGTGTTTTTATGGACTGCTGGCAAGAAAATGCCGATTGTGAAACTGATCAGGAGCGACGCAGCGCTTTACAGGTTGCAACCAGTCTAGATATCCCATTTAAAGTTTTCGACTTACGCCAGCAATACCGACAAAAAGTACTCCAGTATTTCTTTGAAACCTACCGCGCCGGACAAACACCAAACCCCGATATTTTATGCAACAAAGAAATAAAATTCGGTCTTTTCCTAGAAAAGGCATTGCAAGAACTAGATGTAGATACGATTGCTACGGGACATTATGCCCGAAATCAATACCAAGATGGGTCATATCACCTTCTTCGGGGGATAGACGAAAACAAAGATCAATCTTACTTCCTCTACACGCTTAAGCAAGAACAGCTTGCGCAAGTTCTTTTCCCGATCGGAGGCATGGCCAAGAAAAAAGTAAGGCAGAAAGCTAAAAGGGCTGGCCTGCCTAATTGGGACAAACCTGATAGTCAGGGGATTTGCTTCGTAGGAAAAATCCGGCTTTTTGATTTTCTGCACCGCCAGATACCCGAAAAGAAAGGTAATGTAGTTAATTTAGAAGGAAAAGTTATCGGTCACCACCGAGGGGCTGTCTTTTATACCATCGGCCAAAGAAGAGGCTTTTCCGTTAATCAATACCAGGGAGTTCCGCAATATGTAGTCAGCAAAGATATTAAAGGGAATGTTTTAATCGTCGGTGAGAGAAAAGATGTTTTCCGCCAGGAACTCAAAGCTAACCAACTAACTTGGATTCGAGACAGGCCACTTCTCGGAAAATGCCTAGTAAGAATTCGCCACTTGGGCGAGTTAATTCCTGCCCACCTCTCACAGAACAACTCGGGCCATACTTTGAATGTTAAACTGGCAAAACCCGCCTTCGCTATTGCTCCCGGCCAAAGCGCCGTATTCTATCAAGGAGAAGAAGTTCTCGGGGGAGGGATAATCGTTTACTCTCCGCAGACTCTCCTAGGCAAACCCCTAAAATTACCCCAAGAAACATAATTCCCGGCTGTAATGTCCACCAGTAATGATCGACCATACTGGTCAACAACAAGCCAATAATAGGAAGGAACAGATATACTTTCCTACGGCTGGCCGGTTGATCACTTAATGTTTTCAAAATTCGTCGAAATAGGACAGAAACAAACCAGAAAAAGAGCCCAAAGCCAATAATGCCATGCTCCACCACAATTAATAACCACACATTATGAACGGGTTGAGCCCACAAGAAGGAACCGATTATTTTCCCCGCCCTCTCCACCTCAAAAGAAAATTGGTTCATCCCAATACCAAACACTGGCTGGCCACGAACAAGCTGCCAAGATAAAGTTGCCAATTCCTGCCGCCGGAGTAAGCTGATTCTGTCAATAGTAAATAAGTTATAAAAACGTTCAGTAACCGGATTAGGTACAAACCAAAAAAACAATGAGGTCAAAAAGGTGAGCAAGATGATAATCTTAAAGCCTTCGGTAGAAACAACTAATTGATTACTCCTCACCAAGTAAAACGCGAGAACCAACATTAACACAAAAAACGTGGTCCAGCCTGTACGCGAGAAAGTAGAAAGCAATGTTAGCACTAAAACACCCCATAAAACAATAAAAAGACGCTGATTAAACCTCTTTTTAAACCAGACAATCACCGGTAACATAATCGACAGTATTCCACCTAAAACATTAGGATGAGGAAAAGTAGAGTAGGGACGCAGCCAATCCCTTCCCAACCAATAGAATGTAGCAATACCGGGTGTTTTTACCGTAAACTGCCATTCGCCGAGCAATTGCAGCCCCAAAGACTGCTGTTTAACCACCTCCAGCAAAGCAATTAAACACAACGGCCACATGCCCCAAGCAATGTATTTAAAGATTCGAAAGGACCTTTCTTTATCAACGGAAACCCACCAGCCAATCAGGAAAACCAACAAGAACATTTCCGTTAATTTCGCCCAGCGATAGATCGCGGCCACCAAATCAATGTCCAAAAAGGCATTTGCGAGCAATGACCAAAGCACAAAAAGCAAGACCGGCAGCAAAACCAGCTTCTGATCTCCTAGAAATGCAATAAACTTTCTTCTTTCCTCCTGACTCTTCGCGATGATTAAGACCCAACAGCCCAACAGAAGGTCGCTCAAGTACACAAAGGGAATTGCGTAATCTATATGTCGATAATAATTTCCTAGTGTAAATCTGGTCTGCCAGAAAAGGGTGAAAAAAAAAAGTAGGGGAGTTAACCTACAAAGTCTCCGCCAAAGTGATCTGTACGAGTATACCTTTCTTAAAATAGTCAAATAATTGAATAGTTAAACGGTTCAACAAATTCCCCGAACAACCGCTTAACCATTACATCCCGCAACAAACCAAGGTAAAACCTATTCTCCTGGTTTAATCACTACCCGGCGACGCGGCTCCTCTCCCACTGATTCAGAAACAACACCGTCTGTTTCCGAGACAGCAAGATGAACAATCCTGCGGTCAAAAGAATTCATTGGTGGTAAAGCTATTTCTTCACCCAAAAACTTCGCTTTTTCCATCGTCCTTCTTGCCAAAGAAGTAAGAGCATCCTCCCGTTTCTTTCGATAACCATCTATATCCACTTGAACTCGAAACCAGTCATCGCGACCTCTATTAATCACGAGTGCCAAGATTAACTGCAGTGAATGTAGGGTTGCGCCATGATAGCCAATTAAAATCCCTATGTTCTCTTGATCTTTGGAAGAAAGATTTATCCTAATTACTTCATCCTGATCAATCTCCACTACCACATCAACCGGAATTCCTAATAACCCTAGTAACTCTTGAGCTGTTTGTTGCGCTTCGGCAACAAGTTGCGTATCCATAATTAAGTAAAAAACTTGGCCTGCATTATACCAAAAAGAGTGCTCACTAACCAGTAAAGTGCTACCCCAGCCGGCAAACGGAGAGTGATAAACGTCGTCATTAGTGGGAACATATACTTAAACTGTGACTGCATCATCGCCGCCATTTCATCTCCGCCTCCTGATTTACCAGATTGTTTTGTGTCGCTGGCCAGGGTTGGAGAAATTAAGAGTGAATTTAAATACTGACACACCCCAACCAGTACAGGAAGAATAAAAAACCTATCCGGCTTTGTTAAATCCAGCCACAAGAAAAAAGTGTGTAATTGTGAAATTCCGCCGATTCTTAAAAAATCAAAATATATTTTCTGATTCAAAACCTCCAGCGCCGATGCATCTAGCGCTTGCAATAAAACCTGATATAAAGCCACCATTACCGGGATAGAAAGAAAAATAGGTAAACAGCCTGCCGCCGGGTTAACTCCGTGATCACGATAAAGCTCCATCTGTTCACGGGCTAAAGCAGCCTGATCACCTTTATTCTTCTCTTTCAACTTGTCTAATTGCGGTTGCAACTCCTTTATCTTCTTCGAAGATCGCATAGCCGGTAGAGTCAGGGGGATTAAAACCACCCTAAACAAAAGCGTCAACGCGATGATTGCCAAACCCATATTACTGAATAATATGCGGTAGAAAAGAAAGAGAATATTTAATATTGGCGTTTTAAATAGTAAATCCCACATAGTAATAATTTACAAATTTACAATTTACAATTTTCAAAAACCGTTTGTAAATTTCCTCTCAAATAACTATTTGAGAGGGTCATACCCACCCTTGCTCCACGGATGGCAGCGAATTACCCGCCTGAGGCCAAGTAACCCCCCCTTTATTAAACCATATTTATCAATTGCCCGATAAGTATACACTGAACAACAAGGTTCAAATCGACACCCAACTTCCGAAAATCCCAAGTTCCGTACCAGCCAATGCGTAGATTGGGAAAAAGCCTTCTGATAGATTCTTATTAGCAAAAGTACTACCTTCTTCATATAATTCCTACCGCAGGAATGTTTATTCCACCTGCTCAATCTAGCAAGGAGGCTTGTGGAACATTTTAGCACCCGTGTTTGACTTAGGTTGAAATCCGCCACAGCCCTGAGCTAGTCGATGGGCGAAGGTGGATTAAACAGCTTGGCCCGTGCAAAAACCTTTTTTACTTCCCTTTCCACCTGGTCAAACGACTTCTCCGCTAGTCTATCACTTAACACAAAAACCACGTCTATCCCTTTTCTCATCCTCTCCCAATCCAATCTTACTACCTCTCTCACTAACCGAGTAGCACGATTCCTCTGCACCGCATTCCCAACTTTCTTAGAGGCAATAAATCCAAACCTGGAGTAGGGGAGATTATTAGGCAACCATCGCAACCAAAATAGAGTAGATCTTTCCTTAAATCCCTTACGCCTTAACCGCCGGAATTCTTGATCACGGGTTAAACGAAACTTTCTTTTAAGCATCAAGTCTCTAAGCTCTTACCGCCACCCTCCGTCTCCCTTTAAGCGTCCTTCTTTTTAAAATATTCCTCCCACCAGGCGTACGACTGCGAGTTCTATAACCATGTGTTTTGTTACGTTTTCTCCTTTTTGGTTGATATGTTCTTTTCGGCACAATAACAATTTAACAATTTTCAAAAATTTACAAATTAGGTACTTGAGTATTTATTGAAAATTAAGCCTTGAAAATTTAAATTCTCTACCCTAGTATACGAAAATACCTTTGTGATGTCAAAAAAAATTATCCACTAGTCCCGCAGCCGAGGTTATCCACAAAAGACCTCGTTGACAGTTATCCACACTAGTCACTATATTTCTTTTATGCGCAACTCGCAAACAGAATACGATCTCCGCTCTCAACGTGACTTAAAGCAAATCTGGCAAAGCGTATTGGGACAGCTAGAACTAAAACACTCAGCCTCTATCATCAATACCTGGTTCAACAATACCAAGCTTGAGCAAATCGACCAAGAAACTGCTATTATTACCTGTCGCTCTCCATACACCAAAGATATTCTACAGAAACGATACCAGCAAACAATCTCCGATTATCTAATAAAATTGACCCAGAAAGATCTCAAAATTAAGTTTAAAATAGAAGAACAACCTACTAAACCGGCTAAAGGGCCACTATTTGACCAGATTCCATCCCATAATTCTCATCCAAGCAATAATATCTCCAGCACAACTCCCTTTCCTCAGCATAATCTTATTACCCGCTACTCATTTAATAACTTCGTGGTTGGCAACTGTAACCGCGTGGCTCATGCTGCTGCTCTAGCAGTTACCCAACAACCGGGAAACGCATATAACCCTTTATTCATCTACGGTGGATCGGGAATGGGAAAAACACACCTCCTTCATGCCATCGGGAATCATCTAGTAGAGAGCAAGCTTGTTGAAAAAATTGCCTACTTCCCAGTTGAAACTTTTCTAAACGACTTTGTCAACGCCATTCGGTTCAACAAAACAGTCCCGTTCCGTAAAAAATACCGTGAAAATGACTGTTTACTTGTCGATGATATTCAATTCCTCGGAGGAGATAAAGTTTCTACCCAAGAAGAATTTTTCCACACTTTTAATAAACTCTACAGTCAAACAAAGCAAATTGTAATCTGTTCCGACCGGCCACCTTCGGAGATAAAACAACTTACTACACGCCTAGTCACTCGATTCGCCGGCGGTCTAATGGTCGAGATTACCCCACCCGACTTTGAAACACGCTTAGCAATTATCCAAACTAAAGCCTCCGATCTTGGCCTGGAGTTAAACACCGAAACTGCCGAGTTTATCGCCCAGTGTGCAGGTTCAAGCATACGCGAAATCGAAGGTTTAATCCTAAAAATCCGCAGCGAACTCTTAGTCCAGGATCTTTCACCTACTCTTGGAACCATTAAAAATCTTCTTAATCAAAACCATGCGCCGGAACAGGTCAAGAAACGACTAACCCCTGAGCACATTTTCCAACTCGTTAACGAACAATTTGGCACAACAATGTCACAACTGTGTGGGCGCGGAAGAAAAGCAGAAATTGTCGTCCCACGGCAAATCGCGATGTATTTATTACGCAATGACCTTGGCCTAAACCTGGAACTCATCGGCGAACTTATCGGTGGCCGCGATCACACCACAATCATGCACGGATCAGAGAAAATTAGCCGACTACTGCAGAAAAAAACCCGGCCAGTAACTGAAGCAGTTCGCACAATCCGCCATCAACTCTATTGAAACTCTATAAACTAATGTTCATTACTTGTGCCTAAGTGAACACTTATCGGGGACGGGTTGTTGATAACTCGCACGCTTTGTGGATAACACCATGGCGGACCTAAGGGTCTTCCACTAAACATCCACTCTTAATCTGGAAATCTTTTTCCCGGTCTAACTGTTTAAACAACCAATTATAATAGGAATGGCTGTTACTAAGCTTAAAAATTAATCCACAGGCATTTTCTTCTTCTATCACTTTTATCTAAACCGTTTTCTAATTAATCAACATCTCCACACTACCTAATACTTCTACTATTTAAATATAGAATATATTTACTAAGTTCCAATAATAAACATAAATTGTTTTGAATCAGTTAATTATGGTAAAATTCAGCTAATTATGAAAGCAATTTGTAACCAACCAAAGCTCGCCAAAGCTCTTAGCCAAACTTCTCGTTTAATACCATCACGTTCCGAATTACCAATTCTGTCCAATATTTTAGTTAGTACTTCTTCCAGTTCTCTTAATATTTACGCTACTAATTTACAACTTTCGATCTCAACTCAGATTCCAGCCGAAGTAACCGAAGAAGGAGAAATTACTATTCCTGCTTTACCTGTCCAAAGTTACATTTCTTCCTTGCTACCTCAAAAAGTTAGAATTGAACTAAAAAGTAATCGGTTAAGAGTTCAAAGCGAAAAAACAGAAGCCAGTTTTGTTACCATGGACCCAGTCGATTACCCCTCTTTCCCTGAAAAAGAGAAAGAACCGATAATAGTTTTTAAAACCGAGGAATTAGCAAAACTAATTAGGAAGACCCGTTTTGCAGCTGCTACAGACGAGAGCAGGCCTGTGTTAACCGGGGTTCTTATCACAATTACCGATAACAGAACGACTTTTGTTGCTACTGATGGCTTTCGATTGAGTATTGCCGAGGGAGAAGTTGTGAGAGCAACAACCGATAAACAGCGTTTAATTATTCCCGCTGCCGCTTTTAACGAGGTAGAGAAACTATTAGGCAGTGTTGGAGAAAATGAGGTGAGTTTGTATCTGTCTACAGATAAGAACCAAGTGATTTTTGATTTTGTTTCGGTATGTTTGGCTAGCCGATTACTGGAAGCGGAATATCCTGATTACGAAAAAATACTACCGTCGGACTTTAATATATCTGTGACAATGGCTAAAAAGGATTTGGAACAGGCAGTGCGAACAGTTTCTATTTTTGCTCAGAAGGGCAGTCAGACTATTTATTTCTCGTTTAAAGATGGTAAGGGAATTGTGGAGGCACAAAGTTCGGAAGTAGGTGAGGGGAAGGAAGAAATTGTGGCTAATATTGATGGTGGTGAATTAAGTATTGCATTTAATTCTTCTTTTATTCGTGAAGCGTTGGAGGCATTTGGTCAGGACCAGATTGTTTTTACGGCTAATGATGCCTTATCTCCGACTAAATGGGCATCTCCTGCCGATAAGGGTTTTTTCCACATTATCATGCCGATAAGGATGGAAGAAGGAGAAAACGCTTAGTGAAGAAACTACTTACTAAATTTACATTTTTTATTATTGTTCTAGCAGTATTTGCTCTTGCTGTTTATAGGTTATTTTCTTCGGCAAGCAGTCCATCTAAGGCTGGGTCTTTGGAAGTTTCCTCATTCCCTAGTAATTTATCGGTTTTTCTTGATGGTATTTGGCAGGGAGAAACTCCTTGGGTTAATAACGATCTTGTGCCTGGGTTCTATTCCCTAAAAGTCGAGGATGAGAATTATTCCTCTTGGGAAGGTAAAGTGAAAGTATCCGAGAGAGGTTTAACTCAGGTAGAAAGGAGTTTGGGGGAGGGGGATTTTGGCTGGGGTTGGGTTGCGAGTTGGCATACTGCTAGACAAGATCAAGAAAGATTGGCAGTAACATCTGTTCCTTCTGGTGCGCGGGTGTTTTTAGACGGAGAGGAAGAAGGGCAGACTCCGTTAGTTATTGATCTGATTAGGAATGATATTTACTTATTTGAGTTGAGACTGGACGGGTATCAGGTTTTTTCTCTAGAATTGAACTGCGAGACGGATAAAGGTCTTATCTTGGATGCAGATTTGGCATTAGATCCCCTGTGGCAATCAACAGAGTTAAAAAATGTGGTTTTACCAGAAGTATCGCAGGCTCTTTCTGAAGGCGATATTGAACAAAGGTCAGTCTGGGAGTTGACGTCAGCCGGTTGCCAGGAACGAAACTGTTCTACGAGCGCTTGGAAAAACCTGAAGTTGTATCAGGTGGAAATGGAAAAGAGCAAAGTAATGGTTTCTGATTGGTTGAGAGGGTTGCAAGGGTATTCGGAGCAGGTTTTGCAATTATCTGACATACCCTTTGCTTACCTAATTGATGCTAGCGGAAAGGTATATCAAGGAGTGGATAAGAAGGATGTTGATTTTTCGGCCTGGGACTTTTCGTGGCTGGATAGCGGGGCATTTGAGGTTAAAGCGGGCGATTATCCAGTGGTAGTTTTTCTTTCTGCGGGCGAGAAAATGGGCGATGGTGTTAAGGAGTCGGTGGCAAGGTTACGGCAATTGGTTAGCCCGGTGGCGGCGAAGAAGGTTATGGTTACTATTGGTCAGACGCCAACCGGTTTTTTAAATGTAAGATCGGGGCCTTCGCTTAACGCGTCAATTATTGGTAAGGTTTATCCGGGCTCTTCCTACGAGTTTTTGGAGGAAAGAACGGGGTGGTATAAAATTAGGATTGATAATCAGGTGCAGGGTTGGGTGTACGCGCAGTATGCGGAGAAAAGCTAGATGCTGGTGGTACCGAAACTTGTTTATTGCCTAGTGTTTGGGGAGTGATAATGCGAAAGCAGTAGGGTCTGTATCGCTAAGTAGTTCGGGGTGAAGGAGATGACTCAGGGCCTCTGGGGCTAGTTTTTTTGGATCTTCAATACCTGCGCCGCCAATCATTTCAGTAAGATCTCTGTTAAGTCCTTGGATTTGAGTTACTAGAGTCCATGCCGGATCAGCTCTGTCCGGCATTCCTCGGAACTGTGAGAGATCAAATTCCGGTGGTAGCAGCTGTGCGGTAGCGATCATTTCCTGAAGTCGCTGTGCGGCCCTGATGTCAGGCGCGCTTAGCCAAGGACCTAGTCCAACATCCCTGCCCATTTCTCCCTGGTATTTACTGAGAGCTGCGGCAGTCAGGATAACTGCCAGGATTGCAGTTCGCTTGTTCTTGTTCAATGCACCTTGTATTTCCTCTCCCGGAGAAGCATTGTTTTCCACGGCTTCGGCACCAATATCTAGAGCTTCTTGTAAAATAGACAAGCTACCCTGTTTTACCAGGGGTAGTTCTTCAAGAGGGCCGATCAGGTTTAGGGCACCATCCATGTGTGTTTGCCACTCTTCTGGATTTGGCTTTGCGTCCGGCCCACGGCGCTCCGTGGCGGTTTCTTCGACATCTGGTCTGATGATGTCCCTTAGTTGCTGTTCAACCAGTTTCCTTGCACTACTGATAACGATGTCGGCCAACGCTGGTACTTCATCGGGTGTGGGGCCCTCTTTGCCGTAGTGACGGCAGAACGTCTGTAATAGGGCGAGATTGGTGGTGCCTATCTGGGCCAACAATTCGGCTTGTGCTTGTGTTTTGGCTATCGCCTCAGCTAAGAGCCTTTGCTCCTCTGCTCTTTGGGCAACCTCCGGCCTGACCTCCGTTGAGGCGAACTCTGCTGCCGTGGATTTTTCCGTGGACCTTAGTTCGTGCACGTATTCAATTTGGGCGCCGCAGGTAATGGCTAATATTGCTAGTTCTACCGCGTCGACCCGGAGATTTTGACTCGCATCTTTCAATTTTCCTCCGGTTAATGCCCGTCTTGCGAGACTCCGGGCAGCGATCTCTTGCTCGAGGGTGGTTGCCGCTCGGTCGGCTGCTCGGGCCTGGATGAAGAAGGCTTCACTTAAACGGGCCATTGTTGCGGTATTAATATCTTCTGCAGGGACGGCTTGCCCAGTAAATTCCCCGGTGTAGGCAGTGATGATGTCAGCGGCGGTCAGCAGTTCTTCCTCTTGACTTGATCCTGATTCCAAGCCTAGACCGGCCAATAGAGCTGCTCTTTGTGATTGTTCTCTAAAAGCAGCGGCCGCTTCTGCCGGCAAGTCATCAACCCTGGATGCGGATGTTTTTATCGCTTCACGGCCTCGTAAAATTAGGCCACGGCGGTATACTGCGCTCCCTTTGATACCTTCAACTTCGTGCTCTAACCTCTCGTAATACTGGCCCAAGTAGGCTTGTGCGGTTTCCGAAAACTCGTGCACTTCCAGGACAGTCGCGGCGCTCTCGCGGGGAATTTCGAATTCAACTGGGTAGTCTTCTCTGAAAGGTGACATTTTATTTGGCTAGCTTAATTTTACAGGGTGAGGCAATTCTGTCAAGCCGTACTCGACCCAGTTGTTTCATGGCAGACTACTCCTGATAGATGGTGCATGCCTTAATGGGCTGTAATTTGCTGGATTTCGGCTTCAATAAGTTCATCTAATTTACCATTGAGAACGTCCTCGGTTTGCGGTACTTCTACTTGTGTCCGGTGATCTTTAACCAGTTGATAGGGATCAAGAACGTAAGAGCGGATTTGGGTGCCCCAGGTTGCTGGCTTAAATTTCCCCTTTAATTCTTTAAGTTTTTCCACCTCTTGTTCTTTCATCAATTGGTATAGTTTACCGCGAAGAAGGCCCAAAGCTGTTTTACGGTTAGTTAATTGTGAGCGGGAGTTAGAGACGTTTACAGTAAGACCGGTGGGTTTGTGAATGGCGCGGACAGCGCTCTCGGTTTTGTTGGCGTGCTGGCCGCCAGGACCAGAGGAGCGGAAAGTTTGTATTTCGACATCTTCGGGAAATAATTCTAATTCGGTGTTTTCTTCGATAGCTGGGATTACTTCCACCAGAGCAAATGAAGTTTGGCGCAAATGGTCGGCGTTAAAAGGGGATTTGCGGACTAGGCGATGAGTGCCGTGTTCATGTTTTAGGTAACCGTAAACATATTTTCCCGAAATTTCCGTGCTCACAGATTTAATGCCCGCTTCTTCGCCGGGTGTTTCTTGGATTATTTCGGTTTTCCAGCCTTTATGGTCACAATATTTAAGATACATTCTTAAAAGCATGGTGACCCAATCCATGGCCTCAGTACCTCCTTGACCGGCGTGGATAGACAAGATAGCGTTGTTTTGATCGTGCTTGTCGGAAAGAAAAGTTCGCAATTCTAGTTGATGCAACTGCGTGTTAATTTGAGGATCTTCTGTTCCAAATTCCGCTTCCGGGATTCGGGATTCTAAATCTTCGATTTCCTGCACTATTTTTTGCATGTTAGCTAGTTCCTGCATTTTATTACTGGCGGTTTGGTGGTTTTGCCAAAAATCAGGCTGGGCGGATTGCTTTTCAATTTCTGCAATTTGGCTGTGGAGTATTTCGGTGTTTAAAGCTTTCTTTATTTTTTCTAGTCGAGTTTTTTGTTCCATAATGGGTAAATTTTACCATTCTTTAGCAGGATGGATGTCCTTAATATTTTTCTAATCGGTGAGATTGTTGGAAGTTGGTGAGGTGGCCGATATGGCGGCCTGGTTTAAAGCGATGCTTTGAATTGGCTACGATGGAGAGAAATTGGATGGGGGTGAGTAGAAAGAAACGCTGTCCCCAGAACCAGTCAATTGGAAGTTCGAAACACGTGCCCGATATTTGGGCGAGTTAATTGTGTTTGTCCAATGACTGG
>JAHJGY010000070.1 GCA_018824115.1 Patescibacteria group bacterium
ACAGCGGCGATTCGGAGACCGCTTTCGGGATAAATACAAGGATAATCCTTATTGGCCGGTTCCAAGTAATAGTCCTTTCCATTTTTCTTGAGATATTTCATGGTCCATTCGCCATCGATTTCGGCGATAACAATGTCACCGGTTTTGGCCTGATTAGTTTTCTCAGCGATAACAAGATCTTCTTCAAAGATACCGGCGTCAATCATGGAATTGCCACGTACGCGGAGGATGTAGCTAGCTTCTTTATTTTTAATTAAGAAATTATCTAGGCTAACAGTGTCTAAAAGCTCTTCTTCGGCCGGAGATGGAAAACCGGCTTCAATTAATCCAAGCACTTTTATTTCACCGTAGAGCTGGTTGGGGATTAATCGCCCGCGTGGATCTTGAGAGATGAAATCTTCGGCCGCCAATTTTTTCACTAGCTTGTGTACCGCGTTTTTGGATTTGTAACCTAGAAGATTCATAATCTCGCGGTAACTGGGCATGTGTTTGTGTGTTTTATAAAACTGGCGGATTTTATTTTTTTGTTTTTCGTACATGAACGTCATCTTAAGTGAACGATCGTTCACTTGTCAAGGGGGAAAAGATTTTACGTTTATAGTAGCGATCTTAATGGCTTAGCCATTGAGGCGGGCTGTGTGGAGAGGAAGAAGACAGGGGGTTGAAGCCGAAGGTAGGCGCTGCTGACAAGACGTCAGCGGCGCCTACCTTGGTATGGCCTTGATTGGTTGGTCAGATGGATTTGACTTGGGTCTGGGAGTGTAGATGTTAAGAGAAAAGAGTCAACACTATCGGCCATGTGTCAGTGGGCCCGGCGGTGGGTAGGATTGCGGTAAAAAAACTTCGGGTGTTTCCGTTGAGAGTGTTTAAATAATTAAAGGTGGTGGTGCGCCCGGCGGGATTCGAACCCACGACCTTCGGTTCCGCAAACCGATGCTCTATCCGGCTGAGCTACAGGCGCTCTGTTACGCGAGTATTATAACACAAGAATTCGCTTAGATTTCCCTTAGCTGTAGCAGTACGCTCACTTCGTCTTCGAACAGGATTTCCCAGTTGCTTTGGAGTTTTAGGGCTTGCACCAGTGGCCATTCCGGAGGGGCCAGCACGGCCCGGATTTGGTATTTAGTCATGAGTTCCTGCCAGTTAGGTTTGAGAGTTGCTATTTCGCGGGCTTCTTGGGCGAAGGGTTTGCCATTGATAAAGAAAGTATCCATGCGGCCATCCAGGCCGATCTTTTTGTCAGGGAAATGCCAAATTAAATATCCTCCCCAGCCGTATTCATTGAGCATTCGTTCGGGGAATCCGTATTCCTTCATATAGATCATCGCGCCGTACGGATAGGCAGGCTCGGTCGCTTGAGCGAAGTATTCTTTCGAAGAATATGCGCGATTCATTATTTCAAGAGTATTTAAACGATTTTCTGTGAGAAGAAGTATAGCCACAGTGGCGGAGATATAGATTGGCAGGTTAGTTATGAAGTCTTTAGTTTTAAATTTGGAGAGCAAGGTTTCGAGGAGAGGGGTGATTTGTGGGATGAGGATAATAAGCAGAGGCAGTAGATAGCGCTTGGTCTGAAGAGCGAGGAAATAAAAGAGTCCAATGAGAACCTTTTCTTCCCAGGAAGTTTTTCTTCCGTAAAGTATGGCGAGGAGCGAGAAGATAGTAAAGACTGTTCCTAAAAGCTGGAATTGTGAACGGGCATCAAATAGGGGCAGCCAATCATGATTGTATTTTACCGAGAACCCATTGGTAGCCATGAGGACTGCTTGTTGGTGAGCTCTAATGCCGTAAGGTGTTAGTAATGTGGCTAAGGCAGAAATAGTGACAATGAAGATCAGGAATTGGTAAAGTTGTTTCTTTTTGGAGGCTGGGAGGAATGAGCGATAAATGTCAAAAAGCTGGAAAACGACAAGTAACGAAAAAAAACAAAAACCCAGGATAAACCCACCGTGAGCATTAGCCCAGATAACAAATAAGGGTGGAACAATCCAGAATAGCTTTAAGTTAGGCAGTTGCTTTTTGGGTCGATATTTCGTTTTTTCGTAAATATAGTAAAGGATAGTCAAGCCAAGAAAGGTGATACATTGGGTTCTTAAACCAACGACTTTATTGGCTAAAAGAGCAAAGAGAATAATGAGAAAGCAAGACTTTGTTGTTTTGAGCCTCTTTTTTGTTATCTGAGTAATTAGCCAAAAGCCAATGGTGACAATTAAGCTGTAAAATAGACTTATACCCCAGAGCCCTGAGTATCGGTAAACAAGATACAGAAGAACTTCGGTAAGCCAACTGTGATAAACGTAAGGGTAATCAGGCATAGTGAAAGTGAAGATGTCTTTTTGGGGGATTGTGTGATTCTCCCAAATATAATGGCCGGTAGCCAGGTGGAATCCAAAATCAGGATCAACAGCAACGCTGAGATAGAGAGTGATGGTTAGAAGGAAAAAGATTGTGAGAAATAGCAAGTTCTTTTTTTTCATTTTCAACAAAAACCAGTAGTTATTAATGAGAATCCACTCGGAAACTGTTTTCGTTTTTGTACCAAACTAAGAAATCCTTCACTAAACTCGTAAACTCCTCTTCGCTACGCTCGTCGTCAAACAGTACGAGTTCTTCACGCTCAGGATTTCTAGTTCGGAGCCCCGCCGCCGGCGGGCAGGCGCAAAAACTCAAAATGTTTCTTTGTCGGATTCTCACTAAACTGCTTTTAGGTTTTGATCTCATTTAAATTGTAACACGTCAAGTGTGGGTTGGGGTGATACAATAAGGTTATCATGGCTAATGATGCCGAAAGGGTCAAAGAGGCAGTTGATATTGTTTCTTTCGTGAATAAGTATGTTCCTTTAAAACAGGCAGGCCGGAGTTTCAAGGGCTCATGTCCTTTTCATGAGGAAACAAACCCATCCTTTACCGTATCTCCAGAACGGCAGGCCTGGTATTGCTTTGGTTGTAATCGTGGAGGGGATGTAATTTCCTTTTTAATGGAGAAAGAAGGTTTAGATTTTGTAGAAGCGTTAAAGATTCTGGCTCAACAGGCGGGGGTGCAGTTGACACAGTCATTTAGCAAGGAAAGTGTAACGGAAAAAGAACGTCTATTAGAGTTAATGAACTTAACTACCCGTTTCTGTCATCACTTGCTGGTTAATCATACTGTTGGTGAGAACGCTTTGAAATACTTGCGCCGGAGAGGGGTGAGCGATGAGGCAATTGAAAAGTTCAATTTAGGTTACGCTCCTCGTTCTTGGCAAGCAACAAGTAAATTTTTGTTAAAACGTGGGTTTAGATTGAGTGAATTAAATGAGGCGGGGATAGTAATTGATAGGGGGCCTGGCAAGGGTTGGTACGATCGTTTTCGGGGAAGGATAATGTTTCCTTTGCGAGATCATCTGGGACGAGTGCTTGGATTTAGTGGGCGGGCTTTGTTAGAAACACAGACGCCAAAATATCTTAATTCTCCAGTGACGTTGTTATTTAAAAAAAACAAGTTCCTTTTTGGCCTGTGTGAGGGGAAAGAGATAATTCGGGCAAAAGGTGAAGTAATTCTAGTGGAAGGGAACCTGGATATCATTACCGCCCATCAGCATCAGTATGGGAATGTGGTGGCAACCTTGGGTACTGGATTAACTGATGAACAAGTATCTCTTTTGAAGCGGTTTGCTCAGAAATTCTTTATTTGCTTTGATGCGGATGAAGCGGGAAGAAAGGCTACTTTGAGGGCACTAGAAGTTGCCCAGTTTCAGGGAATAGACTTGAAAGTTGTTCGGTTGGAAGGGGGTCAGGATTTAGATCAGGTTCTAAGAGATGATGCTCCTTTATTTAAAAAAAGTTTGGCCGCGGCGCAGAATGCTTTTGATTATTTAGTTGCTCAAGGTAAAGGAGAATATGATGTGAGTCAGCCCGAGGGAAAGTCTCAGTTGTTGCGTTTTGTTTTTCCGTTTATTAATAAAACGGCTGCGGAGGTGGTGAAAAGGTCGTATATTACTTTGCTAAGTGAGGAGCTGAACATCGAGGAGGCAGTGGTTCTGGCTGACCTGAATACGCTGCAGCAACAAGCAGGTGTAAGACAAGAAGAGGGTGCAGTAACTGGAAGGACTAAACTAATGACTGCTCAAAAGGGTCGCTACGAAGTTGTTTGTGAGAATTTACTATCTTTGATTATTGAAACGCCACCAGTAGTTTGGCGAGATGAAGAATTTTACCAGCTTATGAAAAGCATACCTGATGAGTTCTGGGTTTTACCAGCACACCAGGGTATTTGGCGGGTAATTAGCGGGCAACTTAAGGAAACACCGAGATTGGATGTGGATGCTCTGTCCGAACAGTTACTAGCTTTAGAAAAGAAAATTCTCAACTTGCTAGTTATGAAAAGCCTTGCTAAAATAGACAGCAGTAATGCCTTTTGGAGCCAGTTAATTGCTGCGGTTATGGAATTCAAAAGGGCATTTTTGAAGAAGAGAATTGCCGAGTTTTCAGCGAAAATCAAGGAAGCGGAGAATCGAGGGGACAAAGGCACTGTAGCAGAATTAATGGGGAAGGTTCGTGAGTTCAGTGAGAAATTAAATGCCATCTAAAGCTGATACCCATAAAATAAAAAAGTTAGTTAAGTTAGGTAAACAGAAAGGTTATCTCACAATCGAGGATATTCTGGTCATTTTCCCTAAGGCCGAGGAGGATATTGAAGTATTGGATCATTTGTATCAAGTATTGCTGGAGGAAAGTATTGATCTACTGGATACCCAAGGCAAATCTGAGGACGAAGAACTGGAAGAGTCTAAGCTGGTTAAGGATTTAGAAAAGGTGGCTACGGTTTCCGCGCGGGTGAAAACAGATTCTATACGTATGTACCTTTCCGAGATTGGTAAAGTGCCTTTATTGGTTAAAGAGGAGGAAGTGGATTTGGCAAAGAGGGTAGAAGGGGGAGAGAAGGCTGCAGTAGAGAAGTTAATTCGATCAAATCTTCGCCTAGTTGTTTCGTTGGCGAAGAAATATCTGGGTCGAGGGTTAAGTATGCTGGATTTAATCCAAGAGGGAAATATTGGATTAATGAAGGCGGTATATAAATATGATTGGCGACGCGGGTTTAAATTTTCTACCTATGCTACTTGGTGGATTCGTCAGGCAATTACTCGGGCAATTGCCGATCAGGCACGGACAATCCGAATTCCTGTCCATATGGTGGAGACGAAAAATAAGTATTTTAGAACCGCACGTCGCTTAGCTCAGGAATTAGGTCGTGAACCAGATCCAGGAGAAGTTGCCGAAGAAATGGGTATTCCCGAAGAGAAGGCCTATCAGATTATTCGCATTGCTCAAGAGCCATTGTCTCTAGAGAAGCCGGTGGGAGAAGAAGAGGATTCTAAATTAGGAGATTTTCTGGAAGATAAACTGGTTATGTCGCCTGACGAAGCGGCATCCCAGGAACTATTAAAAGACCACCTCGGCCAGGTGTTAGATAGTTTGCCTCCTCGAGAGCGAAAGGTGTTAAGCTTGCGTTTTGGTCTAGAAACTGGAAGACAGAGGACATTAGAGGAAGTAGGACGTATGTTTGGTGTAACACGAGAAAGGATAAGGCAGATAGAAGCGAAAGCATTGCGTAAACTTCGTCATCCGACGCGGGCGAAGAAGCTAAAGGATTACTTGGGTTAGATATTATACACAGAGGTGGACGTGGAGGGCGTGGGTTGGAAGACCAGTGAGTTGCGAACGGTAAAACAAGCTTCTTCTATGGAGCACTGCTTGATGGCCACGATTTCCGACGCAATTAGAGAAATTGCCAAGGTGTAGAGTCGTCTTTTAGACAAAGAGAGGCTTTTTCCTTCTTGTTGGCGGTAAATTTTTTCATAGAACAGAAATTTAATGATGTTGAGAACATTAGTGGGATCGGTTAAGTTGATCTCCTGTGGGATCTTTGCAGTCCGCAGGAAATCTTGTTGATCTCCCAGGAGTGGTTCTTTAAGAATTTCGAGCAGAGTGATAATTTTGTCCACAGGTAATGGCAGGCGCAATCCAACAGTGTTAGCGGTATCAACGGGGATTTTTATGATGATCTCCTCCAGAAGAGGATTGATGACATAGCAGGTTTTCTTTTGATCGCAGATTAAAATATGAGCGAGATCGATAATTTCTCCCGCACCGAATCGAGGATGAATCACATATTGGCCTACGGAAAACATAGTTCAAGTTTACCTTATTATAGCAAGAACTTTAAGTTTTTACAATCACCGGATTTGTGTGGTATGATTCAGCTAAGTAGGGCCCGGATTCGAGTTGGTTATTCTGACTTGAACCCACCTTGTTTTTATTGAGCCCGCCCAAAATCGCCCCCGGCGATATTGTGGCGGACTAATCCCGCCCGCCTCGCTACGCGAAGCGTTGCGGGCAGGTCGGCGCAACCCCGCTTAGCGGGGGCGCTCATTGAGGGGGTGATTTATATGACGGTGAAGATTATTGAATTAGTTGGGACTTCTCCGGAGAATTTTGGCGAAGCGGTTGAGAATGCAGTCGAAAGGGCTTCGAGAACAATCCGCAATATTTCTGGTGTTGATATTATAAAATTTTCGGCTAAGACCGAGAAAGGTAAGATTGTTGAGTATCGAGCGAATGTTAAAATTGCTTTTACGGTGGAGGACGGAGAGGGAGTGTAATTTGTAAGAAGCTAACTAGCTAATGAAGCTAATAAGCTTTGTATCATGTTTGATATTGTTTCTATTGGCCACGCCACAGTCGATTTTTTTCTGGAGCTTGACCCTAAGATGGCGCCATTGATGTGGTCGGAAAAAAAGAAGGAATCCTTTGTTTGTTTAGATTTTGACGATAAAACCCCGGTTAAAAAGACAAGTTGGTCTCTAGGTGGTAATGCGGTAAACAGCGGGATTGGGTTGTGTCGTTTAGGTGTTAATATAGCTCTGGTTTCGGAAGTGGGGCAAGATGAGTGGGGAGATTTAGTACGTCGGGTACTGCTAGAGGAGAAGCTGAAGCTGGATTATTTTAGGATTAATCCGGGACAGGTGACTGATTTGTCTGTGATCCTAATACTTAAGGGTGAGCGGACGATCCTTGCTTATCACTACCCGCGTGATTATTGGTTTCCTGAAGAGTTTCCCAAAACAAAATGGATTTATCTAACCTCGCTGGGGAAGAAATTTCCCGCCTTTCATGACCAACTGATTCTCTTGTTGGAACAGACGGATATTCGGCTGGCTTATAATCCGGGGATGCATGAGTTATTAGTCGGAAGAGAGGCGAGTAGCAAGATAATTAAAAGATCCGAAGTATTGCTGGTAAATCGAGAGGAGGCAGGAGAATTAGTTGGCCAGAGGCCCTCGCAGGTGAATGAGCAGTTATTGATTGACTTGCGTAATTTGGGGCCGGAGATAGTGGTAATTACAGACGGGAAAGATGGAAGCTTTGCCTACGATGGTAATAAGTTTTACCAACAAGGAGTTTGTTCGGCTGAACGAGTCGAAATGACTGGAGCCGGAGATTCTTTCTCGGCTGGGTTTCTAGCAGCCCTCACTCACGATAAGGGCATTACGGAAGCGCTCAAGTGGGGAACAGTTAATAGCGCCTCGGTAATAGGTTTTGTTGGTTCTACGGAAGGGCTTCTTACGCTTGATGTTCTAGAAGAGAGAGTAAGTAGGTTATAGTATTTATTTCCTAAGAGTATAATTGTGCACACGTGAACCTTCTAGACGAGACCTTTTCCTTGCCGTAATTTGTGTAATCATGTTTTCACGTTTCATAACGTCCTCTCCCCTTGTCTGCCGCCATTGCCTTTCGTGGTGCTAATTATGGCGTTTTAGTTATTGTATTTATGCGCTGATCCAGGCCGATGATACGCCCAATCCCTGTTAGATAAGTAAAAACATCGCCCAATCACATTGCAAGGCCCATAGGAATTGGTTATAATATAGGTACAGAAAGTTTCTCTAGGCTTTCTGTTTTGGCACGTTAACAATCCTAGCTTTTCCAACCGGGAACTCGCGAAGAGTATTAATGGGGTCTAAGCTCCAAACTCTAAGTGAGAGGAGAATTGGGTTGATATTTTGTAGTTAGGTTTAGCTGGACCATTTAGTTTTTCCGTTTGGCGGGCACTGCCCGCCCCTAATCTCTGAGGAGGTAAGAATGAGCAAGAATCATACTTGGCTGGCCATTGGGCTGGCAGTAGCTCTCCTTGTTTGTCTGGCCGTGACTGTTACGGCCCAAACGAATGAGGGTGTCGTGGCATCGTGTTTGGTGCGCGTGGGTGAAGTGGACTATACCAACGTGCAGGATGCTGTGGACGCAGCCCGGCCGGGCGATGTAGTTAAAGTCGCCGGTTATTGTGCCGGGTCTGGGGTGTCAACCCAGTATTACATTACGGTTGACACTATGTTCCCCGAGCAGGAGGCAGTGGTTCTGCGGGCGTCCCCTGCAGTCCAAGTTATTAGAGGGCAAGGAGGGCGATTCAAGACCCTGTTTGCCGAGTCTGGGGTCGAGGTAAGTCATGCGGTAGTGATCGCCAAGTCCATTACCATCCGTGGCGGTTACGACCCGTCGGACTGGGAACAGTCCGACCCCGATGTCCACCCGGCCACGATAGATGCTGGGGGCGAAGCCTACGGCATTTACGTTACCGACGGTAACGTTGTCGTGGAGAATCTCCGGGTGACCGGTGGTTATGGGTGGAACGGCGCGGGAATGCGGGTTGAGGGCTGGTCCGCGAACTTGGTGATGAGCAACTGCGTGATTTTCGATAACCATGCCCATTACGACGGCGGCGGACTGTACATCCTGGAAGATGATGAGGCTGAGTTGATCGGTAATACCATCTACTCCAACACCGCTGGCTACAGTGGCGGTGGGATGTCTCTCGTTCGGTCCAACGCTATGGTGATCAGTAACACCATCCGCTATAACCGTGCTGGCAATGGCGGTGGCGGGCTTGAGATGTGGTACAGCGATGCCGTGCTCCGCGGCAACGAGATCTTTTCTAACACATCTCTTGCTGATGGGGGAGGGGTGCTTCTCTACAATAGTGATGCTTTAGTGGAGGGTAATCGTATCCAGGGGAACGTTGCCGACCCCACGGAGTATGGGAAGGGTGGTGGCCTGGACCTATATGGTAGCGATGCCACCCTGCGTGGGAACGCGATCGTTTCCAACGTTGCCTGGCTTGCAGGCGCTCTATACGTCTACGATAGTGTACCTGTATTCGAAAACAATTACCTTTGCAACCAGGCGACGATCACAACCTCCCATGAGACGTATCCCCACTGGCTTGTCCCGGTTGCCCTTGAACTTTCCCCGCTGACCGAGACAATCCTGGCGGGCAACAGCCAAGCCTATAGCGCACGGGCTTTGGGTATCCATGACAACACCTGGTGCGCACGTGGAGTCGCCTACTCCACACCTGCAGAAGCAGGTGGCGTCTGGGAGAACGACATCTACGTTTCCGAAAATGCCGGGACCTGGACGGTCATCGGCAAGTACGAGGAGGTGAGCGGTTACGCCGAGCTGGTTGTGAAACCAATCCCCACCCACCTCGTCTACCTGCCGCTGGTGGCCCGGAACTATGAGGGACCTAGACTCGAGGCGGATCCGACTAGCCTCGAGTTTGTAGTTTCGGCAGCGGAGACGGAGGAGGCGGATGTGACACTCCGCAATGTGGGGTCTGAGCTATTGGAGATTTGGCTCAGGAATAAGGAGGAAATCCCCGCCTGGTTTGATATAGATGCTCCGGGCACGACCTTGATCCTGCCCGGAAGTTGGACGACCATGCAGGTTAGAGTTGATTCTGCCGGTATGGAAGTTGGCGAGTATAGATACACGCTTGCCATTGAGTCCAACGGGGGTAATGCGAGTGTCGCAGTGACGATGATTGTCGTCGCGACGCCCTAATCTCCAGTTAGCTTAGGAACAGGGGTTTCCCGGCCCCTGTTCCCCAGAAACAAACATTAAGGCCCCGGAGGGGCCGCCGACAAAATGTCAGAACTAACGACATCGGCGGCCCCTTACCCGGGGCCTTTTGTTATTTACGGGTCCCCTTCTGGCCGTGGTAGCTCCGGGTGCTTCATGAGGGGTTTGTTTCTCTCTGGGTGGTGTGAGGGAGCGGCTATTTAACCCGGTTGTTGCCAGTAGGTTTCGGGCTGTGTTAACCTAATAAGAGTGAATAATAAACTTTGGCGCGCAGTTTCTTTACAAATAGGTACAATTATTGGGGCAGGCATTTTTGGACTGCCTTACGCTATTGCCCACGCAGGTTTGCCTTTGGGTGTTTTCTATTTGGTTTTTCTGACAATAATTAGTTTGTTGGTAAATCTCGCTTATGCCGAGGTTATTTTGCGGACCCCGGGAGATCACCAGTTAACCGGCTATAGCCGGTTATATTTGCGGAGGGCCGGTACGGTTTTGGGCTCAATGGCCTTAATGGCAGGTTCGTATGGAGCGCTCTTAGCTTACACGGCTCAGATGGGTAAGTTTGCCAGCCTTTTGTCCTCAACACTAAACACAGATTTCTTCTTTAGTTTAGCTATTTTTTCTTTTGCCGTGTTGGCGGTGGTTTCGGGTTTAAAACGGATTTCTCAGTTGGAATCGCTCATTGTTCCGGGGATTATCACCGTGGTTTTTTTGGTTATTATTTTGGGTTTAAAAGAATTTGAATTTGGAAATATCCCTTTGGGCTTTAATGATTTGGGGGCGGCAATTACCCCTTATGGCGTGATATTCTTTGCCCTTAGCGGCACTTCGGTGATACCAGAGGTAGAGGAGGTACTGCGCGATAAGCGTCAGTTGATGAAGAAAGCGATGTTATTGGGAACGCTAGTTCCCGCTGTAATTTATCTGGTTTTTACGTTAGTGATTATTGGTATTTCGGGGGCGGCCACTTCGGCAGATGCTGTGAGTGGGTTACAACCGTTCTTACCACTATTTATTATTAAAATCGGTGCCTTATTAGGTTTGTTAACTATGTTTTCTTCTTTCTTAACCCTGAGTTATGTATTAAAGGAGATGTTTTATCGCGATTTTGGTTTAAATACTTCTTTAGCATGGCTGCTTAGTTTCGGGCCGCCATTGGCTTTATTTCTTTTGGGAACTCGCGGCTTTATTAGGATTCTGGAAGTTAGCGGGAGTTTAATGGGCGGCTTAACAGGAATAATTATCATGCAGCTTTTCCTGCAAGCCAAGAAAGAAGGCCAACGAGAGTCGCCTTTAGATTTATCTTTACCACATTGGGTCATTGTTTTAATTTGTTTGGTGTTTGTTGGGGGGATGGCGTATGAGGTGATACCGATGATTGTTCGGTTGTTGTGAATTTAATAAAGCTCTAACTCGTTTAATTTGACCAGCGCAACAACACATATCTATGTTTCTTGTTCAACCTTATGGTTTAATTATTCTCACGGCCGTTGTTCTTGGTTATTCTTTGTTTCGACGCCGTGTTAGTTCTCTTTCTATTACTCCTAAACAACAGGAGACGCTGTTGCTGTTTGTTTTAGTATTTGGACTAGTTGGTGCTCGTTTATACCATGTACTTACCGAGTATTATCGCTACCAAGGTAATTGGATACAAGTTTTGTGGTGGTGGAAAGGAGGGCTAGGTATCTATGGGGCCGTGTTAGGGGCAATTGCAGCCGGAGCTATTTTTTCGCGAAGAAACCAAATTTCCCTGCTTCTACTTTTAGATGCCGCAGTACCCTGTCTTTTGCTGGGGCAATCGGTAGGCCGTTTGGCGAATGTAATTAATGAGGAGTTACTGCCTTTTGCCTGGTACGATGCGCTTTTATGCCTTTTTCTGTCTGCGGGCATTATTCTTTTGGAGGGGTACTTTCGTTTTAGGCTGGGTTCAGGGAAAGTAACAGCGGGGTATTTGATAGGTTATGGCACTGGTCGATTTTTTCTTGAGATGTTTAGGGTGCCGCGGTTGTGGCTGGGGTTAGTTAGTTTTACTCAGCTTGTCAGTTTGATGTTTGTTTTGGTTGGGATATATCTTTTTAAACATCTTGACAGAATATTTAATTAGCCATATAATGTGCGCGTTATCTTTCAGTATTTATCCGCCTCAGTTATTGCTTATCCCTTAACTTAAGCCGTCTGTGTGGGCTGGGTGTGGTTTGCGTTTGATTAGGAGATGTAGTAAGCTCTCTTTGTTAAACGTGATGAGTTTTGGAGGTTAGAGTATGACAAAAGACGAAGTAAAAAATCTAGTTACCCCGCAGGGACTAGCAAAACTTAAAGAGGAATACGAGAGATTAACGAAAGCTGAGCGGCCGAAGTTGTTAAAAGAAGTGAGCGAGTTGCGGTCGATGGGAGACTTGAAAGAGAATGCGGCTTTTCATTATGCACGTAAACAACAAGCAATTTTAGATGGTCGGATTCTGGACTTGGAACTGATTATTAGGACGGCAGTAGTAAAGGAGAAAACAGATTCAACTATTGTTCATTTAGGCTCGCATGTTACGGTGGAGTTTGAGGATGAGCAGCAAGGGTATATTATTGTTGGTGAAAGTGAGGCAAATTTTTTGGAAGGGAAGATCTCAGCTTCTTCGCCTTTGGGCAAGATGTTATTTGGCAAGGTGATAGGTGATGAGGTGATCGTTGAGGCTCCTGCAGGGGAGATGAAGTATAAAGTTGTGAAGATAGAATAATATGAAAAGTCATATATTTACCCCGGAGGGGTATGAACAATTGAAGAAAGAATATCAATCATTGGTTGGTGGACAGCGTCCAGTAGCTTTGGAGGAACTGAAGGAAGCGCGAGGTATGGGAAGTTTGGAAGATAACTTGCAGTACGAGATTGCTAAAGAGAAACTAGAAATAATTGATGCCAGGATCGTTGAAATTGAGGAGTTGCTACGTCAAGGTAATGTTCAGAAGGTGAGGAAGCACGGTACTGTTGATGTGGGGTCTCAGGTGACCGTGGAGATAGAAGGAGGAAGTGAGGTTTTTGTTATTGTTAATCCTTACGAGATTGATCCATTGACGGGTAAAATTTCTTACGAGTCTCCAGTTGGCAAGGCATTAATGAAGCGCAAACCAGGAGATAAAGTCATGGTTACTCTGCCTCATAACACGTTAGAATTTGTGATTGTTAAGGTTGACTAATTATAATCTCAGGTTCAATCCTAAGACAAAAACTGGTTAGTTACGTATTTTTTGACTTCTTTGTTCTCTTATTGTTAAAATTGCTTCATGGCAGAACCTATTGCCGAGCTAAAAAAAGTGCGTCTAGATAAGTTGGCTAAACTTCGCGAGAAGGGCATTGAACCATTCCCGGCAGGGTGGGAGCTGCTTAAGCAGCGGGTTAAGACAGTGCAGTGTGGGGATTTGTCACAGGATCAAAAGGTGGTTGTTACGGGTCGGGTTATGGGATGGCGGGCTCATGGCAAGTTAATATTTGCCGATTTGCGTGACGATAGCGGGGAAATTCAGATTTGCTTTAGGGAAGATGTTCTGTCCTCATCACAACTTGAAGTTGTTGAATTATTTGATTTAGGTGATTTCCTGGGAGTTCACGGGGAGCTCTTCCAGACAAAAACAGGGGAGTTAACTGTTCTAGTAAGAGAATTTAAGCTGTTGAGTAAGTCTTTACGGCCGTTACCGTCGGAGTGGTATGGATTAGAGGATAAAGAGGTTCGTTATCGACAGAGATACGTTGACTTGATTTTAAATCCTGATGTTAAAGATGTGTTTATGGTGCGGACAGAAGTTCTAAGTGAGATGCGGCGCATTTTGGACGAGGAAGATTTTCTGGAGGTAGAAACTCCCATTTTGCAACCGGTGTATGGGGGGGCCTCCGCAAAACCGTTTACTACTCATCATCATGCGCTGGATATTGATCTTTTCTTGAGAATTTCGAATGAGTTGTACCTTAAAAGATTGATTGTTGGTGGCTTTGAAAAGGTGTATGAGGTGTCTAAAGATTTTCGTAACGAGGGCATGGATCGTCAGCATAATCCCGAGTTTACACAAATCGAGTTTTATTGGGCATACGCTGATTATGATGAGTTAATGCAGTTTACGGAAAAAATGATCGGGAGAGTGTTGAATAAAGTGATGGGCAGTACCGTGATTACTTTTCAGGAGCAAGAGCTGGATTTTTCGGCGCCGATTCCGCGTGTTTCCTTTTATGATTTAGTGAGACAGTGTATAGGAATTGATTTAGGGCAGGTTAATAGTGAGAAGAAATTGCTCAAAGAGATTAAAGTGCGTAAATTAGCCTTGGATCTGAGCGGCACAGCTGGTTACGGAGTATTAGTGGATAAATTGTACAAAGAGTTTTGCCGTCCCAAAGTAATTCAACCCACTTTTCTGGTCGATTATCCTTACGAAACAATGCCTTTGGCCAAGAGAAAAAAGGAAGAACCAGCTAAAATTGCCTGTTTCCAACTTCTAGCCGCAGGATTTGAACTTATCAAGGCTTATAACGAGCTTAATGATCCGATCGACCAACGGGAGCGTTGGGAGGAAATGGAAAGACTTGCACAGGAAGGATTAGAGGAGCATGAGGTAGTTGACGAGGACTATCTTCGAGCTTTAGAGTATGCGATGCCGCCGACAGCTGGCTGGGGAATGGGGATTGACCGGTTTGTAGCGTTGATAACTAATCGTTCTTCGTTAAAGGAAGTTATATTATTCCCGACCATGCGTCCCGAGAATTTTAAAAGCAGCGGTTAGAACTTCCTGGCGTTGTGTAATTGCAACGACCTCTTATAAACACCGGACCTCTCTGCTAGCGTTATGCAACACGGGTACTAGTGTTAATAGTTTGAATATGTCGATATGTGTTTTCTCCCCGAGAAATAAAAGAGAGTTAATCTGTTTACTGGGAGGCCTTTTGGTTGTTATCTGCATGATCGTCGCATTTTTTCTTATTGGGAATCCTCCACCTGCGGATGAAATTACTTGGGGAGTTAATTTTTCTCAAAAACATGCAGAGAATTTTGGGTTTAACTGGCAAGAAGTTTACTTGGCTTTTTTAGATGATCTGGGAGTAAATGACATCCGAGTGGCTACCTATTGGGATTTAATAGAGGACCAGAACGGAGAGTTTGTTTGGGATGATTTGGATTGGATAGTAGAGCAAACGGAGGAAAGGGAGGTTAACCTTATTCTGGCCGTGGGGATGAAAACATTAAGGTGGCCGGAATGTCATTTACCGGAGTGGGCACAGGGTTTAGGTAGGGAAGAACAACAGAGAGAAATCTTAGAATTAATTAGAGAGTTGGTGATGAGGTATAGGAATTCTTCGGCTTTAAAATATTGGCAGGTGGAAAATGAACCGTTCTTTCCCTATGGTTCTTGTCCTTGGGTTGACCGGTCGTTTTTACAGCGGGAGATTGATCTAGTGAGGACACTGGATTCCGAACACAGAGTGCTAATTACCGATTCGGGGGAAGGGTCTTTTTGGATTTCTGCGGCGAAGATGGGTGATCTGGTTGGAACAACAATGTATAAGAAAGTATGGTTTAGGCAAGCCCGGATGTATTTTTCTTACCCCTTTCCGCCAGTTTTTTATTGGCGGAAAGCTTGGTTGGTGGAAAGACTATTTGGAGATGAAGTAATTTGCGTTGAATTGCAAGCTGAGCCTTGGGGACCGTTGTTGATTTATGATTTATCAATGGAAGAGCAGAAAAAGACGATGAATATTGAGCAATTCCACCGGATCGTTAATTTTGCAAGGTCGGTGGGGTTTAAAGAAAATTATTTCTGGGGAGCCGAGTGGTGGTATTGGTTAAGGGAAAACCGGAACGATTCGCAGATCTGGGATTCTGCGAAACTATTGTTCTAATACTATCCGGGCTAATCCAGCGGCAATACCTTCGAAAACATTGTGGTAGATAATATTGCTTGTCGGAAAGAGAGCAGCTAATCTTCTTTGCACGATGGGTGTATAAGAAGTTCCGCCAGTACAGATAACTGTGTTGATGTTGTTTGGGTCAATTTTAGAATTTCCCAAAAGGGCTTTGATGGTTTTCTCGATTGCTTCTATTTGGGGACGGATTAGTTCCTCGAATTCTTTTCTGGTCAGTGGGATTTCTAAGTTGATGTCATGCCGATGAAAGGAAATTGAAGTTTCCTTATTTTGTGACAGTGTGACTTTTGCTTTTTCAATCGCTTCGAAAAGTTCAAATCCAAGATCGTGATCTATTAGACTGATAAGGTTATTTATTAATTCGGGATTTTTAGATTGATGTTTGATTTCTACCAGGAAGTTTCTCAGCTCCGGAGATTTCAGTGCTTGGATTTCATACCATTTTCGCAAACTGTGTTTAAGTCCAGAGGGCATGGTTAGGCTTTTGGGGCCGAAGGTAATTTCTGTTCCAAAATAGGGACTCACCTTACCGAACATGATTAGCTCGTTAAAAAGGTCCCCTCCAATTGAGAGGCCATCGGTCGCGACAATATTTACGGTTGCGTTCTCTTGTTGTATTAGACAGAAATCTAGAGTCCCTCCGCCGAAATCGAAAACCAGAATTGTTTTGTCAGACAACGGAGTTTGGGTTTTAAGGTAATCGTAGGCGGCACCGACAGGTTCAGGGATGAAGTTGATTATTTTAAATCCAGCTAATTCAGCAGCGTGTTCCATTCGGTTTTGAATATCAAGGTCGTCAGTATTGTTTCCGTAGTGTACCGGACGTCCAAGGATTACCTCTTTGATATCCTTGCCAAGATGCTGGTCGGCGGTATGTTTCATCTCGCCTAAGATTGTGGCAATTAGTTCTTCAAGTGAGAAGATTTCCCCAAAAAGATTCACTTGTTGATTAAACCCTTCCCTTAGCGAAGTTTTGAGGGCTTGAATTAATTGGCCAGGCTTATTGATGTCTTCGCGATAGGTGATATCGGTTTCATAGTAAAAGAATCCGCCGTGGGGGTTGGGGATAGGGATAGTTGCTTTTTGTCCGGTGTCAAAAACTTTAAAGCGTGCTGGCTTTCTGTTTCTGCTATCTTTTAAATAATTGTTGATAGCTAGGCTGCCTACGAACTTTTCCTGATTCTTCTTGCGAATATAAAGCAGAGAACGGAGTATCCGGTCCTTGTCATTTCCGAAAGGATCAGCGGGGATAACTTCGACCCGGTCGGAATTTTCTTTCTTTACTGCAATAACAGAGTTAGTTGTTCCAAAGTCTAAGCCGTAGTGCATAGCAATTAAAAAACCCCCATCATCCTACCTTAGTATTAGTAGTTACTTGCTGTCAAGATCAGTTATTTGCTAGAATGTGATTAATGGCGGCCGATCAGAACGAGACGACACCAGTGCTAAAATTTGAGTATGTTAATTGGAAAAGTGAAAGGGCTGTAAGAAATATAAGGCCGGTTAAAGTTTGGTTTGGGAGTACTAAATGGCACCCCGTAGAGCAGTGGTTACTGAAAGCATTTGATCTTGATAAACAAGCTGAACGGGATTTTTCGTTAAAAGAGATTGTAAAATTCTTGTGAGTTGTGTTATAAATGGGTATACATGCTCGAAGAACAGGCAGATAAACCACAACTGACAGTAGAGGGACAAGAAGCCGTTTCGGATGTAACTACTGGTAGCGTACAGCAGGGCGAAACAATGGACGAGAAGCAAGAAGTAAAGGAAGAAAAAAAGAAGAAAGAACCAGTTTTCGAGAAACCAAAAGTGCTGTTAAGCTGGGACGCTCCTGCGCGTGAATTTGTTCCAAGAACACCATCTTTCTTTATTGTCCTGTTTATTATAACGGCCGCCCTAACTTTGGTTTTAGTGTTAATCTCGGAATATGTCTTGGCTTTAGTTGTGGCGGGCGTTGGATTTGTTATCTTTGCAATGAATCGATTTGAGCCATTTCTTAGTCGGTATGAATTACTGAATACAGGAATCCGTGTTCAGGGACGTGAATACAGATGGCTCCATTTATGGTCTTTTTGTGTTGCCGAAAGAGAGCCATTCTCAGTTTTGTATATAAAAACGAACATAGCCTATCCAGAGGAACTGGTTATACTTTTCCCAAAGGAACAAAAAGAAGTAATTGAGGCAGAGTTATTAAATCATCTGGAGTATGAAGAGTTTAAACCAAGAGATGCGGTTGGTTATTTAAGCGAGGTGGTAGAAGAGTTCCCTTTTGATCCTGATGCCCCAGTTCCTCGTGCAGTACGGTCGTTATTTAAGCGAACCCCAAAGCAAAGCAAGTAATCATTAGTTTGCCCACAGTTTTGGTATAATAAAAATTGAATTTGTCCTTTATTAAGGAGGGGTGGCTGAGTGGCCCAAAGCGGCGGTTTGCTAAACCGTGACGGTTAACATCCGTCCGTGGGTTCAAATCCCACCCCCTCCGCCATTTCGGGTTGGAAAATAGCCAAAGAACCTGAAAAAATTTCTGCTCGCCCGCTCGCCTCTGGAGGGAACTTCATTTTGTAAGGGCAAAAGAAATTCTTTATGCAACAAAGATCTACTAAACTCAAACATTATTTTCTTAGGGAGATTAATCCAGTCATCCGTTTTTTGATAATTTCGGATACGGTCCTTGTTGGTGCCGCCGGACTTCTTGGGCCTATTTTTGCGCTTTTTATTGGAGAATTTATTCAAGGTAGTGACGAAGCTGTTGTTGGTATTGCGGCCGGAATCTATCTCTTTTCAAAAAGTATTCTCCAAATTCCAGTTGCACATCTCATAGACAGGATACGGGGAGAAAAAGACGATTTCTGGCTCATGTTTATTTTTACAATTTTTATTGCTATCGTCCCCCTCCTTTATCTCGTAATCAGTACACCCATGCAACTTTATATTGTTCAGTTCATCCTTGGTTTCTTCAATGCATTTGTATTCCCGACATATATGGCGATATTTACGCGTCATATCGATAAAGATAAGGAGGGAACGGAATGGGGTATTTATTTTACGCTTACTGATGTAGCTAGTGCAACCCTTGCCGTAATCGGTGGATATGTAGCAGTTTCCGCTGGTTTTCCAGTTCTTGTCATTGCAGTTGTTGTGCTGTCCCTAGTTGGCGCTTTGTTGTTGTGGCCAATTAAGCCGTACATTAAAACAAAATGATAAAAGGAACTCCATTCTGTTAACGAATGGAGTTTTCTTCAGAGGCCTGGGTAGTGCCCGGTGGTTCCACCGCAAGGTAGTCTTCTTCGGTTTCGGGCTCAATCTTATGAGCTAGTGGAACTCGCGGTACTGACTCGATTGCTTTTTCTTCGGGAATAACAACCGGGGCTTCAGTTGGAGGTTCTACGGGACCTGTCTCCGGTGGTGATTCGGGGAGACGGATAGTCTCTTGTTTAATTGGGCGCTGGGCAAGGAAGTCAGCTGCGGTTTGCATGGCCTTTTCCCATTGAGCATCCTTATCTAATAATAGGGCACTGAATTTTAGTAAACGCGGGGACACATTTTCCCTCATTGTTTTGGTTTTTTCCATTACCCCTGTAAGGAGCAGAGAGGCAATAAGTGCGTTGAGGGGGGTTTCTAGCAACTTGATGATGTCATAGGCCAATTGCGCTTTTGTTTCAGACGAGGGGTCGATGAGGTTGATGCGGCCAAACATGGTATTATCTTCGCCGTTATCAATGTTAACAATTAATGTCTCTTCAATGGCCTGAGGATATTGTTCGGTGACTTTGCCAAGATTTTTCAGCGATGAAGCTCCGATACAGAGAATTAAGTCGTAATCTAACCCAGTGTAGTTAATATCAATCTGATCTTTGGAAAGAGTGGCCGAATAGGGGGTAAGATAGATATCGAATACGCCTTCTCGGTTTTCGTAATTAATATTTTCTACCGGCGTTGAACCATAATTGATTGAGATACGCAGGCTTCTAGGCTCGATCGATTCTGAAATTTGTGTAGACTCCGGTATATTTTTTAAGAGGGTTAGGTTTAAATCTTCCGCAAGTAGTGCAACCTCTTTTCCTCTAGTTTCAAGAGCTTGACCCAGAGCAAGCATTGCTGTAACTTTATCTAGAGAATGTTCTGTGCCGGAAACGATCAGGATCTTCTGAGCTGATTCCAGAACTTCTTTTAATTGTTGTTTATCAACTACTTGCTGAGCCACGCCCCGAATATACAGCATTTCTATGGGACTGTCAAGCTAAAGCCGGCTGTTAATTTGGCCTCTTCTACGCATTCAATTAAATCGGCTTCTTGGAGTTCTATTTCCGGAGAAATAATTATGCCGCATTCTTCTCCCTTTGGCACTTTGGAAATTGTCTTCTTCTCTTGACGCAGGGAGACAACTTTGCCTTCGGCAACCTGCTCTTTTCCTCGCCATACGCGAATCTGTCTGTTTACAGTGATGATTCCTTCATTTACATGACATCCGGCTACAGTGCTGCCGTCGGAAAGGATAAAAACTTTTCGAATTTTCGCCAGACCAGCCCTGATTATCTCACCCTCTTTTTCTTTGCCGGAGATAATTTTTTCAAGATCCTCGAGTAGCTTATAAATAAGGGAGTAAGTTTTTGCTGAGAGCTTGTTCTGTTTTATTAATTGTTGAGAAATTGAGTCAATTTTAACATCGAATCCGATAATAATGGCGTTGCTGCTTTGAGCGAGAAGGGCATCAGCTTCAGAAATATCGCCGAGTCCTTCATGAAGGAATTGCAGGTGCACCGTAGTTGTTGAAAGATGTTCCAGGGCATGATGGATAGCGTCAAGAGAACCATCTGTGTTTGCTTTGAGAATCAGTCTTAATAATTTGATGTGATCTTCTGTGTCTTCGCTAACGTTTTGCAAGAGAGGAGAAGGTTCTATGGATCGAGTGTAAGTAATGAGCTGAATTTTGGCTTGTTGTTCGTTTTCCACAGTAACAAATTGTGTTCCCGCTTTAACAGTTTCCTTTAAGCCGAGAACTTCTGCTGGCATTCCCGGACCAACTTCTTTTAATGGTTTACCCTGCCAGTCCCATGCCCCTTTAATGCGGCCGTAGCTTTGGCCAGCAATTATAAACTGACCTAGTCTAAGTATTCCTTGTTTTACAATCACTGTTGCCATTGGGCCGCGGCGAGCGTTCATGACAGATTCAATTAAAATTCCTTTCGGTTGTGCCCGGAGATCTGCTTGCAATTCCTCGAGTTCAGCGACTAAATGAATCATTTCTAGTAATTCCTTAATACCATGGCCGGTTTTGGCCGAGCATTCAACACTGACAATTTTTCCGCCCCAGTCTTCGAGTAAGACACCATGTTCAGTTAATTGCTGTTTTACCCGATCGACATTGTTAGTGGATAAATCTATCTTATTTATCGCCACGATCATTGGTACGTTCGCAGCTTTAATGTGATTAATAGCCTCGATAGTTTGTGGCTTAACACCATCATCCGCGGCAATGACTAGAATGGCGATGTTAGCTGTTTGGCCGCCCCGAGCACGCATTGCGGTGAAAGCTTCGTGGCCGGGAGTGTCGATAAAGGTAATGCCCTCGACGTGGTAAGCTCCTATGGATTGGGTAATACCGCCTATTTCCTTCTGCTGGATATGAGATTGACGAATGTAATCAAGGAGACTTGTTTTGCCGTGGTCTACGTGACCAAGGAAGCAAACGATAGGCGGCGGAACAACTATTGATGGGTTTTGAGCTGGGAGATCAGTTGTTCGGGGTCGATCTTTTGACGAAAGGCTTTGTTTAGTTTTTTTCTTTCGAGAGCTTTTTTTAGACATATTAGATCACAGACATAAGTACCTCTTCCCGGCATGTTGTGATTTTCGTCGATAACAAGATGGTTATCTGGTAGCATGGCCAGGCGCGCCAAGTTTTCTTTCTTGTCTATTATCTGGCAACCAATACACGTTCTTAGTGACACTTCCAGGTCGTTACTCTTTCTTCTAGCGGTCATCTTTATGATTCATTAGCAGCCCGATAATCTTTAAGAGCTTTGATGGTTTGAGAGCCAATACCCTTCATGGCTAACAGATCTTCCTCGCTCATTTTTGTTGCTTGCGCTAGTGTTAATCCAGAACGTTCGAGTTTTCCTGCCAGGGCTGGCGGAATAGTGGTTGCTTGTTCTGCAGCCAATTTAACTCCGGGAGCTGTTTGTGCTATGCTGTGAATGTCGATCCGGTATCCGGTAAGTTTCGCTGCTAAACGAGCGTTTTGGCCTTCCTTGCCAATTGCCAATGAAACTTGGTCATCGGGGACTTTGATAAGTGCGGATCCTTCTTTTTCATTAATTTCGATGTGCGAGACTTCGGCAGGAGAAAGGGCGGCAGAGACGAATTTCTCTGGTTCACTGTTCCAAAGGATAACGTCAATTCGTTCTCCGTTTAATTCATCGGTAATTGCCTGAATGCGAACCCCGCGTTGACCTACGCAGGATCCTACGGCATCGACTCCCTCTTGAATCGAAGTAACAGCTATCTTAGATCGATGGCCTGGTTCGCGGGCAACGGCCTTAATCTCGATTGCTTTAGAAGCAACTTCAGGGATTTCTTGTTCGAGCAAACCAGTTAATAGTTCGCTTGCGGAACGCGAGGTAATAATTTGGTAGCGGCTGGATTGCTGATTGATTTCTTTGACATAAAGACGTAAGCGTTGATTATGACGGTAGTTTTCAGTGGGCACCTGCCCTGATCTGGGTAGTAATCCAGTTGTGCGGCCTAGGTCTACAACCCAATCAGACCCTTCACGGCGTTGGAGCATTCCCGAAATAACGGTGCCGATCCTGGCTTGAAACTCGTCGATTATGGCTTCCTTTTCGGCCTCGCGGACTCCTTGGAGAATAACCTGTTTCGCTGTTTGAGCGGCAATACGGCCAAATCCGGGAGGGGTAATGTCTTGACCTTCCTGTACAACGGTAACCGCACCGTTTTCTTTGTCGATCTGAATTTCAATATCTTCTTCGGCCCCGCTATAATCTTTTCGATACGCTGCGCGGATTGCGTGTTTAAGTGTTTCGAACACCGAATCTGGGTCAATTCCCCTTTCGGAACAGACTTGGTTAACTGCGGCCATAAATTCCGAACGAATCATGCTGGTCATTATATCACTGTAAATAGGGGTTTACAAACTAATGCTTGGATAGTGACTCTAGAAGAGGGAGGCTGATGTTAATTAATTGCTGAATTTCATTGGGGGTTAATTTTGAGTCGTAGTCGACAATGTCACACAGGTTAATTACCTTTTGAATTGCTTCGAAGACTGGTTCGGCAATAATCTTTTTATAATTCAGATGAACTGCCAACCTTAAGGCATCGGATGGTTGGATCTGCTCATCCTTAGGCAATTTATCGGTCTGTAGTTTGGCCAATTCCCAACGCAGCTTTTCTTTTATTTGGGCGGTGGTGAAAAATGGGCCTCGCTTGTCATCGGTAATCTCAGTGGAATCGGAGCTGTCTTTACCGGTAATTTTCTTTACTGCGTCTTTGGCTGCGCGCAAGGAGCGTTTGAAAGAGAAAAGGTAGCTAATTGATCCACTGGATATGGTTGGCAGGATAGCCAGGAGGAAGAGAAATGCCAAGAGGCTTAAAGTATATTTATCAACCCGGATTTGATCTGGGAAAAAAGTGTACCCCAACAGGTAAACCAGGGTGATAAGGCTGAGGAGGAATTCTAGCTTAATCATGTTTACAAGTTTTTCCTATTGCTTATCGTATTTGTTTGCGATAGCAGTTCGTCGTTCTTCAAGGGCTTCTCTCTGATCGGGCGGGAAAAACTGCAGGGCTTCATCTTGCATTGCCCGGAGTTCAGCAATCCTCGTATCCTTGTTGGGTTTCTTGAGGCATTGCCATCAAAAGCGGTTTTGTATTTCTATAATTCATAATAGCGAATGTTGATTAGAGATGTCAATGGAGCGTGTTGATGGGACTTGTTTTCGTTGTACGTCAGTTTTGATACAGAAAGAGAGGGTGTTGCGTGGAGGTGTCTTTTTTGCTTACTTTCCAACCAGGGATAGGATAGCGAGCGGTGATGATGCGTGCTCCTGGCGGTAGTTCTTGTTTAAGTTTGGGCTTTAGTTTTTCCAGTAGATTTTTGGTTAAGTAAAGGACAACAACCGTGGCGTTTTTTAGGTCCGATTTAAACAGGTCTTTGTTAAGGATAGTAATATTGTGTTTAAATTTCCTGGTAGACATTTTTGCCTTTAAGTATGGCCATGGGCTAATTTCATATCCCAGGGCTTTCTGGACACCAAAGTTTTTGACGGCAGTGATAAGTAATCGCCCATCGCCGCAGCCAAGATCGTAGACAATGTCTTGAGAACTAACACCAGCGAGCTCCATCATTTTCCGGCCCACTTCGCGAGATAGTGGGACAAAGGGTGCGCCGTGATGACTGGAGATGAGGTCGGAGGTGAGGTTAAGAATAAGCCAGGTTGTGGTGGCGAGAGCGAGGAGGGCAATTGTGATGAGAAGGAAGATTATGAGCATAGATCTTTAAATTTGTACCTTATACGCCGGGCACAATAGTTGATATGAACAGTATTGGCACATTAAACCAATATTGGGTGTAAAGTTGCCTTGTCTTATTTCTTTAACGAGTTCCCCGATTTTCGTTTTGGTAGTCTGTAGATCATCAGAGTTTCTGGTGGTGGTCAATTTAATGCTTTCTTCGAGAAAAATGAAACTTAGTTTCTGCTTCTCTGGAGGGGTGTTAAGAATGTTTGGATCAGCCGCGGCAAGGGAATAGATGCCTAGCTGGAGGTCTTTATCAATTTCTTTTTGTTTTTTTGCTTTTCCCGTTTTGTAGTCGATAATTTCGATTGTTCCATCTGCTAATTTGTCTACCCGGTCAATCCTGCCAGTGATTTTAATACCACCGATTTTAATTGAAAACGGAAACTCTATCTTATTGACTATTTGTTTGGGCGAGTAGTGGTTTTGGCAGAAGGTTTTAAGCATCTTTATGCCGGCTTTTTTCTGCCGTGCTTCGTGTTCTTTTGCTTGGTAACCTTCGCTGATCCAGTAGGTTTCCAGCAGTTCTTTGAGGGCTTTAAACGCCGAGCTTTGGGAGCTTTTAAAGCTCGACGTTTCTTGCATATGACGCCGATAGAACTCGGCCAAAGTTCGGTGCATGGATTCCCCAAACGAGAGTGGTGATGTGGGAGGCGTAGGGATTCCGAGTATGTGTTTGTATTTATACTGCTGTGGGCAAACGGAATAAGTGTTAATTTGTGAGTAGGATAGTCTGGAGATTCTATGTGTGAGTGGTTTTCCGGCCGGTTCCGCAGCTGGTGTTTCTGGTTGATACCATTTAAACAGCGAGGTCTGTTGTTGGGTTTTGTTAATGATCCGAAAGGGCTCTAAATTTTCTCCGAGAGTCTCGGTAATAAAAGGGGAGAGTCGTTTGGGACGTTTATTTTGGTGATAGAATTTAGCTCCACTAAAATATAATTTCTTTTGTGCTCGAGTTATACCGACGTAAAACAAACGACGTTCTTCTGCGATGTGAGGGTTGCTACTAGGAAGGGGTTCCTTAATTAGTTGATCGGGGACTGGTATTTGATCTTTGCGTTCACGTGTGGGGAATCGGTCGGTAACGAGGTTAACCATAAAAACGACTGGGAATTCTAAGCCCTTTGCCGAGTGGAAGGTAAGAATATTGACGGCGTTGTTATCGCGCCAGTCAATTTCGCTGGCAAGCGGGGATTCGCCCTGGTCGATAATAAAGCTGAGATATTCAACAAAATGATAGACGTTACTTTCTGGATTTTGTATTTCAAACTTCTTAGCGACATCAAAGAATTTAGAAATGTTTTGGATTTCTCGCTGATGCTGTGGTGATTGTGGGTCTTGGTAAGAAACTAATAGGCCGGTGTCCTTCAGGAAGTAATAAAGGATTTGCCCGGGTAGTTCTTGGGGCACGAGTTTTAAATGCCTGTGAATCATTGAGATGAACTTGCTGATTTTCTGATAAGTGTCTTGTTTTAGATTGGCGATTTCTCTGATGTTTTCCAGTGTTTCAAATAGGCTAAGATTTTTCTGTTTTGCGTGGCTGATCATGAATGCGATGTCCCGGGTATTTACATTAAAGTGTGTTTTGGTCAACACTCTGTACATGGCGATGTCGTCTTTAATGTTAGACAGGATTGTTAGGTAGGCAATTAGATCTTTAATTTCCGGTTGGTGAAAAAGCTGGCCCGGGCCAAGAAATTGATAAGGCAGGCCAGCCTGACTTAATGCTTGAAGGAAGGGGAAAGCATGATTATTGGCTCGGACCAATATTGCAAAGTCTTGATAGCGCAGGCCGTTATTATTCTTAGTTAATCTCTGGATTTCGCCGATCACGCTTTCTGCTTCTTCCTCTACTTTCTCTTCCCAAATGAGGGTGATGTCGGAACCGTCTCGTTTTGGGACCGCCCGGAGTTTCTTGTCGATTCTTTCTTGGGTTTCTAATCGATCTGGGTTGTTGTGTTGGATGAAGTGGTAAGCTCGATCTAGTATTATTTGCGGTGACCGATAGTTGCGGATCAAGCTAACCAGGCTTGAATTTGGGAAGTGTTTTTGGAAGCTGAGGACATTATAGATTGCCGCTCCCCGCCAGCGGTAAATGCTTTGATCGTCGTCGCAAACTGCAGTGATATTCTGATCGTCTCCTGCTAGCAGTACGGCGATCTCGTTTTGGATATAGTTGGTATCCTGGAATTCGTCAACAAGGACGTGTTTAAACTGTTTCTGATATTTGACTAAGATGTTCGAGCGAGTCTTAAAGAGTTTTAGAGTGTAATAGAGGAGATCGGCGAAGTCCATTACACTGTGTTGGATTTTTAATTCTTGGTATTTCTTATACGCTGTTGCCAGTTCCTCTAACCTCTCAATTTGCAGCCTTTCCTCATTATTCTGGCTACCGGTTTCTGGTTCTGCGTTCTGGGCTACAGTTTTCCGGTTCTTGAGGCTCCTGATGTATTTCGAGTATTCCTCCGGTGTGATATTTTCGTTTCTCAGTCGACTAAAATGGGTGATTAATCCCGAGATGAATTTGGCGGGGTTACCGAGGGGTCGATAGTATTGTAGGTTGAACTCGAATATATGTTTTTTTATAAAGAGATAGTTTTCGGCCTGGCTTAATATTCGGAAAACGGGGTCGAGGCCGATATGGATAGCTTCTTGGCGCAAGACTCGTTCACAGAAGGAATGGAAAGTAGAAATCCAGGTTTGTACATAACCAATGGGCAAGGCAATGTCTACTCTTTCTTCCATCTCCTGCGCTGCCTTTTCTGTAAAAGTTAAGGCGAGTATTTCTGAGGGTTTGGCACTTTTTTGTTCGATGAGCCATTTGATGCGTTCGGTGATTACGGTGGTTTTCCCGGTTCCTGCGCCAGCAATGATGAGGAGAGGGCGCTGAGAATGAGTGATGGCAGCATGCTGTTCGGGGTTGAGTTTAAACTTAGCTTTATCGTCGTGCATAGGACATGCCTATTATACACAACAAAGAACAACCCCGACCCAAGGTCGGGGTTGTTCTTTATCAGTAACCTTTGACCTGCAAGTCTTAGATAGTGGCTAGTGTTCTCACCTAATTGATAATCCACTTCCACTGGGACTGCGTGTCAGATTAAATTACCGAACAATGTCTTTCAAAGCTGTACCAGCTCGGAAAGCAGGTGTGTTCTGAGCAGGGATGTGGAGAGGTTCTCCAGTCTGTGGGTTCCTGCCCATTCTAGCGGCTCGGCGTCGAACTAGGAAAGTCCCAAAACCGGTAACGGTCACTTTGTCTCCGCGAGCCAGAGCTTCACCAATAAGCTCAATAACAGCATTTACTGCGTTGGCACCAGCCGATTTGGTCAAACTAGTACGTTCGGCAACTTGTTCAATTAATTCTGTCTTAGTCATTTACTCTCACCCCCTCTCGATGAAGCCACGGCAGCAATTACTGCCGGATAGGCTGAAGTCCGCTGAATCCGCGATCTAAAGTCGGGAATAAGCAGGCCTGATGAGAAAAATTGATCCTATTGTTAAGGGCTTGGGTAGGTTTTGAGGCGATTGCTGTATGTGTAAATGAGGAGGTTAGCAGGTGATTCATTTTAGTTTCTAAATAAAGCAATTCTCTTATATCAGAAGCATAGGATTCTGTCAAGGGGTTTACGCCTATGTAACAACATCTTCCAAAATGATATCGTTGCGAGTGATCGAGTCGCTCGCGTTTCTGCTTTTAATGTTAACCAATACAGATTGAAAAACAGTTCTCCCATTTTTGACCCACTCAAATCGCTGAGGGCGAGGATAGCGGTAAAGGTTCCAGATGATTTCTTTCTTTACACCAAGGACAGAGTTTAATGGACCTGCCATGCCCACATCGGTAACGTAGGCGGTTCCAGCCGGCAGGATTCTAGCGTCAGCTGTTGGTATATGTGTGTGTGTGCCGACAAACATAGAGGCCTTACCGTCGGTGTAGAGGCCAAGGGCTAGTTTCTCCGAAGTGGATTCGGCATGAAAGTCGATAACGATAGCGGCCAGTGACTCTTCGGCGTAAGTTTGTAATATGTTGTCTATTGTTTCGTAGGGGCAGTGAGTGGTTTGGCTAACATTAGGGTTGAAGAAGGTTTTTCCGAGAAGGTTTATTAGCAGGACTTGTTGGCCTTGCGGGGTTTGGGTGATTGATACTCCTCGACCAGGAGTAGTGCAGGGGTAATTGGCGGGTCGGAGTAATCGGAAGTTTTCGTCTTGCAGTAGGCTTTCCCAGTTTTCTTGACGAAAGATATGGTTGCCACTGGTGAAGTAGTCAACTCCGGCATCGAGCATTTCGTAGAGAGTGTTTTCGGTTACTCCTCGACCCCCGGCAAGATTCTCGGCATTGGCAAAAGCCAGATCAATCCCTTCTTGCCTTTTTAACCCTGGAAGGACTTTTTTAATTGCTTCACGGCCCAGTTTGCTAACGATGTCCCCGATAAATAGGATTTTCATTATTATTTAGTGAGAATTATGTTTCGGACTTATTCCACTTGCGCGGTGGCGTATGCGGCAGTTCTAGTTTCGCGGATAACGTTTACCTTAATTTGACCAGGGAAATTCTTCATTTGACGGTGGATTTTTAAAGAGAGTTCGTGGGCGAGGTTTACCATCTCACTTTCCATAATTTCTTCGGGCTTAACAATCACGCGAACTTCTCGGCCAGCCGAGATGGCGTAGGCATCTTTTACTCCGGTGAAAGACTTGGCGATGTTCTCGAGTTCTCTAACGCGGTTTACGTAAGCTTCGTAGTCTTCACGCCTGGCACCAGGGCGCATTCCTGAAATGGTGTCGGCGAGGTAGACAATGATTGCTTCGAGATTGGGAAATTCGCCGGTGTGATGTCCTTCAAAAGTTTGGACGATTTCCTCTTCAATGCCATGACGTCGCGCAATATCGGCTCCTACTTTGTCATGAGATCCTTCTACCTCCGCCGTGACAGCTTTACCGAGGTCGTGAAGAAGACAGGCTTTTTTTATTAATTCCAGGTTGGCTCCAAGTTCGGCCGCAAGTGCTTTACCAATGTTCACTACTTCTAGTGTGTGTTCAATCATATTTTGTCCGTATGAGGTTCTGAATTTGAATCGGCCGAGGAGATTGGTGATGTCTTCTGGGAGATCAATTACACCTGCTCGATACGCTAATTCTTCACCAGCTTCCTTAATTGTGTTCTGAGTTTCTCCTTTAACCTGGTTTACAATTTCCTCGATTCGGGCAGGTTGGATACGGCCGTCGGCAATTAGGCGTTTTAAAGATTGCGTGGCCACTTCCCGTCGTACGGGATCAAAGGAAGAAATGGTAACCATTTCCGGCGTTTCGTCGATAACAAGGTTAACACCGGTTGCGGTTTCAAAGGCTTTGATATTGCGTCCTTCTTTGCCAATAATCCGACCCTTCATCTCTTCGTCCGGAAGTTTTACCGTGGCACTTGTCATTTCCGCAACGTGGTCGGTGGCGATTCTTTGCAGAGTGGAGAGCAGGAGTTCGCGGCTTTTTTTCTCGGATTCTTCCTCCAGCTGTTTTTCCATCTTACGGATACGGATTGCTTTGTCTTCGGCAAGATCTTTGTCTAGCTCGGATAAAAGGAGCTCTTTTGCCCGTTCCTGGGAAACTTTCGCGAGCTCTGCAAGGCGCTCTTTGTATTGGTCTTGGAGTTGTTTAAGTGTTTGCTTTTCTTGCTGGAGATGGTCTTGGTCGGTGTTCATAATTGCGGTCTCAATTCCTTTGTGCGCTTCCCATCTTCGCATTGTACCGCTCTTTCGCCAGTTGGTCAACCGCTTGTTTGGCGGTATCAAACGAAAAACCGCGACTAGCTAAGTAGCGTACAGCTTTTGCTTGATACTGTCTATGATCTAAATCTTGCCGAGATAACAGGCGGTGGTGTTGCAGGGCGGCGAGAGCAAGGCTAACTTCCGTGGTATTGCCCTCTGCACCGAGGGTTTTTTCGATAATATCATCGGCAACACCCTTTTGCTTGAGTTCGGATCGTATTGCCCAGACACCCTTTGGTTTACGGCCGGTTTGTCGTTGTTCTAACCACCACTGCCCAAAACTGGTATCGTTAATTAAATCCAGCTCTTCTAATTGAGTTAGCGTTTTTTCGATAATTTGGATTTCTTCCTCATGGGTTTGATAAAGTTGTTTTTGTTGGCTGGTTTTTTTCTTAAGATATTGAGAGACTTCTTTTCTTGATCGGGGGCGGTATTCTAGATACCGGAAGGCTAATTCTAGCAACTTGTCTTTTTTTTCGTACGTTAATAGTTGTTCTAATTGGTCTGGAGAAAGTTCTTGTCCGGCTTGATATTTTTTCTCGATTAAAGTGTTTTCGTTGACACTGGCGATGTATTTCCCATTAACGAATAGATTGTAGCGATGAAGGTTGCGCTTTTGCTGTTTGATGGCGGTGATTGTAGACAAATTAGCTGTAAAATTTATTTAGGCGGGGGAGCTTGTACTTGGTTCCTATTCAGAATTGCTTGTTTGATTTCCTCCGATATCTTAGGATTTTCTTTTAAGAATAGCCTCGCGGCTTCTTTCCCCTGGCCTATTTTTTGATCTTGATAAGAATACCAAGCACCAGATTTGTCGACAATGCCCAATTCGGATCCTAGATCAAGTAAGCTCCCTTCCTGTGATATTCCTTCGTTAAACATGACATCGAACTCGGCTGTTCTAAAGGGTGGAGCGACTTTATTCTTGACAATTTTTGTGCGTACGCGGGAACCGATAACTTCCTCGCCTTGTTTAAGAGACTGGATGCGCCTGATGTCTATCCTAACCGAGGAGTAGAATTTGAGGGCGCGGCCGCCTGGGGTTACTTCCGGATTGCCAAACATAATCCCGATTTTCATTCTTAATTGGTTGGTGAAAATGACAGCAGTGTTGGATTTGTTGATTGCGCCTGCTAATTTTCTTAATGCTTGTGACATTAACCTTGCCTGTAGGCCGATATGGTGGTCCCCCATTTCTCCTTCGATTTCTGCTCGGGGGACTAATGCGGCCACTGAATCGATGGCAACGACATCGATTCCGCCCGATCTAACCAGTGTTTCGACGATTTCCAGGGCTTGTTCGCCAGAATCTGGTTGCGATAATAATAGTTCGTCGATGTTAACACCAATGTTGCGGGAATATGTTGGGTCTAGGGCGTGTTCGGCATCAACGATGGCGGCTATACCTCCTTGTTTCTGCGCTTCGGCAACGATGTGCTGGATTAATGTGCTTTTTCCAGAGGCTTCTGGGCCAAAAATCTCGGTAATTCGTCCACGCGGGATTCCTCCAACTCCCAGAGCGAGATCTAAAGCAATACATCCGGTAGGGATAATGGAAATACCCTCGGCGATGCTTTCCTGCCCTAACCGCATAATTGATCCTTTACCGAACTGCTTTTCAATTTGCTCAATGGCCAGTTTAACAGCCTCCGATTTTTGATCTTTGGGCATACCTGAATAATACCATAAAGGGGATAATTTGTGGGAGGGGTAGGGGTGGATTAGTTTGTTCTTTCGGGTTTCCTGATTTGCAATTCTAGATTACAAATTAAGCTTCCCTATATTTACGGTATAATAAGTTTTGTAATGTTAGAGATTAAGAAGGCACTTACAATTTTCTGTGATGGTGGGGCGAGGGGAAATCCAGGGCCGGGAGGGATTGGAGTTGTTGTTTACCGGGACGGTGTATTGATCGACAGCATCAGTAAGTTTGTTGGGAAAAAAGTAACTAACAATCAGGCAGAGTATTTGGCGGTGATTGAGTCACTGCGGAAAGCGAAGGAACTGCAAGCGGGGAGTATTAAAGTTTTGGTTGATTCACAATTGGCCCAAAGACAGCTGACGGGAATTTATAAAGTGAAGAACGCTTTATTGCGCGAGTTATGGCAAAAGGTTAAAGATCTCGAGACCGAATTTAAAGAAGTGAAGTTTGAGTTTGTGCCGCGGGAGAGCAATAAAGAGGCGGACCGGCTTGTTAATGAGGTTTTGGATGCCAAGCTGGGAAAATGATTATTCTCACCATCCCGCAGAAGGCATATGTGGTAAAATTTATTTGACTATGGAATTAAAAGATTTTCTTGCCCCTTTCTGCAAGCGTTGGAAGCCCGTTCTTCTTGTTCCATTTACCTTGGGAGTGCTTGCCTATATATGCAGTAGCTATCTTCCACTAAAGTACCAGGCTTCGGCAACAATTTATGTTCAGAGAACTCCCGAGCAAAGTCAGGGAGAGTTCTTTACCTACGAAGGATACTATGCTTATAAGGCGGCTCAAGAGTATGCCGATACGATTACCGGATTTTTAGAGAGTCCAGATATTATCCGGCAGGCGGGGTTGATAGTTTGGGAATCAGTTTCTGAAGATAGGCAGCGGCAATTGCAAAATTCTGTCAGTGCGACGAAAGTTGCTCCACAACTTGTTCAGGTGGTAGTTACGTTTGGCAGTACCGACGAGGCAAAACAGATATTAACTGCCTTGGTCCAAGCTGTTGATACAAGTACGAAATCACTGAACCAGCTTGGTGGTGGTGAGACTAAGATTGGCTTGTTAACTGAGGGGCTATTGACGGAAACGGTTAGGCCACGGCGATTGTTAAATGCATTAGTTGCTGCCGGTGCCGGAATTATTATAGTTTGTGTTTGGGTTTGGCTGAGAGAGTATGTTATTTCGGCTAACTGAAAACTCTTCACTACGCCCTGTCTGACGGGGTTACGCTCGAGTTTTCTGAGCCTCATTAAACTGCCCATGGAAAATACGATAAGGTCCGAAATAAATTTTTCTACTGCAAGTGTTTTAATTGCCGGAGTTGGTAATTTTGTTGGCTATCATTTAGCCGATTCGTTGTTAACCTCTGATGTCCGCGTTATTGGAATTGATAATTTTATTACTGGATCCGAAGGTCTAGTACAGGGTCTCTGCCGCAATCCGAGATTCAGTTTTTTCCAAGCAGATATTAACCAGCCCCTCCCCGCCGCCTTGTATAAAGAGGAGGTATCTCATGTTATCCATTTAGCCAACATTGAAACTTGTACGAGCCAGGGACATCTACAATTGAATGAGTTGCTTTCCAATTCGTTTGGCGTTAAGAATCTACTTGACTTTAGTATAGATAAAAAGGCGCCGTTTGTGTTTACATCTACGATTGATATTTACCAGGGTTTAGCATCTTCGACCAGCTTAAGCCACTACTTTAACGGTGAGGGTATGGCGAATAAGCTCACGTACGCGGAAGCGAAGCGTTATGCCGAGAGTCTGTGTCAGGAATATGTCCAATTGTATGGTGCTGATGTTCGTGTTGCCCGATTATCCGAAGTTTACGGTCCATGGATGAGGCTGGATCGAGGGACTGCTTTTAGTGAACTTTTGCGCCCGGCACTGTTAGGAGAGGACTTAGTGGTTTTGACGAGTGGTACCTCAAATTATTACCTTACTTATGTTAGCGATGTTGTGTATGGATTGGTGAAGTTAATTTTTGCTCAGTCGGATTTGGTAAAGCAAGGAATTTTCTATTTTGTTAACCCTCAGGAGGTTAACCTGGTAGACATTGCACATACTCTTGTGCGTCTATCTGCTAAGGGCAAGGTACGGATTGAGGGGATAGTGAAGGAAGGGATTGCTTTCCCTTCGTCGCGAGTGGATTTGTCGCGTAGTCAACACGATTTATACTGGGGTGCGAAGGTAAATCTTGAGGAGGGGCTTGGATTGACCTTGGCTTATTTCCGTGATTATCCAGATTTACGGTCGGTCGATAGTTTTTCTGTGCCCCAGAAGATGGCGGCCAGTAGTTCGACCGAAACCCAAAGGGATTATATGCAGTACCAGGCGGCTAAAGAAGTAGTAGAAGATAGACTTGAACAGCCCGAGATACAGCCTAGTGATGTAGGAGGGGCATTACCGCAACCGCCAGTTAAGGACAGGATTATGTTTGGCCTAAAGTCGATGATTGAGAAGGAGCGTACGGATGTTGATGATGATAGTAAAACATCTGTGCCGGGTACGGAAAAGGAAGCGGGAAAAGATAAGGGGGCGCGGGGATGGCTTGCTTTGAAGCGTCAGGAAGAAGTTGTTCCGGGGAGTGGTTCTTCTCTGGATGTGCCGCAGGAAAGCCTAAGCAGTGTTCATATATCGTATCGCAAGAAAAAATGGAAGGGCATAGCCCTTGTTGTTAGCGCGATTCTAATTCTATTCAGTTTCGTGCTGCTACCCTTAATTAAACCATTTTTCTGGGGCTGGCAGAGTTTGCGGGAAGTAAGAGCGTTACAGCAATCACTTCTGGAAGGAAATCTTGAAGTGAGTGCAGGGCGGTTAGGTGTTTTACAGAAGGACATTGCCCTTTTTGATCGGAGTCTTTCGAGTGTCGAATGGTTTTGTCGTCTAATGGGTAAACAGCCAATCTGTGAGTCGTTACACAAATTACTGTCGGTTGCATCTTTCGCTGGTGAAGGCGGAGATGTGTTGATCCAGGCCCTGCAGGAAGGAGAGTTACTATTCGCAGCAATCCAGTCAGCGTCGCCAGCATTGGGAGGGGAAGAATCGGCGATTTCAGAGAAAGTACAGTCTTCGACCAAAAAAATATTGGTCGATTTTGAATCTGCGCAAAAGCGGTTTTCGCTGGCAAGGGCGGAGCTGAGTTCAGTGGATGCTGTAGTGCTTCCATCTAGCCTTAGTGGATATAAGATAAGGGGGGAAGAAATGCTTACAGAAATAAGTAGCTATTTGTCTCAGGCAGAGGCATTGTTCGAATACTTGCCTCAATTGTTAGGGATTCCGCAACAACAAAGTTATTTTGTTTTGCTTCAAAACAGTAGTGAACTGCGAGCCACAGGGGGTTTTATTGGTAGTTACGCCACTTTTACCTTTGAACAGGGCAAGTTGATGGAATTAAAGGTGGATGATATTTATAATCCGGATGGTCAGTTGCAAGATACAGAGCCGGCCCCGAAGCCGATAAAGGATAATTTTAAAGTGGAGAATCTTGGTATTCGTGATGCTAATTGGTGGCCACATTTTCCAACTAGTGCGCAGAAAATAATTGATCTCTATCAGCAAGCGGTTGGAGAAGAAGTAGATTTGGTAGTCGGTCTTAATCTGTACACGATTGGCCAGTTGCTAGATAAAGTTGGTCCGGTTAACTTGGCTGATTACCAAGAGACTATTTCGGGGGAAAACTTGTTCGAAAAGGCAGAACTATATAGTGAGGTTGGGTTTCAGCCCGGCTCCGATCAGAAAAAAAGCTTTCTGACAGCTTTATCCCAGGACTTAATAGCCAAACTCCTTCAGGCAGACAATACCCAATGTGCTTCCGCGCTGGGGGTATTGTTGGAGAATCTTGAGGACGGGAGTGTGATGTTGTATTCCTCTTCCGAGGATTTACAAACAGTGTTTAATCAATTGGGTTGGAGTGGGCGTATAGCGGCGGTTGAAAAAGAGGAAGACTATATTGCCGTAGTGGATTCCAACGTTGGCGGTAATAAGGCAAACTTTTGGATTGAGCGGTCGACAGATTATCGTTTAGACGTGGATCGTGATGGTAATCTGACGGGCGTTTTGACTATTTCCTGGGTGCATCGGGGTGACTCTGGTACCTGGCCGGGCGGGGATTACAAAAATTATCTACGAGTGTATGTGCCAGAGTACGCGGTGTTTATTGAAGCAGCCGGTTTTGCTGGTGAAGTTGAGAAATATACGGAGTTCAATAAGAAGGTGTTTGGAGCTATAGTAGATGTCCCGGTTAACTCAACTAAAGAGGTTATTTTAAAGTACAGTTTACCCTGGGAAATTGGATTTTCGAAGAAAACGGGTTACCGGCTTACAGTTAAAAATCAGCCAGGCATTATGGGTGAATCGTTTAATTTAATCATAAACTTGCCCGTATTTCTTAAAGGGAAGAGTGTGAATGGAGGGTTAATTGATGCAGATAATAATCGTGTTGTCTGGGAAACAATACTAGACGGAACAAAAACTATGGGGTTGGAAGTGGATCGGTGAGGATCGGTGTCTTTAGCCCCGAACAGTTACTACATAACCTACCTGTCTTTTCCCGTTGGTATTTTGAGGTACAATACTTAGGAGCGAGCTTATGAATTATCTTAAAGAATATCCAATAAAGGGCAAGGTGTTGGAGTTTCCGGTCTTTTTCCCCGATGCCACAAGGGCAGTGATCAGAAGTATAGACACGCATGATTTAAGGCGGACAGGCGTTGAAGGGGTGGTGGTGAATACCTATCATCTAATGGCTCAGCCGGGAACGACAGTAATAGAACAACTGGGTGGGGTAAAGTTGTTAATGAATTGGGATGGCTGGGTAGCTTCGGATTCTGGTGGTTTCCAAATAATGTCGTTAATTCAGCGGAACAGGTCGATAGGAAGCATTACTGACAGAGGGGTTGTTTTTCATCGGGGGACAAGGAAGAAAAAGAAATATGTATTTACGCCGGAAAAATCGATTGAAGTGCAGTTTAGTTTAGGAGCAGATATCTTGGTATGTCTGGATGATTTCACGGACCCGCGTGCTAAAGAAGACGAGATAGAGATTAGTGTAAAACGAACAATCGAGTGGGGGAAAAGATGTAAAGATGAGTTTTTAAAGCAAGTGGCGCAGCGGAAACTGGATAATGCCAGTCGCCCGATACTGATTGGCGTAATCCAAGGTGGTGATAACAAGGCAATGCGGGAAAAGTGTGCACGGGGATTATTGGAGATAGGATTTGACGGTTACGGGTTCGGCGGCTGGCCGCTAGATAAAGATGGTAATTTGGATGTGGAGATAGCCAGTTTTACGGCCTCGTTGTCACCAGAAAACCTGCCCCGTTTTGCTCTGGGTGTTGGTAGCCCGCAGAATATACTGGAGTGCTTTCGTTTTGGCTACAATATTTTTGATTGCGTTTTACCTACCCGCGATGCGCGACACCGGCGCTTGTACGTTTTTTCTGAGGATCCGGAAAAAGTTGATATTTTGAGCCTAAAGCGGCTTCATAGCTACCTGTATATTCTTCGTGAAAAGTATGTTCGTGACAATAGTCCGATTAGTGAGCATTGTGATTGTTATACTTGCCAAAATTATTCTCGGGCTTACCTACATCACTTGTTCCGTATTGAAGATTCACTGTCCTGGAGGTTGGCCACTATTCATAACCTACGTATGTATACGAGGTTAATTGAGATGCTGAGAGGGATGATTACCTAGTGCGTCCTTCAATAAGATCGGGCTGGAAAATTTTTTGGCGCGTGTAGTCTATCCCGCGGTAAAAGTAATAGAGTGGAGATAAAGGCAGATCAAGACAACCGATATAGCTAACTCGCTTTCCACTAAAACCTTTCTTAAATAATGTGTGTCCGCTCCAAGCGTGTTTGGGGTTGTCGGTGGGAGCAATTCCCCAGAGGTCATATTCTTTAACATTCTCTCGTTTTAAAGATTGCATGATTTCCCATTGTAGAATATAGGGGGCATATAAGTTCTTTGTTTCTGGGCTTATATCAGAAGCTCCCCACAGGTAACAACCCATATTTTGTGTTTTAAGAATAGCGGCGGCGGCAATAACCCTAGAGCCGGCAGGAAAGCTATCAACAAGCACTGAGGGGAGTTCGCTCTGTTGTCTTTTGATTTGCGGGGGGAGGAAAGAGAGATAAAGTTCAGCTTGCTTACTTGGCGCCATCAGTTGGAAGACTTTTTCGAATTGTCTCCAAGATCTCGGCGAGAAACCTTTTTCTGCCGTTTGTTGATATTTCTCGTAGAATATTTTCCATAGTTCTTTGTTTTTTCCTTGATCTTTGATTACCCTTACACCTTCACGGGCGGCGCGGCGGATGCCATAACGGGTATCTTTATCCATATGGTAAATAAGGTCTTCTAGTTTTTGGGTTAAATCGATTATTGAAGTATGGGAAGGTTGAATAGATTTAAAATAGGGATGTAGTGACAGGGGGCCGGTAACTGATAACTGGTAACTGGAATCAATTTGGGGTTCTATGCGGCAGAATAATGTTCGCGAAGAAGAATATTTTTCTTTGATATATTCGAGTAAGTTTTTTAGGATGGTGGGTGCTTTTGGATCTTGCCAATTTAGTACTGGCCCTCGGGGACAGTAAAGCATTGAGAGTCCGAATGGTAAAGTTCGTTTGAGAATTTGTGCTCCAGCGACGAGTTTTTTACGGTAAAAGACTCCTAAGTGAATGGGCTGCCAAACAACTGATGTTTTAACTTCTCCCCATTCCCAGAGTTGTAAGGGACTGTTGTAAGGATGGTGACTAATAAATTTATTCCACGCGATTTTGGAGTTAGTTGAGAGTGATTTAACTTGGTAAATTGACATTAGTGCTCGAGAGATTACTATATTATATCAGCCGGGCCATTAACTGCTTCTCGGGGTTTGAAAAAACCCTCTCTTCTGTGGTAGAATATGAATGGTTTAGGGCTTTGTTGGGCTTAAATATTGGAAAAGTGGGTTTGTTGAGGTGGGAGAGAGGTCTATCGCCCCGACCTTTGGGTCGTGGGAGGAAAGTCCAGACTACATAAGGCAGGGTGGGCGCTGCAAGGCGTTCGTGGTAACACCGAGTGGGCTAATCCCGAAAGGGAAAAGTCATCTTGAGGGAAACAACCTTCAGGAAGAGCCACAGTGACGTAACTAATTTCTAAGTCCTTGTGATATGAAATTAGAGTGAAACGTGCAATCCTCCCTGTAGCAACTTCCGGATGGCACGAGCTCTCGACTTTAAGTCTGCCAGTCGGCAGACAGGTCGGAGGAGAGGTCGCCTGCCGAGTGCCGAAGACGAAGGCATTAGATAGATGATAGACAGTCTCGACTTTAGGCCTGCCCGTCGGCAGGCAGGTCGGGATAAACAGAATCTGGCTTACTCCTCTCCCATCATAACAAGCCCATATTGATTCGAACTCGTAGGGAAATGAAGGAGCTGTTCCTCCAGATGGCCTCTTGCTAGTTAATGAAGGGACCGTCCTCCCACAGAGCTATCTTGACCTAATACAGAGCCGTACTAGGGGTGGCCCTTAACGAAAAAATGTTACAATAGAAGCATGTCAGTGCACTTCTACCCAAAACTTTTCGACTCCAAACAATTCGAAGATCAAAAAGAGCGTAAAGACAATTTATATGAGCTGGTTATGGAATGTACCGACGAGAATTTTGATTTTAATATTGATGACTCGTTCACCGCATTAGCCTACTATCCATCAGCAGACGTACCAGCAAATTTTGCTACTGTTTTGTCTGAGCAATTAGAACTAGATCTCATTGATCTTGATGATGATTCCCAGCTTGAAGAAGTAAGTAAAACGATCGAAATACTTAACAAAATCGGGTCTGTGGAAAAGACAAACTTAGATTGGGAAACTTATGAACCATATATTGGATTTATAACACTAGAAGAAAGCATTACCCTCAAGGGTTTTCTCGAGAAATATAATTTTGATGATGACGTAATTAACAATTATAAACATTTTATGTTGGAGATTTTACGTAAAGCTATTGAAAAGAATAAGGGGATTATTATTCTAGCATTTTAATCCAGCTTCCTATACTTTTTACTTTGTAGAGTACACCCTATCTAAGTTTTCTAAGGACGGATGTTCTAAAAACCCATTAATGAAAGGACGATCCTTCCGTCCTCCGTTCCCCCATTCAACGCGGCGAGCCCAGGATTTGCCGTCACATGGCCCTTGTCAAACACTAGGTGTTTGGTTAACAAATTCTTTGAGGTATCTACCTGTATGGGAGTTGTTACTATTACAAATATCCTCTGGTGTTCCTTGCGCAACAATTCGACCACCTTTATCTCCACCCCCTGGCCCTAAGTCAATAATCCAGTCCGCTTGCCGGATTACGTCTAAGTTGTGTTCAACAATAAGTACTGTGTTGCCATTATCCACTAACTTATTTAATAGCCTCATTAATTTATCGAGATCTGCGAAGTGGAGACCCGAAGTTGGTTCATCTAGAATATAAAACTCATTTTCCTTCTGAAGCCTACTTGCAAGTTTAAGTCTTTGAGACTCGCCACCCGAAAGGGTGTCTAAGGTTTGTCCCATTTCAATATAATCGAGCCCAACATTAATTAATAAGTCCATTGCGTCTATAATTTTTTTGTCTTCAAAAAATCCCTTTACTTCCCGTGCCGTCATTTCTAAGATTTGTGCGATGTTTCTACCCTTATGTCTGTATCTGAGAACTTTTTCTTTATATCTAGTGCCGCCACACTTGTCACAGCGTATCTTCACATTACCTAAAAAGTTCATATCCATGTTAATGTAGCCAACACCCTTGCAATTCGCACATCCACCCTTTGAGTTAAAACTAAATAAACCTACGCTCATATTCGTACTTTTGGCAAATATTTTTCTTATTTCATCAAATGCACCAATATATGTGGCAATGCAACCCCTTTTGGTGTTGCCAATTTGCTTTTGATCCATAGCCGTTATCCTTTCACCGTGTTGAGCAATAATTTCTTCAACCAAAGAGCTTTTACCCGACCCTGATACTCCAGTTAGTGCTACCAATACTCCGCAGGGGATTTTCACATTCAGATTTTTCAGGTTGTGCTTTGTTGCGTTGACAATTTTTAAATGATCTATGGGTGTTCTAACTTTATCTTTTAAATCCTTTCTTTCACTATTTACTAAATACTTTGCTGTTACGGATTTAGGGTTGTTGACAATCTCATTTAGTACTCCTTGAGCAATAACCCTTCCCCCCTCCTTGCCGCCCCCGGGTCCAATTTCAACAATGTGATCCGAGCTTTTTATTATTGCCTCATCATGTTCAACCACCAATATCGTGTTGCTGTTCTTGCATAAACTTTTTAAATTATTAACCACCCCAGCGACATCTTTGGGGTGAAGGCCGGCCGTAGGTTCATCCAACACATAAATAGTTTCAATTAAATCACAACCTAACTGTCTTGCCATTTTTACTCGCTGTGCTTCTCCTCCCGATAAAGTATCTGCCGATCGGTTAAGAGATAAATATCCGACACCTGCGTTAACAAGATGTTCTAATTGCTCTGTTAAACGAGGCTTTATTACCTCGGCATGGGGATGACCTACATTCTTTATAAATTCTAAGCAGTCAGTTAATGGCATATTTGCAACCTCACCAATACTTTTGCCATTTACCCTTACCGATAATGCTTGGGCGTTGAGCTTTCCACCCTTACAAGCGGGGCAGTCAATAAAGTCAAAATATTTTAAATCACTTTTGGAGGGGCCCCGATGCACCTTAGTGTTTCTGTGCATTATCCGATAAACAATTCCCTGGTATGTCCACTTATTTACTATAAATGCGCCCTGGCTATCCAACAAAACCGGTTTGGCATTTAACAACTTATCAAGTTCTTCTTGGCAATAATCTTTTATCTTTTTATCCATGTCAAAGTAACCACTTGATCCGATGATGCTCCACTGTCGTCCGCCTACGTACCACTCACCAGGTTTCAATGCTCCTTCATTTAAACTCTTATTTACATCAAGTATCTTATCTAGATTTACTTCAACAGATCTTCCTAATCCCTTACATTGTGGACATGCTCCAAATGGATGATTAAAGGAGAAGTAGGTTGAATCCATCGTAGGTAAACCCACCCTAGAGAAGAGTAGCCTCAAATAGTTATAACTTTCGGTCAATGTCCCAACTGTTGATCGGGGATTACTGCGAACTCTGGCTTGGCTAATTTTTACAGTTGATGAAATTCCAGATATTGAATCGATATCTGGCTTGTTATTTTTGCTTAGATATCTTCTGGCATAAGTACTTAATGACTCGAAATACTGCCTTTCGCTTTCACGGGCAATAATGTCGAAGGCTATTGTTGACTTGCCGGAACCCGACACGCCCACAAAACAGACAACCCGGTTTCTAGGGATAACGACATCAATGTTTTTCAGGTTGTTCTCTCTGGCCCCTTTAATATTAATAGTGTTCATAAGATTGACATTTCTCTACCACGGGACTATAATAAGCTATTACGTTACGTCATAGTCAAGTATCATGAATAATTACTTAACAGCGGGTGAATTAGCCAAGCTTGCAAGTACCACTAAGCGAACTATTCTCTTTTATGATGAGAAAAACATTCTTGAACCCGTGGAAGTTAATAATAAGGGTTATAGATATTATTTAGAAGATCAGGTGCTTGACTACCAAAAAATACTTCTCCTTACTACCCTAGGTGTTTCATTGGATGAAATTAGGCTTCATCTCAAAAATAAGGGTAATCTGACTCAACTCTTTAACGAAAAAAAATCTCAAATAAGAAATCAAATAAAGAAGCTTGAATTTAATTTAGATAGTCTCGAGAAATTCTCAAACAACATAAATAACAATGGGACAATGGTCAACCCGGAAATAAAGACAATTGAACCATTTGATGTTTATTACATTGAAAAAATCGGACCCTACGTTAAAATCGCGGAGTACTGCAAAGAGTTTATCGAGATGTTTGATAATAGGGGGAAAGAGTTTACAACTCTAGCCATCTTTGAGAACCCTACCTATCAACCCAAGAAAAGCAAGATTAAAATTGGAGCGCTTGTAAAAAAGGACATGAAGATAGGTGAGAAACATAAAGATACTGTTAAACGCATGACTTTTAGCCCCGGAAAAGTTATAACCCACACCTACAATGGTTCAGGAAGTTTACTTTCCTTATTCTGGAAAGAACTTGAAAAATACTGCATGATAAAAAAAATAAAAATTAGAAAAGATGTTCCTGATTTTGAAATATACCGCAAAGTCAGCGAAGATCCAGTGGAGCAGTTTTTTGAAATTTATCTTCCTATCCGTTAATTTATTTTTATGGCCCGCCCGCCTTCATGTAAATCCGAGACTTGCCAGTTCCCAAAGTCGTCTTGCGAACTGGCCAAGTAAGATTGGCTTCCTTATTGCACCAATTTAAATTAGTGAAAATAGGACTTTCCAGGTCATCGATGCTAAAGTATACTGTTGTTATGCAGACTAGGAGGGCTCCAGAATCAAACCCGCCAGAAACCGAGTCCTGGGGTGAGATACAGCAACGGGCGGAGTCGCAATTGGAGGACCTTGGTTTGGGTTGGGAAGACCTGATAGGTAATGTATTAGATGTTGGTTCGGGAGAGTCTTTTATTACAAAGGCGGCCCGGGAACAAGGTATAGATACCGAGGTTACATCCCTTGATATTGATCCACGGCGAGGTGAATGGTCTCCATTGCCAGGCGAGATACGCCAACGATCTGTACAAGCCGACGCACTTGAGATGCCCTTTGCCGATGAGTCATTTGATCTTGTTGTGGCACGAGGATCAGTTGGATTTCTAGGTATACCCGAAGCAATACGTGTCCTACGCCCAGGTGGTGAGTTGCGTATCTATCCACTAAGCACAGGAGTAGTGGAACAGTGGATGATGTTTTATTATTTGCATGAGGTGCAAGGTGAATCTCAAGAAGATGTAATGGATAAGATGCAAGCTCTTAGTTCTTCGTACAATGAGGAGTTGGGGGCTTACTCTTTAGAATATACGGCCTTGCGTGATGAGGCGCTCGAAAGTCTGTCGAAAGATCAAAAATTAGAAGTAATACAGATGGTAGTAGATACGTTATCGGACAGATATGGTCTTTCATTAACTCATATTGTCCGTGAACCGGATGCCAGAGAGCCAAAGGCAATACTATGTTATACCAAGCCTGATCTGTTCCGTGAATTTTGAGGCGTCTTAAAATGCCGGGTGTTTAAAAACTGGTTGAATTCGACAGTGTTTTGGTAGAATAATAAATATGGAGATAGGAAAGATTACAAAGAACTTTGCTGACGACTTTTGTAATTTGGTTTGGAAAAAGCTCGGCAAGGTAGGAGTAGAAGGAATTGGGATTACCGGCAGTTATGCCCGAGGCGATTATTCAAAAGCTCGTCCAGATATAAACTTCGCGCTTTTCATTGATAAGAGTACGCCAGAATTGCTTCTTGAAATTGGGAAAATAACCTCAAGTCTTAATATGAAGTATTCTCTTCAGTTATAGGGCCAGAATAGATACTTTCGCGGCGTTGGTGTAAAAGTAGTATTAAGGTGTGAGAATGGGTAAAAGATTGCTTATAAAACGCAATTGGGCTATCATGGACTTATCTCATGTTAGCTAAGATATACTCCGGTACCATACTCGGCCTAGAAGGGAAGCGGGTGGATGTGGAAGTTGACTTAGCCAAGAAAGGATTCCCCTCGTTTAAGATTGTTGGTTTACCCGATAAGGCGGTGAATGAAGCGCGGGATCGGGTTCGGAGCGCAATAATAAACTCCAAAGCTGATTTCCCTAAATATCGTTTGACTGTGAATTTAGCTCCTGCTGATTTGCCTAAAGAGGGCAGCGCTTTTGATTTGCCGATTGCACTAGGGATATTAATTGCGTCGGGGCAATTACCGCTTTCCGCCGAGCTTGAAAAGAGCGTTTTTTGGGGTGAGCTATCTTTAGAAGGCGATTTGCGTTCCATCACCGGAGCCCTTCCGCTTACTCTCTGGGCCAGAGAAGCTGGATTCGAACAGGTGTTTCTGCCGGCGGTTAATGCTCCAGAAGCAGCGGTAGTTAAAGGGATAAAGGTGATGCCGATAAATTCTCTAAGGGAGTTGTTCTACCACCTTGGAGATGTGAAGCCGATTGAACCTCACGATCCGGTAGATGTTCAGAGTTTTGCTAACAAATTAAGGGACTCTGAGTTTGACTTGGCAGATATAAGTGGGCAGGAGCAAGCTAAAAGAGCGTTAATAATTGCTGCCGCGGGTGGGCATAACCTTTTTATGATGGGGCCTCCCGGAGCAGGGAAAACACTACTAGCGCGCGCTTTGCCGTCAATTCTTCCCTCTTTAACTGAGGAGGAAATGCTAGAGGCAACCCAGATTTATTCGGTATCGGGAAATCTACCCCACGGTGAAGCGCTAATATTACAAAGACCATTTAGAACTCCACATCATACCACTTCCAGAATTGGTCTTATTGGTGGTGGCAGCCGTCCGAAGCCAGGGGAGATCTCACTGGCCCATCGAGGAGTGTTATTTCTGGATGAATTCGCTGAGTTCCCACGGCATGTATTGGAGAGTTTAAGGCAGCCGATGGAGGATGGAAAAGTTACTGTAAGCCGTGCGCTCACTTCGACAACTTTTCCGGCGCAGTTCATGCTGGTAGCAGCGTCTAATCCTTGTTACTGTGGGTATTTAGGGAGTCAGCGGGGCGTTTGTCGATGCACTTCGTATCAAGTTGACCGTTATCAAAAGAGAGTTAGTGGCCCAATGCTTGATCGTTTTGATCTTTATCTAACAGTGCCGGAGGTAGAGCGGGAAAAGTTGAGTCAGGCGTTAACCGAAGGGCGCGGGCGGCAGACGTTGACTTCGGCAGTTGCCAGAGAACAAGTACAGCTGGCGCGTGATTTACAAAAAAAGAGGTTCAGTAATGGTCCGAGTTTAGTCTGTAATGCTAATATTGGGCCAAAAGAAATAAGGGTTTATTGTGAACCTGATAATCAGGGGCGCGAATTGTTAAAGCAGGCATATGCTCGTTTTAGACTAACAGCGCGTGGTTATCACAAGGTTTTAAAAGTAGCACGAACAATCGCGGACCTAAACGGTTCATCGGAAATTGCACCGGAGTGTATTAGTGAGGCATTATGTTACCGGCGGAGAGGTTGGGGTTGATTATCTTTTAGTGTTTGCGGTATAGTTGGGAGGGAGGACAGATTTTAATTATGCCTGAGGAAAGGAAAGAGTTACCCAATGAGATACAGCTTTTGCCACCTGAGGAAATTGAGAGGCGAAAGACGGTAGCAGAACGTTATCTGCGGGTTGTGTCTGGAGTGAGTATATTCCTTGTTGTTGTGCAAATTATTGCCTTGACAACGATAATTATTAAGGCAAATGCAGAGAGGGATCTCCACCGAAAGGCTCAGGCATTGGAGCTAGTAATTGGGGAGCTGGAATCGTATTCGGAAACAGAGAGACAATTACGCCTTCTTGGGGAGAATGTGAAGCTTATCGAAGAGTTGCGGAAAGCAAATAATGTAACACCAGAGCTCTTGAGCGCTATTGAGCAGTCATTACCCGTTGATATTTATCTGGATAGCATCCAACTGGGTGATGTTTTAAACATTCGTGGGCAAACTTATAACTATCTGTCTGTTTTCCGTTTCCTGAATCGATTACAAGAACAAGAGCAGGTTGACGAGGCGTTACTAGCGGGGTTAACGAGGAAAAGTGCAGGCGGAGCAGTCGAGTTTGCAATTACATTTAAGCTAGTTAAAGACTAGCTTGGCAAGATATGGTTAATGTAAACGGATTTAGACATAAGTCATGGAAGGGCTGGCTGAGTATTAGTTTAAGGATAGTCTTGGCATTGGTGCTCTTGTTGTTTGTAGTGTACCCAAATATTCGACGCGTTTTGGAAGTAAGTGGGTTAGCTGAGGAAATTGTTGAGGAAAAAGAAGCCTTGGAGTATAAACTGGACCGCATAAAATTACTCGGAGATAAATATCCGACTTATTCTGAGTTGCTGGATATAAGTGAACAGTATTTACCGGGCGAGCCGTTAGTATTAGGGGTAGTGACTAACCTGATTGCTGACGCAACGAATAGTGAGCTTTCCTTAGAAGACTTTCGCTATGATGCTACTGCCCCGGTCTATCAGAGAAAAGACGTCGAAAATTCGATAACAGAAGGGGTAAAGTCGATGATCTTTTCGGTTACGGGTGATGGTAGTTATCCAGAGTTTAAGTCATTTCTAGTTGGCATGGAGGAGGAACGTAGAGAGATTCAGCTTACTGATCTAAGGTTAAGGAAAGGAGAGTCCGGCGAATCACTGATCTTTGGTATTACCGGGCGATTTTTTTGGAAATGAAAAAACTGGCGATTTTGTCCAAGATACTATCTCTCACGATAATTTTATTACTTGTTGTAATAGTGGTACTTTGGGGACAGCAGTGGTGGTTATTACGCGATGGTTCGGGGGTGCCTCGGCGAGCGACAACTAGACAACTGGAGTTGTTTAACGTTGAACTAGGTGGGCAGGTATTGGAAGAGTGGGTCTCCCCAACGCCGCAGCAAGAGTAAAGCAGAGATCACAATAATCGTAAGCAAGAGGCTTCTTTTAAAGTCATTAGATAAAAAACTTGGATCGTAGTTTTCCCACCCGCTTTTTGTTTCTTTAGAGAGCCTTTGACCAGACTCAGCGTCGCGAGCAGGTTCTTGGGATTCCGATTTCTTCGGCGACAGGTTGTTGAGTTGTGATTTAAGCTTTTCAATTCGCTGTTTTAGGTAAATATTCTCTTGGCGGAAGTCTTTTTTCTTTTTGGTCATTCTTGTTTTACTTCAATTTTGATTGTTATCCGTGAGATACGATGTGGTAGTCTCTGTAATAAACTGGGTAATTGTGGCCAGAGATCGACTTTGTACCCACTAATCCTCTCAAGATTACGGATATAAGTTTCTGCCTGACTGGGATTTAAAGACTTGAGAGAAGTTTTGATCTCTTCTTGATTAATTTGAGGAATAACCGTTGCGCGGATAGTGCCTATAAGAGATATTTTACCTTTCTCACTTACATTAATTGCTTCTACTGTTACAGTGCTGTCATTGTTTGGGAGAGTGAATCCTTGTGGAATGTTTGCGGTGAGGTTTTTCATTAAGAGAGCTTCAATATTCGAGCGGTCGAAGGTGGTGGCCGATGACTTGACACTTATAGTGGCGGTGAACTCCTCGGTTTCAGATTCTACTTGGTGACTATAGCTGGATTCTAGAATTCTATCCATAACGGTTTCAGTTAACAGTTGCTGGTTCTCATCTAAGTTGTTTCGCAGATTCTCTGCGTTTTTTGTTGAAATTTGTGCGGCTAACTCGTCACGTGCTTGGTTTTGATCAGCTGCGGTAACAATTGTTAGTTTTGTTGTTAATCCACCAGTGAAATCGTTTTCACTAACAGCAGTCACTTTGTCAGTGGTATAGCTGTCGACGCCAAAGCTGGTTGTTTGAGGGAGGTTGAATGCTTCTCCAATTTCGGTGGCGATCACACTTATATTCTCGGTGATGCCCCAATTATATTGAACCCCTCGGTCGAGGAAAACTTCATCTCTCGGGGCAATAGTTGCCTCTTCCAGTAGAGTAAAACTTAGTGTTGTGCCGGCTTCGGTAGTGTGACTAACTACTGTTCCGATTTTAAGTGAAACAGCTGCAGGAGTCATATTAACTAAAGTGATATTTCCCGTTGCTTTTTCGCCAGTGATTTTTTCTCCGGTTGCTTTGAATTCTCTACTCTGGGTGTCCTGAGCTTCAACTGCTGTGCCGGGGATTTTTAAATTATTGTAGTCAACTTCGGCAATTTGGGGATCAACAGTAACACTCTCCTGTTGATTTAATTCCGATTCTTGGACATATAAAGTAACGGTAGCCCGAGGAAGGTAGTAATAAACAAAGGCAATGGCAGAGAGAAAGAAGGCAGCAAAGCCTGCTGTGGAGATTAAGAATATTCTCAGCGGGGTGAAGCGTTTCTTTTGTTTTAAATTACGAGCAGACTTTTCTGGTTGGCGTGTTAAACGCTCCTTAACTGCGCTCAGTGTTGTTGCGGGTGAGGATGGAGTAGGATCCGTGCCGGGCGAGGGATCTTGACTACTTCTGACCTGGACAGTTTTTCCCTGTTTTGCCGCCCAATACCTTATGATTTCTTCGTTGATAGGCGATTGGGTAGCTTCGGAATTTGTCTCGAGGATAATGTTAAGCTCGGTAGAATCCTCTTGGGTTATTCTTTCTAATATTAGGGCTAGGTTGTCTTGTTCAGTAAAAGTTAGGTCGGTCATTTTAATGAGGCTCCCCGCTAAGCGGGGTTAGCCGAATTAACCCCGAGCTTGTCGAGGGGTTTAATAAACTTCCGTTGATCCCAGAGCTGCACTTACTAACGAAACAAATGCCGGCTCATTGATTTTACTAATTTCCCCACTTATGTTTGGTATTTCAGAAAGTTCAAGGAACCTTGGTTTTGGGAATGTGCTAAAGGATAAGTTTTTAGTCCATGGATAAGCAATAAACGCCGATTTTAAATTTGGGATTTGTAATCCACCGCCATAGATAAAAAAGTTTTCCGGAAAACTTGAGGAGTAATTCATTTGTTTTAAACACGCGGCAATACCAGTCATTAAGATATCCAACCACGGTTGTGTTAAGCGATCCACTCCTTGTTGTTTCTCATCATTCAGTTTTCTTTGACTCGCGGCAATCTTAAGATTGTCAGCATTATCGAAATTGAGGTCAAGGTGTCTCATTAGATTCCAGGTGAAATGGTAGCCTCCCCAGTTAAAAGTGTAGCCGCCAAGGATTTCACCTTCACTGAATAACGCTACTTCGGTTAGTTTGCCACCGATATCTATTAAGATCCCTCTTGCAAATTCATCTTTCAGGAAGTTTAGTGGGGCAAAAATAGGGTCTCTGATTTGTGATATTCGTAAACCAAGGGTGTCACCCAGTTGAGATAGGGTTTTATGTGTTTCTTGAAGACAGAAAGTCTCCTTTAATGAGATTTTGAGTTCTTCACCTCCGAAATCAATAGGCGAGGAAAGTTTTTTTCCATCTAGTCGGAATTCTATTGCCTCGGTACTGAGGCGTTGAAGGCTTTCTGGTGGGGCCCGGAAGAGCTGAGAAGCTTTAATGAGTGAACGCTCGGCTGTACGCTCTTCGATTTTCCGGAAAATTTTGTTGAGTTCGGACTCTGTCACAGGGGTTTCTACTTCGGCGCGTTGCAGTTTAATTTTTGTGTTTACGGTTTTAGTGAAACCCCCGGCTAGAAGAGTCGTTTGTTGTGGCATAATACTAGCTTCCAAATTTGCCTTTTCGATCGCCAGGGAACAAGCCTCCAAAACGGCATCAGGTTGTTGGATTTTGGAACCAAGGAAGCTAGCTTGCCCGTGCCTTTGTTGGCTGAGTGCGAGAACTTCTATCTTGGGGGTGTTACTGAAGGTAGGGTCGCCTGGTTCGGGGTCATTTAAAAGACGGAAGATGCCAGCCTTGACGGTGGTTGTCCCTAAGTCTAGCATCATGAAGGGCTCTGGTTGGCGTGGTTTAAATAATTTAGAGAGAATAGGTAGCTTCATTTTTTCTCCAGTGTTGCCTTTATCCTTCTTATTCCTTTCCCAACACTTTCTTCTTTAATAATTTTAAAATACCCTAATTCTGATGTATTAGCAACATGGGGTCCGCCACAGAGCTCTTTAGAAAAGTTATTAATTTTGTACATCGTCACCTGGTCAACTTCTTTGTATTTGTCTCTAAATAAAGCAATAGCTCCTTGCTTAACTGCCTCGTGGAATGTAGTTTCCACTTTTGTTACCGAGAGGCCTTTTTGGATTTGCTGGTTAACAATTTTTTCTACTTTACGAATTTCTTTCGGGTCAAGTTTGCGATCAAAAGTAAAGTCGAATCTCAATCGCTCTGGTACTAGGCTCTGACCAGCTTGTTTTACTTGACTACCGAGTACTTCTGTTAAAGCCTGGTGCATTAGGTGAGTTGCGGTATGCAGGGGTGCGATTTCTTCATTAGCGTATTCTTGCACTTTGCCGAATTTGCCTTCGGCTCCCTTGCGTGATAGGTCCTGGTGTTTTTTGTAGGCAGCTTGATAAGATTCTTTGTCAATAATAATACCGTGGTTTTCAGCAATTTCTTTCTGTGTTTCTAGCGGCACGCCATAGGTGGCTTCGATGTCAAAGGCTATTTCACCGGGGAAGACCGCCGCTTTTCCTTTGCCCTGCCCAACGATAGTGGCTAAGCTTGCTTCGAGAACACCTAACCCTTTTTTAAGGGTCTTAAGGAAGTTTTCATGCTCGTTTTGTAGTACTGCAATAATATCTTGATCCTTGATTTCCGGGTAGAAAGACCCGTAGATGTTGGTGATTGATTGATGCAGTCGTTCGTAGAGATCTTCTAGCTTAATCTTTAAAAAGATCTGATGGGTAATTGCCCTGCGGATAAGTCGCCGTAAAATGTAACCTTCTCGTTTGTTCGATGGTACAACTCCGTCACCGATGAGGAAAAAAGCGGCCCGTAAATGATCGGCGACGATTCTTACCGAACGGGTTTGCGCTGTGGTTAAAGAATCGATATTAAGCGTGGATGTGATTTCCGTGATTAAGGGTGAGAAGAGATCGGTCTCGTAGTTACTCTCCTTACTTTGTAAAACTGCGGCAAAACGTTCTAAGCCGGCCCCAGTGTCAACACTGAGAAAGGGAAGCTCCTCGAATTCGGTTTCGCTTTTACGATTATATTGCATAAAAACACCTGCGTTCCAAATTTCGTAGAAGCGGCCACATTCACAATTCGGATTGCATTCTATTCCGCAGGAATATTTTACTCCTCGATCGTACAAGACTTCGGTGCAGGGTCCACAGGGGCCAGTTGGCCCAGAGACCCAGAGATTTTCGGAGGCGGGGAGTTTAAGGATATGTTCGTCAGGTATTCCGATGGACTTCCAGTGGCTGATGGTTTCGGTATCGGCCGGAATGTAGTCATCGCCGGCAAAAACAGTGGCGTATAGTTTGTCTGGTTCGAGGTTAAACCCTTCCTGCGAAGTGAGCAGTTCCCAGGCGAGTTCAACCGCCATCTTTTTACCGTAATCTCCAATCGACCAACTGCCAAACATTTCAAAAAAGGTATGGTGGTGAGGATCACCAACGCATTCAATGTCCTCTGTACGGACACACTTTTGAATGTTGGTTAATCGGGGGTGCGGCGGTTTTTCTTCGCCGGTGAAGTAGGGTTTAATTGGCGCCATGCCGGAGTTAACTAGGAGTAGCGTTGGGTCGTTTTTGGCTACCAAATTGGCCGAACCAATATTTTGGTGATTATGCTTTTCGAAAAATTCAATAAAGCGTTTGCGGATTTCTGTGTGTGTCATTCAATGAGGCTCAAAAATTGCGAGTGTAGCGAAGCAATTTTAGTTAGCCGAATTAATCCGCCTAAATATGCCGTAGGCATTTTTGGCGTGATGATGTCATTATACAAAGGGAATCGCAATGTTACAAGGAGAAAATAATGAAAAAGGTGGTATTTGGGGTTTTGGGAAGTGCGAAATGCGGGGCTAGGTGTCGGAAAATCGCTGATGCTGGCGCCCGCCTATTTTTGATTCTTTAAAAAGAATTTTGAGGCGGGCCGCTTGCTTTGCAGGAAAAGTAGTGCGGTAGAAGTTATTTTTCTGCAAAGCTTAAGTGAGTGGGATTAGTTGTGATCCCAGCTCCTTTTTTCAAGCTTGCCTGCCAAGTCGGCAGGCTTGCCCGCCGGATTGGCGGGCAATGCTCGGTACCGGTTGGTGCCGAGGTTTGTTCTCCCACCGCAGTATTGATGGGAGAAGAGTTGATAAGGAAGTTCATGAGGTCGGAGCTTTGACATGCCCACCTCGAGGGTTCCTTAGCCCTTTACGCCAGTCCGTCACCACAGGCCTTTTAAGGCGTTACCTGCGGTCCCAGGTCCTTGGGGAAGTCAGGTCCATTCCGATAATTATCGGAATCCCGCCCCGTTAGGGCGAGTCTTCCCAGAACAGCATTCCTGAGTTTGTCGTGGTTCCCCGATCTACAATCGAGGGCTGTTCCCACACCACTATTGCTAACGCCTCCTTTTGGACTTTAGGAGTACGCCCTGCGGCTAAGTGATGCCGTCACATTTTGCTCTCACGAGCGAGCTGTGGCCAGCTCTTGGTTCTGGAGATGTTGTCCCTTACGGAGCCTATTGGCTCCGTCCTTCACTACAAACAAGCCCAAAGGACTTGCTGGAAGGAAGGGATTCCCTTAGCTCCGAAAGGGGCTGCTACCCGGGCCCACCATGGGCTCGACAGGATGCAGTCTTTTTGAGATTTTGGCTTGCGTTCATCCCGATTCGCGGGATACGCCTTACCCCGAATCCCACGGGGCTACAAATGTTCTAAAAGAAACCGGAGAATATGACTAGCCATATTCCGGCGATCGCCAGGATGCATCCGGCGAGTATGAGTACCCTCCGGAGTTTACGTCCCTGGCGCAGATGGTGGAATCCTCGATCCTCAAATCCTAGAGAGATTCCCTCATCGATCGCTGCCTTTAGGCCTAGGACTAGTCCTAAGCCTAACAGGGCGAGCCCGCCACCGGCGGCGATACCGAGTTCTTGGTTGTCGGTGACAGCTGTTATCAGCGCCCCGGCGATTAGGCCGAGGATCAGCCAAAGAGCCGCTAGCTTAGACATCGTTACCTCCCTTGAAAAGCACTTCGAGTGCCCGCTCGACCCAGAGGTCGATGTTGCGGACATCTAGCCTTTCTTTCCCCCCTAGAATTACTGGGGGATAGGGTTTTCCGTCATCGACCACTCGCCACGGGGCGGGGTACTCGGCGGGGTGGAAGAACCAGTAAGCGGCGCCGTTTTCCAGGACGCGCTCATCAGTTCTCCAGATTTCCCCAGACTTGGCCGTCCAAGCCGTGCTTCCGACGGGGTATGGCTTGGCTGCCACCCAATGATCTCCTTTGCGGAAAATGAGATAGTCGTCATTTTCCATCATAAGCTCCCACCCGCGGTGAGCAAAAGCTGCCTTGATACCTTTGACAATTTCTTCTTCTCCGAGAGCGAGGGCGATTTCACTAGCTCTGTGGGGTGGGACCTCGATAGTTCCGTTTGCATCACGGGGGAGGTTTCTCGGCCTCACATTGTGAGCAACGGCCCCATTCCGGCCATGGCCAACTGTGAAGGTCACTTGCGTGCCCTTCAGGTTATCTTCGGCGACAATTGCTCGCACACCACCGATGTGGTGGTGGTTTACGAAGATATCGGGCCCATCATCTTGGCTGATGAACCCGTAACCGGATTTGCCCCGGCGGTCGGGGCGGTCCCTTGTGAAAAAAACCTTAATGGTTCCGGTAGGCATCTTGCACCTCCTTTTTAGGTGTGGCGGCGGTTCCGAGCTGCCAACTTGGAAGATGCCAACGCCGCGATTGGTTTTCCCTGCGCAAGGCAGATAAGTGCAGAGAAAACGTTAACCAGTAAAAACTAAGGACTTATCGTCCACCTCCTTTCCCTGCCTCTGGCAGGACTAAAAAAAACAAATACGCCCCACGATTGGGGAGTAAAAGAAAAGCAATGTCAAATGTCAAAACGGCATTACTTCTCATCTACTCCTCAATACTAGAGGGTATACGCAAGAAGGGGGGCTGTTCTTTGTTGATGGTATTAACGTGCAAAGCTCCACGTAACTACCTAAAGTATAGCATAAAACTATCGGATTGCAAGTTGAATAAGCTTATAGGGGGCTGATGTGGAGGCGATTAGTTAGTAGGGGCGATTTGCTTTCACCCTGCGTAAAGGTCAGTGAGGGGACTTTTTATGATACGGCGCGGTATAAATTCCGCTACTACACCAACTGAATTGGGTATGTCTAAAGAGTTCTATCCGACTGTTTTTTCTATAAATCCTTTAATTAGAGCGGTTTTCTCGGGGCGGGTAGTAGCTAAGGGTGCTAGTTCTTAAATCCCCCTAAAGAAACGGAGCTTTTTGGAAGGGGGTTTCGATTTTTTGGTTGTTGCGCCTGCTTTTTCCTCCGGTTTTATTTCGGCAGGCGTGTCTTCGGCGGTTTCTGGTTCTGCAGCTATTTGTGAGGCTTTATCCCAAGATGCTTTTAGATTATTAGCAACCTTCTGTGATTCTTGCAGGACTTTATCAAAGTCCTTCTTGAATTTTTCCCCTTTGGACTTAAGCTGGTGGCGCAGTTTTTTGCCGGTTTGGGGCATATACAGCAGTACTGCGGCCGCACCCACTGCACCGCCAATTAAGGTCCCTAAAAGAAAACCTTTAAATGAGGATCTATTATTTCTCATGTTTTACTACTTACTATTACTCAGTTTCCTCTTCAAATTCTTCACTTCCCTTGAAAAGCTGCCAGAGGCTTTTCCCGATGGCCACAATTGAGAGGGTCCCTTTTAGTTTTTCTAGTAGATCGCCGAATTGTTCCGCTCCGCTGGCAACACCACCGGTGACTTTTTCAAAGTCATCAAGAATAAGACTGAGCTTTTTTAGGTTTTGCCGGATATCTCTTAGCAGGAAGAAAATCTGTACCCCGATGATCGTTAGGGTGGTACCAAGAAGGAGGATCATTATTACGAGAAGGATTTGGGCAGTTGATTCCATTCAATGACCCCGATGTCACTTCGGGGGAACTAATCCGCCACAACCCCGCCTGTCAAGGGACGAAGGTGGACGGGCGACTAAGGGAAATCTAACATATTAATATAAACGGGTCAAGGTTGAGAATTGACTACTTCTACCTGCCTGGTTACGGTGACTTCTTTTCCTACTTTACTGCGCGCCGTAATTGTAAGATGGTTGATACCAGGGTCGAGTCCGATAACTACAGCAAATGATCCTTGGGCTGAGACTTTTGATTCCTGGCCGTTAATATAGATTTTGGCTTCCGGGTCGGTTTTCCCTGTTATTTCAATGTAATCCTGGTATATTGTTGTCTGAGCGGCTGGCGAGGTTACAACTAAGAGTGGTTTTCCTACGTAATTGCGATACTGCCAAAAGAGGAAAGTTAAAAAAATTAGAATTGCCAGAGAAATAAAAGCTCCAATGATAATATTCGGCGTTAATGAGAAAGAAAACTTTTTTAGTGGTTGTGGCGGCGTTGAAGATTGAATTTTTTGCTGGCGGTATTCTCGGCGGAAGAGGGCTAGGGCTCTTTGTTCGTTGATTTCCAGTAAATTGGCGTAGCTCTTAATTACGCCTTTTATATATACTTCGGCAGGCAGGTTATTGTAATCACTTTCCTCGATTGATTTAGCGAAAGAGGAGCTAATATTGAGTCGTTCGGCTGTTCCTTCTAAGGTTAAATTTTTACTCTGGCGTGTTTCTTTGAAGAGTTGGCCAACTGTTTTCATAGGGCGGGATTTTGCACATCAGCAGTCGGCCCCTTAAGGTATTCTTGGGCCCTTATGGCGAAGACTTCTCGAGGCTTTGAACCATCTTTGGTACTAACAATTCTGGCTTCCTCTAATTCGTCCAGGAGACGGGCGGCGCGGGCGTAACCGATACTTAGACGTCGCTGAAGCAAGGAAGCCGAAGCTCGTTTGTGATTAAGAATTATTCTAACGGCCTCTTTGAACAGAGGGTCTTTGTCATCATCGACAACTGCAGAAGTAATGATTTGGCTTTCGGGTTGTCTAAGAGTATCCTCGTCCGAGACGGAGATGTCTGGAGAGTAGTTCGCGTTTTCCGTACGGATGAAGTTTAATAGATCCCTAATTTCTTTTGGTGAAACAAATACGCCTTGGATACGAATTGGTTTAGCTCGATCCGGCGGCAAATAGAGCATGTCACCCCGCCCGAGTAGTTTTTCTGCTCCGGTAGAATCGATAATTACGCGGGAGTCAGTATTTGATGAAACATTAAGAGCAATACGGGCGGGAATATTAGCTTTAATTAACCCGGTGAGGACATCAACGCTTGGCCTTTGAGTGGAGAGAACAAGATGGATGCCTGTAGCTCGTGACATCTGGGCAATTCGGCAAATAAGACGTTCGACTTCGTTGGCGGCTAGAGCCATGATATCCGCCAGCTCATCGACGATAATAATGACGTAAGGAATTTTGCTGTCTTTATTAGCCTGGTTGTACGTGTCGATGTCCCGAACCCTTGCTTTCTGAAGTTTTTCATATCGCTTTTCCATTTCCGCCACGGACCATTTGAGTGCTGGGACAACTTTGTCGGCTTGTGTAATAACCGGGGTGAGTAAATGTGGGATATCATCGTACTGGGTTAGTTCTACGCGTTTTGGGTCAACGAGGATAAGTTTTAGTTCCTGGGGTGAGTTTTTAAATAATAGGGTGCTGACAAAAGTGTGTAGTAGAACGGATTTACCGCTACCTGTGGCGCCGGCAATAAGTACATGCGGCCATTTAGTAATGTTAGCAACAATTGTTTTTCCAGCCACGTCAAGTCCAAGGGGCAGAGTTAAATTAGAACTAGATTTTTGCATTGGCCCCGAGGTGAGAACGGAGCTTAGAGAGACAGTAGCAGCCGATTTGTTTGGAACTTCTACCCCAATTAGCGATCTCCCAGGTATTGGAGCTTCAATACGTACTGTTCCGGTTGTGGTTGCCAGAGCCAAGGCTAAGTCGTTTTGCAGGGCGATAACACGCGAGACTTTTGTTCCTTCGGCTAGGTCGAGCGCATATTGAGTGACGGTAGGTCCCAGGTTAACTTCTGCGACCCCAGCTTCAATACCAAAACTTTTAAGAGTTTGTCTGATAATCAGTGCATTTTCCTCAATATCTCCTCGGTCTACGGTTGTATCCTGAATGTCGCTAAGCAGAGAGGTTGGTGGATATTGCCAATCGTTCAAAAGTGCTGCACTTGAGCGGTCTGATTCCAAAACGGGATCTTTTGGGAGATTGCTTGCGGGTTCAGTTGTTCCAGCAGTTTCCTCCTCGATTGTAATTTCTTCAATTGGCCTTGTTGTTTCCAGATGACTTTTTCTCGTGGGGGTTTTGGGCTGGATAGTTTTGATATTTTTACCTAGGCCGCCGTTAATCTTTATATTGTCAATTGCGGCTTCTTTGTTGGAGATGTCTATGGATTCAGCTGCGTGCTGAGAGCGGCGTTGTTTAAGGTTTTCCTCCCATTGATCAATAAGGTTTGCTTTAAACCAAGCAGTTAAAGTTTTGCTGGCGTTCATACCGATGGATATGATTTTTTCCCATGGTGAGCTGGTGATGATCTGGAAAGAGATGATAATTGTTACCAGAAGAATAAGAAAAGTGCCGATGGGGGTGAATAACTGGTTTAGATTATTGACGAGTAGAGCTCCCAGCGTACCTCCACCTGTGGGAGAGATGAGCGCGGTGATACCTAGCAAGCTGAGGAGAGTTAACGATGATCCAATAAGAAAACGCAGGTTAGGTGACACTTCTTTAAAACCTAGGAAGTAGAATCCAGTAAGGATAGAAAGGAAGGGGAAAAAAAGTATACCCCAGCCCCAAAAATCTTTAAGCTGCTGAGAAAAACCGTTTAGAATTGACCGAGTGAGGCCAAAAATGGAAAAGATGGAAATGATGCCCAGAATAATTAAACCAATAGCAAGGATTGTTAGGGGTTCTGGCTTGTTGAGTTTGAATTTCGATCGTCGGCGCCGTTTTCGTCTGGCCATGCTAGCATTATAGCAAATCGTGGTGGAGGGGAAGCTACATTTCCTCGAAGCCTAGATCAAGCAGCTTTATCGCTGCAAGATTTCGGTAAGTAGCTCCGAGAACGATGGCTATGATCCTTCTGTTGTTTTTCGTTGCCGTAGCAATTAGGCAAGAGCCTGCTTCTTCGGTATTACCGGGCTTGACGCCGTCGATGCCCTCATAAGCAAGCATTAGATCGTTAAAATTTCCGAAAAAAAGATATTTGTGATTCTCGGTGTGAGGGATTTCGTATTGCCGAGAGGCTACAATCTGGTTGACCACAGGGTAACGCGTTAAGACGTAGTGAGAGAGAATTGCTAGGTCGTAGGCTGTTGAGTAGTTGTTTGAGCTATCTAACCCCGAAGCATTAGCAAAGTGAGTGTTATTAAGACCGAGACTCTTGGCTTTGCGATTCATCCAGTATACGAATTGGTCTTCGGTTCCTGCAAGTCCGATAGCGAGTGTCTTGGCGGCGTCATTACCGGATGGGAGAAGCAATCCGTAAAGGAGTTCTTCTACGGAATAGATTTCTGTTGGTGTGACACCCATTATGCTGGAGTCGGGAGGGAGTTCAGTAGCTTCGGGAGGAACGGTAATTGAGGTGTTTAAAGACGAATGGTCCAAAGTAACAGCCGCGGTCATTATTTTTGTTAAACTGGCAATTGGTAGTTGTTTGTGTGGGTTGAGAGAGTAGTGCACTGCCTGAGTATTGAAATCTATACTGAGCGCAGAACTAATTGCCTGCTGGAAGATGTTAGCATCATTGACCGATGAGTGGTTTTCGATTTGTGGATTCCATAGATACCGGTAGGCCGGCTCGATGGATGAAATTCCCAATAGTTGAGAGTTGTGAGTTGTAGTGATCAACCAGGCGTACCTAAACAACCAAATCCAACAGCCGATTCCAATTAATAGAATTAGTCTGTATATAGGGCTGGGTTTTTGCTTGCTCTTAGTAATTAGACTCGATTGGAGCACTGTAATATTAAAACATAATTATGCAAATTGCATTTCATTTTTCTTTAAACCGGGGTTGTCATTCACGCTCTTGTCTGCTATAATGAGCCACGCTTTTGTCTAAAGTATGGTTAGTAAAGAGAAAAAAATAGAGGATGTTGGGCAAGTGATAGAGAGCTTGCCCGATGTATTTTTTAAAGTAAAATTGGAGTCGGGGGAGGAAGTTCTTGCGCACGGTTCGGGTAAGATACGGAAGTACAGAATTCGCATCTTAGTTGGCGATCGTGTTAAAGTAGAGCGGTCCTCTTATGATTTGGCTCGAGGACGAATAGTATATAGATTTAAGTGAGGGGTGTGTTATCTTGTTCTCCTTGTCCTGTCGGTACTCCTAGGAGATCCAATTGCTGGAAGATTATGAAAGTTAGATCCTCGGTGAAAACATTTTGTGAGAGTTGCAAGATAGTCAGGCGCGCGCGAGTGTTGTACGTGATCTGTAAGCGAAATCCAAAGCATAAACAGAGACAAGGATGAAAAGATAGCTGCTTAGCTTCATTAGCTTTTTAGAGATGGTAAGATATGCGGTTGAGAGACCTGACGGTCTAATAAGCTAACGAAGCTAATAAGCTAGTTTGTAATGGCCAGAGTTAGTGGGGTTGATATCCCGGATGACAAGAGAATAATTTACGCATTGACCTATATTTATGGTGTCGGTTTGTCCCGGGCTAGACAAATTGTTAAGCAGGTGCGGATCGAACCGTCAGTTCAAGTTAAGGATTTGGACGGAAATGACCTATCCCGGTTAAGCCGTTTTATTGAGAATAACTATCGGGCGGAAGGTGAGTTGCGGATGCAAATAAGAGATAATATCCGGCGATTACAGGCGATTGGTACATACCGAGGTTCGAGACATAAAAAGAAATTACCTGCTCGTGGTCAAAGGACTAGGCATAATGCGCGTACGGTAAAACAGCGTAAACGAGTAACGGTAGGAGGGCTTTCGGCTAAGAAGAAAGCGGCACGGTCTAAAACGTAAATTATTAGCTTTTAACTGATACTTCCGAACTAGACCTTTGCAGCTCGGTATAGGTGATTATTTAATCTATTGAGAAGGCAAATATTGTTAAGCTAGCTTCAAAGAAGCTAATTAGCTAGCAAGCTCTGAAATATGTCTGCAAAAGCTAAAACGAGAACCAAGGCTACGGCTAAGGTTAAGGTTAAGAAGAAAAAAAAGAAAATAATTCCTCAGCAGGCGCAGGTTCATGTGAGGGCGAGTTACAATAATACGGTTGTTAATATTACCGATCGTGAAGGTAATGTGATTATCCAAGGTAGTGCTGGAACGGCTGGGTTTAAAGGGACGAGAAAATCAACACCGTATGCGGCAACAGTTGCGGCGGAGAGAGTAGCCAGGGATGCTGTTGGATTAGGAGTTAAAAGTGTTGATGTATTAGTTAAGGGGCCGGGATTTGGTCGCGAATCTGCTATACGAGCGATTAAATCTGCTGGGTTGAAAATTACTTCAATATCTGATGTAACGCCGATTCCCCATAATGGATGTCGGCCGAAGAAGAAAAGGAGAGTGTAGGAATTTACAAAGAAAGGAATTACCTTATTTTTGAAAATTAGAAAATTGTAAATTCGGAAATTATTGTTATGGCTAGATATACTGGACCAAAATGCAAATTGTGTCGTCGTGAAGGCAAGAAACTCTTTCTTAAAGGGAAAAAATGTGATTTGGTAAAGTGCTTAATTGAAAAGAAGGGCGCTGTTCCTCCAGGGGAATTGCCTAAGCGCCGTCGTCCTAGAGTGACTGATTACGGGCGAAGATTAAGAGAAAAACAACGAATAAAACGAACCTATGGAGTATTGGAATCACAATTTAGACGATATTTAAGTGAGGTTGATCGCAGTGATGGGGACTTTGGGTTATCATTGATGAGGTTATTGGAATCGCGGCTAGATAATGTTATCCGTAGATTGGGGTATACCTGGTCGCTAAATACTGCACGCCAGTTAGTTAGGCATGGCCATATTTTGGTTAATGGCGAAAAAGTTGACATCCCTTCATATAATATTAAAGAGGGTCAAGTAATAAGTTTGACCCCAGAAGCACGTAAGTTATTAATAGTTCAACAAGCTTTAAGTGAGATTCCTACCGAGGATATCCCATCCTGGTTAGTTAGAAAGGGAGACGTTGGTAAAGTTGGGCGGCTTCCGGACAAGGATGATTTTGCTGAAGATTTTGACTTTGGTTTAATTCTAGAGTTCTATTCTCGATAAACAATGCCATTATTTGATCCAGAGATTAAAATTGAAAAAGAGACAGATACAGAGGCGATCCTATTGGTTGGACCACTTGAGCGAGGTTTAGGCCACACAGTAGGTAATAGTTTGCGTCGGGTAATGCTCTCGTACTTATCAGGAGCTGCAGTTACTGAGATGAGAATCGGGGAGGTGCCGCATGAGTTTTCCACGATTAAAGGCGTTAAAGAGGATGTTATCGAACTAATGTTGAATGTGAAGAGGGTTAATTTTAAAATGGACTCTTTAAAACCGCTGATTGTGACAATAGAGGCTGAGGGTGTTGGGAAAGTTAAGGCGGGAGACCTGAAATGTCCTGCCGGGTTAGAGATTTTGAATAAGGACCTCGTGTTAGCAAATCTTACGGATAAAAAGGCAAAGTTAAGGATGGAATTAAAAGTTGAGAATGGGCGAGGTTACGCATTGGTGGATCAGCAGCAAGCGAAAGTTGGGGTGATCCTTATTGACGCGGATTTTAGTCCAGTTCGAAAAGTGGCGTATCGAGTAGAACCAGTGCGTAAAGGGCGAGTTAGCGGTTTAGATCAGGTAGTATTTGAAATTGTCACCGATGGTTCGACTACCCCGAGAGACGCGTTGCGTCAGGCGGCAGCGGTTTTGGAAGAGCACTTCAGTTTGCTTAAGGAAGGGGCGGAGGTTCAGGTAACATGGGATGAGACGCAAGAAGTTAAAAAGGAAGTAGAAGTGGTATCTTCCCCGCCCCTAGAGTATTTAGAAGAATTGAATTTACCAACAAGATTGCTTAATGCCTTGAAAGAGGCGGGGGTTCAGACATTAGAAGATATAGATCGAGTTGGGGAAGAAGGTTTATTAAAAATTAAGAACGTTGGCCCTAAAAGTATTAGCTTAATCTCGAAAGCTAGAGAGACTAGAACAGAGAAGTCTGTTGGTCAGTAATCAGCCTTTGGTGGAAAAATGCGTAAAAGAAGAAAGGGGAAGAAATTTTCACGTGAGCAAGGGCATCGACGGGCGCTATTTAGAAGTCTTGCATTGGGGTTTTTTCTACATGAAGAGATTAAAACGACTCTTTCTAGAGCGAAAGCATTACGTCCTTTTGTAGAGAAGATTATTACGAGAGCTAAACGTGGTCGCCCTAGTGATGCTGTTGCTCTGCGGCAATTGTTTCCTCGACCTGACATTGTAAAAAAATTAGTTCAAGAAATTGGACCGCGGTTTAAGAACCGGGCGGGTGGTTATACCCGTGTTCTAAAGCTGGGGCCGAGACGTGGAGACGGAGTGGAAATGGCGATTATCCAGATGGTGAACGAGGAAGAGAAATCCTAAATTCGAATTTCGACTTTATATACGTTATGTTTGACAAAAATATTAAACCTAATGAGATACAACGCGAGTGGTTCATTATTGATGCTAGTGAGGAAATACTAGGCCGAATGTCCACGCATATTGCTGATATCCTCCGCGGAAAACACAGGCCTTACTTTAGTCCTCAGTGGGATATGGGTGATTATGTGATTGTGGTTAATGCGGAAAAAGTAAAGTTAACGGGGAAAAAGGATAAACTAAAGATGTACTACCGGCATACGGGATATCCCGGCGGGTTTCGCGAGGAGACAGCGGGAAAAATGCGGGCGAGGAAGCCTGAGAGAATGGTGCAACTGGCAGTAAAGCGGATGCTTCCAAAGAATCGTTTATCTAGACAGATTATAAAGAAGATGTTTGTCTATGCTGGATCGGAGCATCCACATGGAGCACAACAGCCAAAGGAATTGAAGTTCTAAGTTGGAAGAGTGTTTGTAATTATGCCTAAATCAGAAGTTGTTTGGACATCAGGAGGGAGAAAAACATCTGGAGCCCGGATTAAATTATCCAAGGGGAAGGGTTTGTTTGTTATCAACGATCTTCTGTTCGAGGAATATTACCCATTAGAAGTTGACCGCACCCTTTTATGCGAACCACTGGTAATTGTCGGATTAGAGGCGAAAGACTTTGATATTTCGTTAAAGGTTAGGGGCGGTGGAAAAAAATCGCAGCGCGATGCCTGCCGGCACGCCTTGGCCCGCGCTTTAGAAAAATACGACCCGGAATTAAGAAAACAACTTAAATCGGCTGGGTTTTTAACACGTGACGCACGGATGGTAGAGCGAAAAAAGTATGGGTTAAGGAAAGCTCGCCGTGCCCCTCAATTCTCCAAACGGTAAATTGGTTACGCGAACAGATGTAACCTTAACAGCCGCTTTACCACTACAGGTCGGCGCCCCTAAGGACGGTCCTTTTTTTACCTTGTTTTAAGCTTCGTGATATACTTTTCTAAAGTTTGCTTAGTATGCCTAGAGTGTCTAGTAGTATCCACAAGTTAAATGCCGCAGTTGAATGGGTTCGTTCTCAGGAGGCTCCCCGTCAGAAAGTTCCTGTATATATTACTGTCCCACGGGAAGTTCTCCCACACGTTCTTGAAAATGGCTTGCGTGTTGGGAATAACCAAATGGCGAGTAAAGATCCGGAACTTCAAGATTTATTCGAGCGAATTGCGCGGGAGATGAAAATTGATCTCGATAGAACAAGCTGTGTATATGCCTACCCAAACAAGAGGGATCAAGAAAATAGCCACTGGCATGATGATGGAAATAGGGTTTTATTAGAAGTGGCCGTGGATCCATCGAAACCCATGTTGGTTACCGATGGTGAAATATACGCTAAAGCTCTCGCTTGTGCACTTGGTAGTCATCACCAAAAGGGAACACCCGAAAGTTGGGCGCGGGAATATTGGAAGCGTGCGGTATCTATGCGAGAATATTTAGAGCAGACTGCACAAGGGAATTTACTTTTCGAATCGCCGGAACTTCTTATACCTTTTGATATTAGCCCAGAATCAATTAAGGTGATCCATTAATAGATGCAAAGAGCTTGGTACACTTCCAAGATAGAATCCATTCTTAATTTAGCCCAAGGATAGGGAGTAGGTTGTTTACAAACATTGATTACTAATAGAATACCTGTATAATTTAATTAGGAAGGAGTGATTAATATGGTCAAAGGAAGAGATCGAGTCGGCAAAGCCGAAAAGAAAAAATCACAACTATCCATTAAAGAGAAAAGGCAAAAGAAGAAAGAAAAAAAGTTGGAAAGAGCTTCTTAACACCAGAGAACGAAACTACTTAATTACACCTCGGGTCGAGTACTCTTGGTCGGCACGCCTCACATCGCCCCTTTATTAACAATTCAGCCCTACTCATCACCAGCCAGCCAACCAGCCCTATAGCTTGAATATTTCCCCGCATTATGTTACAATTCTGCCGATTTAAGCGTTTCGCTTTATTCGCGCGGCAGAGGCCGCTGCACACAAAAAGGAGGAATCGAAATGGCAGTCTCGGTGCTTTTCAGTACGGTAGGGCACCTTGATGAGGGTCTTTTGGGGGCCGTAGAGATCAAGCTCTATAGCTGGGGTGTCCCTTTTGGCCCTGAAATGGATAAGGCCATGCGGATCGTGCGCGAGCACGTCGCGACCTGTAAATTGGTCGTCACCGTCCATGTGGGCGGCGAGGTCCCGCAGTCGCAGTATGACCAAGTGTCATCGATCACGGACCGCGTGACCGTCTACCACATGTTAGGCGGGGATCTCTGGTTCGTGAGTCTCGCATGTGATGAGGCGTTTTTGCCCGAGGACTGACACTCATCACGCACACCTAGATTCGGGGGGGCGCTTGCCCCCCCGATTTGTCCTTTCTTTCTTCGACTTACCTATAGAACTATAACTTTTTCCAAATCTGTGTATAGCTTCGATTGCAAAGTCAGCTCATTTCCCCCATATTTACCATTCAGCCTTACTTATCATTACCAACCAGTTAGGCCTATAGCTTGATTATTTCCCTGTATTATGCTACAATATTACTAGTTTAGACGTTTTGTTTTATTCGTTGCGGCAGAGGCCGCATTAGCACACAAACAGGAGGTACGAGCAATGGCATCAATGGTAGTTTTCGAACAGGCTGGAGTCCTCGATAAGGGCTTGCTGGAAGCCGTGGAGGCCGACCTCTTCAACTGGGGCGTCGGGGACCGCGCGGAGATGGCGCAGGCGATGCGGATAGTGCGCGAGCACATCGTGGATTGCCAGACCGCCGTCACTGTCCATATGGACAGCGTGGCCCCGGAGGGGGAGCACCACAAGGTGGAGCATATCGCGGATTACGTGGTCGTCTATTACATGGTGGGAGGGGATCTATATTTCCAGGTCCAGCCATTCGATGATAATCGTTGGCCCGAGGACGACGACGATCCCATCATCGAGGACTGACCGCCATTTACATCACACACTCCAAGATCGGGGGGGGGCTTGCCCCCCCCGTATAGTCCTTTTTCCAACCACTTTCCCTGCATCAACTATCTCAGCAACAGTTACTAGAAAACTTACGGGTTGTCATTTCTGAACCGCGTTTACACTGAGCGGTAAGTTATGATAGACTTAAAAGATAGTTTTCGGAAGCCTAAGATTATGAAAATAAGTGTTACCGATCTGCAAGATTTATCCAGAAAAGCAATCCTAAAGTACGGTTATACCGCCGAGGAGGCGAGCCAAATTCTTAATATTCTAATGTACGCGCAACTCCGCGGTAATAATCAGGGGATTGTTAAACTTGTTGGCCGAGGCATTCCCAAAAATCCCAACGCAGGTGAAATTAAGATAATTAAGGAAACAAAACTTTCCGCTTTGCTGGACGGCGCGAATAATATGGGAATGATAGTTGTTAATCGGGCAATGGGGATTGCGTTGGAGAAAGCCAAGGAACACGGTTTTGCAATTGTGGGGACAAATAACACAAGCAGTTCTACCGGAGCAATTGGTTATTATGCACGGGAAATTGCCCAGGAGAATTTTTTGGGTTTCGTATTTGCCGGATCTCCTGAGACGGTAACAACGCATGGTTCATACGAACCCTTGTTTGGAACAAATCCCCTGGCAATTGGTATTCCTACGGAGAACAAGCCGATAGTTTTTGATATGGCGACAGCGGCAATGGCTTATTATGGCCTAATCCAGGCTAAAACAGCTGGCGAATCTATCCCGGGCGATGTTGCGTACGACTCGGAAGGCAGTTTAACAACCGATCCTGCAAAGGCAATGGATGGCGCAATTCTTCCTTTTGATAGGAATTACAAAGGCGCTGGGTTGGCCATGATGGTAGAAATTTTTACCGGACCGCTTGTGGGAGCAACATTCGTTGGTATTGGTAAAGGAGATTGGGGCAACTTGGTGTATATAATTGATCCTGAGCTGCTGGTTTCGCTTGCTGATTTTAAAAAGCAGGTAACTCAAATGATTAAGAAAGTTAAATCGGCCGGGAAACTGCCAGGCGTAACCGATATATTTTATCCGGGCGAAAGAGGCGACAAACAGACGAGTCGGGTAATTGAGGCGGGCGAGATTGAGGTCGAAGATAACTTGTATAACAAGCTAAAATCTTTTGTTGAGGAATAATCTCCCCGTTTCCCCAGAAATCATTTTCCAAATACAGCCAACTTGAGGTAGAATATACAGCGTGAGAATTTCATTAAAAACAGGTTTTAGTTTTGGTCTAACTTCGGGAATAATTACCACCCTTGGTTTAATTGTGGGACTCCATGCGGGCACTAATTCCCAAATCGCTGTTATTGGCGGAGTTCTTACTATTGCTATTGCCGATTCTTTTTCCGATGCATTAGGTATTCATGTTTCCCAAGAGTCGCAGGACAGACATTCCAGCAGGTCAATTTGGGAAGCAACAATTGCCACTTTTCTATCAAAATTTGTTTTTGCCCTTACTTTTCTTGCCCCAATTCTGTTTTTTGAACTTTCTACAGCTATTTTAATAAGCATTGTTTGGGGGCTTTCGACCTTATCTATTTTCAGTTTTGTTATTGCCAGACAGCAAAAAGAAGATCCATGGAAGGTGGTAGCAGAACACTTAGTTATTGGTTTAGCAGTGGTTTTAATAACTCATTTTACGGGCGACTGGATAGCCACAATTTTTAGCTGAGATTTGTATAAACGTTGTTGGGTTGTTAAAATTATTCCGAAGAGAGGTGAAGAAAAAATGAAGAAAATAATGTTTATTCTACCGATTATTGCGATAGGAGCTTCATTGGTTTTTAGCACCTATACCATTGCGGCAGGAGACGATTTTGTAACCGGCCGCAAGATAGTTATAGATGCCGGGCATGGTGGTAGAGATCCGGGTTCAACCCAGTGCCTTGGCCTTGAAGAAGCGGACGCTAATTTAGATCTTGCATTGCGCTTAAAGGATAAACTGGAAGAAAATGGGGCTACTGTTTACTTAACAAGAGAAGATGATACTTACCTCACCAACTCAGACAGGTATACCTACGCTAATTCTACCGATGGCGAGGTATTGATTTCTATCCACCTAAATGGCTCTCTGGATCACGACAAAAATGGCACATTGGGCTTGTATTCCAAGCCAAGAAAAGATGAAGAGTTTGCCAGCGTTCTTCATGGCAGGTTGGTTAGTGAATTGGATGTTCCCGATTTAGGGGTTACCAATTTTATGTCGGGAGTAACTTTAAGGTTTAACGGCCCGGCTTCCATTCAAGAGTCGGTATATATTTCTAATACCCAGGAGTGTGTGGCTTTATTGGCGGGTACACGGCAGGACGAAATAGTCCAATCGCTATATAACGGGCTAAATGACTGGTTTAGCGTGGATAGGGAGGTCTTTATCTCGCCGGGGCAGTTAAAGTAAAAATATAATTGCGGCTCATAGCGGTGTTGTAATCGTGTTTGACAGTCCGTAAGAAAAGTGATAACGTCACACCTATGAGACAAACAGTAGAAAGAAAAGAATTACTTGTTTGCCCGCGCGAAGAAAATATTTAAAATCCGCTTTTGAGCGGATTTTTTTGTTGTAATTTTACAAGAAGGGTGGTGAGAAAGAATGTTAAACAAAATAAAATCCGCCTCTGGCGGAAAGAAAGTGATTAGTGCGTTATTAGTTCTAGTGATTTGTGTGGTTGCTTTGGTATCTATTAAACCAGCCAAGGCAGATGAAGCTTGGGATTTAACGGGAACATACACCATTGACTTTGTATGTACGTCTGGATGTTCTGGTACATATACGCATCAAATGAATGTATCCGGTATGGACTTGGTGACCGGAGATTTTTCCGGTACTGGAAAGTACTACACAGGAACTCCTACTTGGACTCATACTGGAAACGTAAGTGGTTCTAATGTTGGTTTTCAGTTGGTCTATGATGGTTCAGCCTATTATGTTGATGTGGTTGGAACAATTGCCTCCGATGGCTCAATGTCTGGCACGGCAGGTAATGCTTCACAGGCATTTGATTGGTCAACGACAACAGGAATGGCAACTTTCAACAGGCACGCAGAAATTACCGCGCCTTCAGCAGGAGATGTGAATACTGTGAGCGTTGACTTTGAAGCATATCTTGTTGATGATGATCAGGATAGTGTTCAATGGGCTGTAAGGCAAGGCACATGTGATGCGGGGACAAACACTGTTTTCGGAAATGTTGATGGATTCAGTGACAGCTATGGCTGGGTATATAATTCCGGGAATTACTTGCACACGTTTACAGCAACAGCGGATACTTCGGCCTGGTCGTTGGGAATGTATTGCTTTGTCTTTAATCCCGCAGAAGATTCAGGCGAATCCGAGATTAGATTGACCAGGCAGTTCCAGTTGATTGACGATACCGCGCCGCTCGTAACGATTGATTCCCCAATACATGGTGCATACGTCAGTGGCACAGTTGGCATCACAGCAACAATCGTAGAAGACAGGGAGCTCAGTCACTACAATATCTCGGTTTATCCTGGCGGAGCTGATTACATGGATTTTAGTTTAAGACTTGAAGGGGAAACCAAATATGTTTCTAGTGGATTCGGTAATAATGGGATATATGATTGGGATACTACATCGTATGATGACGGTGAATATCTCATCCGACTAGCGGCACGAGATGCGGCTGGAAACAGAGATCTAAGTGTTGATGCTTGGACCGGCGGGGACGATTCACAGCACGTTGTCACAGTCTATGTTGATAATGATGGTGATGGAGTTTTTGGGGAAGCCGACTTTTGTCCGGGAACCGAAGAGTTAGATGATTACCAGTTATTCCCAAATAGATGGAGGGAGTCAGAATCAGGTGGAAAAAGACAAGTATCACAGGTTGGTGAAAGTGATGTATTTACCACCACAGATACGCATGGGTGTAGCTGTGAACAGATAAATGATTTGTTAGTCGGAAAGTCATTTATTCAAGACAGTAACAGATATCATGGTTGTGGAAAAAGCACTTATGAAAATTTTGTAGCTGATCTCAATGATGGTGTACTGGATGGTTATAGTTTTGTCGAAACCGTTCAGGTTCCCGCGACAACTGTTGCAGGAATTGATACTGTTAGTTCTTTGGTAAATGGCCAGGAATACCTACTCAAAGCGTCTGGAACTTACACATTCGTTAACTGGGGAGTGTACGGAATTGCCGATGCAGAATGGGCGTACAGGAATGACTCCTATGCGTTACCTGTCTCACCTCACAACTGGACACTAGGTGAGGGTAGCTACAACACTGATTATGGTCTTGATGTTTTGGTGGATAGTACTAATGTCTATTGGGGTGATTATAACGATGGACACGAATACGAAATTCCATTTGTTGGGAAAGGATCAACAGCCCATTTTAATATCTACGACAGTGCTTACGGAGACAACTCCGGATTCATAACAGTAGATGTTTTTGTGAAGCTGTGGTAATGAGTTAGAGCATTTTGGGGGCGGGCTTCTGCCCGCCCGCCCTGGTGGGCTCGCGGCGTTTGAAGATAATATAAAAAGTTAAAAAATGGCCCTTCGACTAGCCCCTTCGACAAGCTCAGGGGCTTCGCTCAGGGCTTAATTCCAGTAACGGAAAAACAAAATTAAAGGTCATTACCCTCCTTCGCTAAAGCTACGGAGGATTAATTCGGCTGGCAGAAAACACCTCTTTAACACTTGTGTTTTCTGAACCTCATTGAAAGGTGGTGAAGAAGTATGTTAAAAAAATCAAGAAAACTTCTAATTGGCATTAATTGCTTGTTGTTTTTGGCTTTGACTTTTCCTACGTTAGCGGCAAATCAGTCAAGAAAACCAGCAACTACTCCACCGGTTTTAGAGAAGATCACCTTCGTCCATTATGCAAAGGGTGCTAAAAACACCCCGCCAATCGGCACTGAGGACTTTGACAGATTTAAACTGTTGTACGGAGGCATCAAGTGGGCCGACACAATGACTTATCAGGTGAATTCTGCCGGAAGTGGTTTGGCTTCAGGTACTGTACGGGATATTTTAGAAGATAGTTTAGAAACATGGGATGAACAAACTTCATTTGAGCTTTTTGATGATACGCTTGGAACAACTACTGAGGGATTTAATAGTGGTGACGGAATAAACAGAATAACATGGGGCGATTTGAATTCAGGAATCATTGCCTATAATGCTTTTTGGTTTAATCGAGCGACAAAAGTGATAGTGGAATCTGATGTAGTATTCAATACATACTACGAATGGGGCGATTGTTTGGGGAACGAAGAGGCGTGTTCTGAAGATGAAGTAATGGACCTGCAAAACATTGCTATCCACGAGTTTGGTCATAATGGATTGGGCGATCTATACAGTGCACCAAGTAGTGCCCTGACAATGTATGGACGTAGTGGTTTCGGGGAAACTGAGAAAAGGACCTTGGGCACCGGCGACATTAATGGTATCCAGGCGCTTTATGGAGCACCCTAATGTTCTTCAAGCTTAGCCATTCACCCCGGGAGTAACTTGTTATGTCCTGGGGGTGGTGGCTGTGGTCGGTGAAAATGGCGCAAATGATGGGACGCACCCTTCATTTCCGAAGTAGGGTTCGGTGTCCAGCCTGCTATAGCAGCATTGCCAAGGACGATCTTTGGTAATTATTAATACTCAATTATGGCATCAAACAGTTCAGCAACATTATCATCACTAATCTCTGTTTTTGGTCTAGGGGCACTTATTAGCGGTATTGTGGTCTCTTGGGTAAAAAACAAGCTTGAGCAGAATTCAGTAAATAAAAGAAGGGTGCGAGAACGAAGGGAAAGACAATATATAGATTTTCTAAATAACCTTATGGGTTTTCGCAAGGGTTGGGAAGATAAAAAGATGATGAAGCAATTTATTTGGGATGTTAATACAAACGCTACTGTTTCCGCTTCAGACGAGGTTTATAGATTGGCTAACAAATATATAGAGAGTTTTGATAAAAAGAGTAAACTGCCAGAACCAGAACGGCAAAAGATATATGCTAGGCTTGTGATAACAATGAGGAATGAATTAAATAAAATGTCAGGAGAGCCGCCTACTGACTTAGAAGAGAATGAGATTAAAGTAATGCAACTTGATTAATATTTCTACTAAATGTAGGGACTGTCCCTTTATATGGCTCTATACCAGACCAAAGTGCCCCTGTCCGTTACATGTCAGCCATGTGTGTATCCTAAGAACAGTATGCCACGCGCTTGCGCGTGGTTCTCCACCCCACAATACACGATATTCAAACATTGAAAGGGATTGATTAGCGAGTTACTTCCCTAAGAAGAATAAGAGCTAACCTGGAGGAGGCAAGATAGATTTCTTTAGCTCTATTTCTTTGGTTTTTCCATTCCGGATAGTGCTCTCTGGCTTCCAGAATCTGTGTGGCAGACTCTTCAGCCTCGGGCAAGCGATCTTTAACGTAGTTTAAGAGCTTCCCCTTTTCACCGTAAAGTTTAAGGTAATCCTTGTTTGCCAACTCTTCGTCTGACATTAGTATTTCTACAGCAAAATATAGAAGATTTTTACCGTGAGAGAGTGCCTCGTTAAAAATCAAGCTGGCCTGTTTTTCCTGGTGGTAGGTTAGAGGCACTCGGTCCAGCTGAATCTTATGATGGAACATAATTTTATCCCTTGCAGAGTTGAGGATAGATTGTTTAGTGGTGGCAAAGTTCATATTGGCGAGAATATCTTTCCCAAGTATTAGTTTTCTGCTAGATTTAAACCCATCAAATACGTATTCAGGGATGGAGCTATTCACTCTTTTAAACTCCTCCTCCGTAGTAGCGGCGAAGGCAAAAGTAATATTTACAAAAACCTCATCTTTGCTTCCTGTGTCATTAACAGGATAGGAGAACTTGAAGGGTCGAAATTCGGGACGGACTGCGAAATCATCTTCAAAACTACTAATGGCTGAGGTTAATATAGCCCCAAGCTGCCACAATTCCTCACCTGAAATGAAGTTTTTCCAAATTAAGAGCCAATTGATATCGGGGCGCGCCAGCGAGATAGCTCCTTGAGGGTAACTACCAACTAGGTAAACACTTTCAAGTTTAGTGCCTAATTCAGCTTCCAGTTTCGTGTTGATGAATTCTACAACATTTTCAATCTTACTTTTATCCATAGTATTAGGGAGTTTAGCAAGTAACCTTAACAAGACGCAACGACAAGACATTGGCAATTGATTGACCTTGAAAACTAGTGTAGAATAGGGGGAATAAGGATAAAGATTACCAATATGATACCAAGAAGTTTAACAATCTCAGAGGCTGCAGAAATAGTTGGTGTTCATCCAAATACCCTTAGAAATTGGGAAAAGAAAGGGATAATGGTTCCTGACAGAGATCCTGAGACAAATTACCGGTATTATCATCAGGAACAAGTGAAGGCATTTTTGTTAAGAGGCGGTGTTGCTAAACTTAAGATCTGGTGGGGCTATGAGAACACGATAAAAAGAAGGGTAGAGGACTTTGATAAAGTAAAAAAAACTTTGGATATTTGTGTAAGTAGTACGGTAACTACACATCATGATAAATCGGTAGATAAAAAGCTTGATCGATTAAGAAAGGAAGCTTTGGAGAAAGGTGTTGAAATCCGGTTTATACGTGATTTAAAAGACCCTATTCAAGCAGAAAGGGCGGATGTGTCTGCTAAAATGGGCATTGAAACTAGGAATTGCAAGGTCGATGGCATGAGTTTCGCTATCAGAGACAAGGAAGTTGTTGGGATTGAACTTCCCAGTGATAATCCTGATCACAGGCTGTGCCTGTTTATAAATGATAAGGGTGTGGCTAAAAGTTTTTCTTTATTTTTTGACATGTTGTGGGATAAGGCAAGGCGGCCCAATTCTACTAAGGACCGTCCTTAGTATCGGCGGTATAATAGCGCGGAAGGCATTTCTTGCGCATACGAGTTCGTCAAGAAGATAAGGGGATAGTCAATTAAGGTATGAAGGGGCTGTCCTTTCACGACCACGATACTTCACGATATGGGGTCGCACTTCCATTTAGAACTTAGACCACTCTTGATATAATCCAATTATGATAACTTTTCGGAAAGCAACGACTAACGATTTACAAGCTCTAAAAGAATTAAATAAGCGGATCTTCGTAAATAATCCTAAATATGATGACGATGCTGTTGAAGATTTTGCACATACTCCACGGGGAGAAAAATATTTTAAAGAAGCAATTATAAGCAAGAAGGGCCACTTTATAATCGCAGAAGAGAATGGGCAAATGGTTGGGTATGCAAACGGTGGAGAAAAAGGAAATTCGAATCGTAAAAGTAAATATTTTGAAATCGATAATTTAGGTGTGATACCTGAAAAGAAGAGGCAGGGAGTGGGTACAAAGATATTAAGCGCAATAACAAATTGGGCAAAGAAAGAAGGGTATCAGAGAATATATCTTAATTGTTATGCAAAGAACGAAGAAGCTTTAGATTTTTATCGGTGTGCTGGATATTCGGAAATAGACATTTGTCTAGAAAAGATAATTAGTGAGTGAGTTTAAATGTAGGGACCGTCCCTTTATATGGCTCTATGCCAGGCCAAAGTGCCCCTGTTCGTTAAATGTCGGTTTGGGCGGGTTTCATATAGATTTAGTTAACTAGAAGGGTAAAGTTAAGTTATAAATTGGCAAAACAGCAGACAGGATCGCTGTGCCCGAGAAGACACCGCCGAAAAGAACACTGACGATTGCTAGGGCTAGGCCAAATTTATAATATTTTTTCTGAACCTCCCCGTGCTTTGAAAAAAGCTTGTAACCTAAGAAGATACATATAATTCCCAGCAGTAAATTAAAACCCAAAGCAAGGTAAGTAGGAGCGAAAGAAGGCATTTCTACATTAACTTCGGTGTACAGTTCTGTTAATAATTTGGGAATAATAATAAATATCGTAAGTAGGGAATAGATTATTTGAAGACTCCCAAAGATAAAATTGATAATCCCGACAATTTTGTATTTAGACACACCTTGATATTATCAACCTGGTCAGATTCTGACAAGCGCAGCTCAGCTGGTAGAGCCGCGCAAACATCCAGTGTTTGCTCCATGCCCATCTTGAGTTAAAATACATAACAAGAATTATGAAAAAT
>JAHJGY010000071.1 GCA_018824115.1 Patescibacteria group bacterium
AGTGAAGCCGAGCGACAGCGAGGCTGAACGGGGCATACACCACCGACGTAGCCCGCCCCAGCGGGCGGTGCATTAAGATTACTTTAAGTTTTGTATGAGAGATTCGGAAGGGTTAAAATCTACGGTAATTCTTTCCGGTATGGTTATGATCTTTCCTGTTTCTGGATGACGAACTTTTCTTGAGGATCGTTTTTCTTTATTGAAGGAGCCGAAACCGCGGAAGGATATCCTTTCCCCTTTTTTAAGATCCTCTGTTATCTCTGCCAAAATAAATTTTATGATCTCCCCTGCTTCGGTCTGGGTGAGAAAAAATCTTTTTGAGATAGCAAAGGTTAACTCTCCCTGATTCATTTGTTCCCCTGGTCTTTATCAATGTAGTCGTTAATGGCTTTGGATATCTTGCCAAGATCAGTGGGGTTTTTACGGATGATCTCGTCTGCTGTTTCCTGCCATGTGAGATTTCTTTTGCCTAAGTGTTTTTCTACGGCGGCTTCGATGTCTTGATCCATGATCGTGTTGCGTTTGTCCTCTTTCGCTAACTCCCCTGCTTCTTTAAGCACAGTCTCTATGGCTGAATCAAATTCCTTCATTGACAGTTTAACCGCGCTCTCTGATGAACGCATTTTCAGAATATCATTGATATAGGCTTTAATGGTATTGAATTTAATAAACTCTGCTTTATTAGGCATACTCCCCCCTATGTTACCTTATGGATTATTAAGTCTTTTATCGCCTTGTCTAATTTCTTTAGTTCAAATATTTTGAGCAAGTCATCGCTCTTGCCGATCAGCGGGACCATTTCTTTTTCTAATTCTTCGGTTAGGCGTTTGCCGGATATGGACTCGGCTTCTAATCCGTAGAGAATCTGCTTGTCTTTCTTGGTTTCTTCAAGGTATTGCTGGTTTTTATAATCTCTCTTATGGACCTCTTTTAGCCAGTTTTTATTTTTTACCCGCATGGATTCATTATCTTTAACAAGGTAGCGGGAAAATTTTATTTCTTCCGGCGTGAGCATGTCCGGATGGATTAAATCAATTACCCGGGTATTCGGTATGCCGTAAAATTTAAGGTTATCCATAAAGGCGTCTCTGATGATCCAGCCGGAAGGATCATAGTCAACTATGCTGAATAAATAGAAAGAACGTTGCAGGTTAATCTTTGCTTCTTTTAAGGTGTCTACAAAATACTCCACGTTCAGGACTGACGGCTGGCCGCCAAGGGCGATAATGGAAACATTGTATTTGTCGGCGATGTCGGATAAGAAATCCTGATGACCAAGTTTTTCTGAGAATAGGATTATATTGGCGTTAGCCCCTACTCTTCGATGAGCCTGGTTATCGTCGCGGAAGCCGATGTCTTTATATTCCATGACTTCTATTTCTTTGACCATGAAAACGATGTTATCAATGAGCTGAGCGTATTGATCTGTTTCCTGAGCCAAGGCGCCAGCCCGGGAAAGAGTCGGCTTGATATACATATACCAGAAGGTCCGCAGGAGTTCTTTTAAGGCAGGCTTCTCCCCTGCTGTGATTCTTTCTCTGGTTTGCCAAACGATGTTGCGCATAAGGCGGGCAACATTGACAGGATAATCGGTTGCGCCCTGGCTAAAGTTTTCAATCAACCATTCTTTGGTCTGGTCGTGGATGAGTTCGTCGTAATGGCGGATACCGGCTTTGCGTAATCTGTCTCTTAAGGAGTCTTTTTTAGGCATACCGTTAATATAGCAAGTGTTTTTCTTTTTTACAAGTATTATTTTGGTCTAACTAAATATTTTTCTTTTAGAATTTGAAAATATGGTATCTGGAAATGAGGGCTTGAATTGCCGAATGACAGGGAGATTTAAAGGCGATTCTCCCTACTTATCTGCCCCACGAGAGAATTGTTTGATCAGCCACTCTTGAGGCTGATCGTGGATGAGTTTGTTAAAATGACGGATGCCAAGCTGACGCAGTTTGTCCTTTTGAAGTTTTGAGGAATGTTTTCGCATTATAAATATAGTTCGATTCTCAAGGCTTGGGAAACTTTATCCATGACTGGGCCGGGTAGCCTTGCAATTTTTTCACCCAACTCATCTTGCAAAATAGTAAAAATGGAATCCGCTTGGAATTTGGTGGGTTGGGAAAGATCTACTCCTTCAACAAGAACTTCTACTGGATAAATTTTTTCTACATTTTTGGTGGTACCAGGAATAACCACCACGTCATTGCTGTAACGATTGTCTAAGTCATTAGAAACTACAAGGAGTGGCCGAATTTTCTTTTTTCCTGGCCCCCAAAATATTTCACCGCGTCTTGGGAAATTCATGATTTACCTAATTTGTTGAGTATTTTACTTTGCGCCTTTTGTAACTCAGGGTAAGATTCTGTCTTCTGCTGGTAATAGTTTTTAAGCTGCTCTTTTTGGAAGACTTTTAAGCTGGCATGGACAACTCCTGATATTGACCCACATTTTCTTTTCATAAATTCTACAAATTGATCTTCTTCATTTGATAAATAAATGGTATGACGAGACACTTAAATCACCCCCCCTTTTTTTAATGTATTACAATTATATCATACTTCAGTTAGGTTGTCAAGTTTTATTTTTAACCCTTTTACCTTTTTCCCCAATCTTGAGTAGTTGTGAATATAAAATTTACTAGGGAATTGAATAAGGAAATAAGGGAAGGTGAAAAAAGTCAATATTTTTAAGTTTTAGAAATTTTTCGTTCTCTATTCTTGATAGTAGTGATTTTGAGGAGTTAAAAATGGCACATGAAAGTTGGGGCGCTGAAGGTGGGGGTTTTTCTGCGCTTTGCGAGGGCTTTTTACCTACTGCTCTGTTTTTTAACAGGCTTGTGGCCGAAAATCAAGGGGAAAGATAAAATTTTGCGTTTTTGAGGTGTGTTTGTGGCTAAAAGTCAAAATCTCAAACGATGAGGGGTGTTTTGGGGATATGGGGAATGGGGCTTTGAAGTGTGCCTTTTTAGGTGGGGTTTGCGCGTGGAGACGTCAACGGCTCTCGCTGTGGTGGGGGAATTACTTAATATTACCGTCTTTTTAGGCAAGGAAAGAGTGTGTATAATATATTTATATTAATTTCATATACTAAGCTTTTTATTTATCAAAATAATTGGGATCATCTATAATTAACTGTGCCATATATCCAGAACCATTCATATAAACATAACTGTTGAGCAGCAATTCAGGGGATGCAATAAACATAAATTTTGTTTCTCCCGCTTTAGTTACGACACTAGGATCAATCTGAATATAATAATAATAATCGTTGTATACATCATCTTTATTAAACTTGCCAACAAAACTAATGTTAGAATCCCAACTTCTTCTTATATCATAATCCCAATCACTCGTCCATATTTCAATATCAAATGGAGCATTATTAAAAAAACCTTCTATCAATAGTGTCGCTTTTGATATATTATCTACTATCACAGAAGCATCAAAACTTACAAAATTCCTATAGACATAGTAACAAAATCTTTGTTCTTGTGTATTATAATCTCTATAATTATTTAAATAGAACTCATCATAATATTGTGGAATCCACATACTGCAAGTATTCGGATTAATTGGATACACAATATCCTTTGCACGTATATTAAGCGCTTGAGTGGGTCGCAGATGTTTTGCGTGATAAACAAAAAGAGTCCATTCTTTATAGCTCGTTTCGCCAGTTATATCACTTACTTTAATAGAAAAGGTGTGTGGGCCTTTTGGTAAAGAGGTTGCTATTGCACCAATATCTTCTGTACTGAATATAGACACCATATGATAGCCATTAGTATTATTAGTGAAGTGTGTTATAATATTGCCATCCAGTCTTAATTCAATAGAATCCAAATCAATTGGATGTAAAGAATCAATAGGTTCTATTAGTGCTTTTACATGGCTCCACCAAAAATTTGAAATATTTTCGCCATCTGCAGGGGAAATATATATAATATTTGGGCCTTCTACATTGCTAACAACCACTGGGATCCCAAAAGAAATTCTGCTGTTTCCGGCCTGGTCGTAGGCTTTTAGGTATGTTGTGTATTCTCCACTTGTGACGGTTGTTGTATCCCAGACATAACTATAATCACGCATGATTAATTCTCTTTCATTATCAGTTCCAATTAATTCATCAATGTCTTCATTTAAAGGCATTCCCGGCCGGCCCAGCCAAAATTCAACCTTTTCAACTCCAGAGCCCCAGTTGCTATCGGAAACATTTTTAGCTTTAATGGTAACAATATCTTTTACATAATATTTACTGTCTTTATATTCACTTGGAGTTATGGTTATTCCGCCTTTAAATTTGGGTGCAATTGGGATGGAAGGACGCATTGAGTCTCTTTGTAAAAGAGGCGTTAATTCCCAACAATGATTATCATCGACAATACCGATGCCACCTATGGTTAATTCATAACAATGTTCAGCTAATCCTTCACATCTATAAGTCTTGAAAAACTCGCCGTTAATAACCCTATCTTTATACCCCTTCCCAAAATTATATTCATAACCAATTCTGGTTCTTGCCAGTTTTACTATTTTTTCTCTTTGTTCTGCGGTGAGAAATAAAAAAGCGCCGCTGCCTAAATATGGTTTATAATTATAAAAATCATTAAAATTATTTTGCGTTACTCCTATTACAACAGATTCTATAAGCCAGTGATTTTTCCGCTCTTCTGATGAACCGGTTGAATCCCACTTCCAATAAATACCGGCATGCCCAAACTCTATGCCCGCAGGGCAAAATCCCTTTCAATAAATCAAATCTCCTTTTTCAAAATGTTCTGTTTCTGCGATGCTTGTTTTGGCTATCAGCAGCGTCATAAGAAAAACTATTATTGATAAATATCTTCTACTATTCATCATTTATAACTTCCTTTTACAATATTAAAAAATCATTAAGTGTAGTAGTATATAAACAATACAGACAGCGGCTGTTGCTGTAAGACAAAAAAATATTTTGCCGTTTAGACCTTTAATAAAAGAATGAATCAATCCAATAATGCTCGATAATATTACCATGAGCCCCAGAATTGTTGGTACGAATAAAACAGGTGCCTTCTCCTGTTGCATCCAGTTTGACAAAATAAATAAACCTATCCCTAAAAATATGATCAGCGCGGTGGTTATTTTTAAAATATCTTTTGTTTTTTTTGCCTTTAATAAGTATCTATAATCCAACAAAATTATAATTACAAAAGCCACAATCGTGAATAAAGTAATAATATTTATAATTCCTGCCGCAAAAATAAATAACGCTATATCCAAAAATAGAGTCAGAATCAAGGTTGTTGTTAAAAGAAAACTTATTTTTTTTGTCTTTAACAAGTAGAAATAATAAAATAAAATTATAATTACAAAAACAAGCATCCAATGATGAAATTCATTAAAAAATATATCCTGCATACGTTTTAGTTATTATCTTGCCAATCACACTCGTACTTTTTCCCGGTAATTTCATATAATGCAATTGCTGCAGCACCTCTGACAAATAATTCTTCATCCTGCAGTGCATTTTCTAAAGCTGGAACAGCTCTTTTATCTCCCATCTTACCTAACACAATTGCTGCACTTTCTCTTGCGCCGTCATACTCATTTTCATCTTGTAATATGTTTACTATAAAATTATACATATTATCTTTATCTCCTAATTTGTATATGGCAAATGCGGCATTAATAGCATCTGTTTTATGGTCGCTGGACAAAGTTTTTGTAAGTACTGGTATTGCTTCGGGAGAACCAATCTCACCTAATGCATATGCTAAGTGTACCCTGGCATTTTTGTTTGCTGAGGAATATGCAGTTATTAAATCTGCTACTGCTGGTGGACCGATTTTTATAAGAACCTCAGCAGCAGCCCTTGATACTTGCCCGTCCCTATCATTGACCACTGTGTTTATTAAATCAGGGATTATTAAAGTGTCTTCAGAGGATACTAAACTTTTTAGAGTTTCTAATGCACTTTCCCTGACAAATGTATCTTCATCTTTTAATGCTGGTAATAAATCCGCTATCTCACTTTTGCCGCCTAATTCCTTGATTATCTGTGCTGCTGTGTATCTTACGTGTTTATCCGGGTCATTTAGTTTTGCCTTTATTTGTGGTAGAGCAGTGGTTGCTTTTAGTCCCCCTAGTCCTCTTAATGCATTTGTCCTGACCATGTTGTTACTATCATTTAAGGCATTTATTAATGCCGGAATTGCGGTTTCATTACCAGAAACCCCTAAACTTAAAGCTGCAGAACTTCTTACATTGCTTGAGGGATCATTTTCTAAGGCATAAATTAATCCTGCCACGGCTTTATCCTGCTTGATAAATGCCAAGGACTGTGCTGCTTCACTGCGTAATACTTCACTTTGATTAGTTGCTAAAATTTCTTTTAAATCAGCAATGACTGTTTCATCGTCTGTACTTCCTAATAATTCTATAAGCAGCATTCTTAACATTTCATTTTTTGTTTCATCTTTTATCGCGGAAAGTAAATATGGTACTGCTGTTTTATCTAACTCCTGCAACATAAAAGCTGCGGCAAAGATAATTGTGTGGTCCCCTAAATTAACGCCATTTTCCATGTCTAAAACGGCTTTTTGTGCTAATGTTTCTTTGGCTTCCTGAGTTAGAAGACCTTTTGCCTTTATTACTTTTTCCCAGGCTTTCTTAAATTTTTCTACGGCCTGAAGTGGATTGGTTGTTATACTGTTTACTCCTTCCTGATAAAATTCTTCTGCACTTTTAATGGCAGCATCTATCTCGTCATTTATGCCTTGATAAATTTTTGTTGCTTTAATTTCCTCATTAACTATTATTTTATCTGCATCTGCTAAGTTTTTAAGACACGTTTCCTTTTGTGCAAATTCAAGATTATTCAGGAAAGATACTGCGGTTTGTTCATTGGTAAACACACGAATGGTTGTGTCCGGGATTGCTAAGCCCATCGGGTCATAGGGAACAAAATCTAGATCCGTAATTAAAAGGCGCCAGTCTGTGTCCCAGTATTTGTCATTTAAACTCTTTGTGATAGAATTGCTGGCAAAATCAAGCTTTGAATTTAGCGTGGTGTTATTTGATTTGCTTTCCTGGAGCAGTGCGATTGTTTGTTCTTTTAGTGCTCTGGGGGAACCGAAATCTGCGGCATTGGTGAAGGTGATAAATGTTAGGGATAATTGAAACAAAATGAGTGATACTGTTAGTATTTTTCTCTGCATTGAGGACCGCCTTTTTTATGAAAGATCCTAAAAATAAAAGAATTTAATAATATGCTCCACACTCTTATTACAAAGGATATCATTAGAAACAGGGGTTGTCAAGGTCAGGATATTATATTTGGAAGATTCTAAGAAAAAAATGCTTGACTTTTGTATGACATTTGTTATAATGATTTTGATATTGGGTTTGTAACGAATATGGATTAACTTATGGCAAAAACCTATAAAGATGAATTAAACCGCGAGTTTGTTGACCTTAAGACTATAGCTGAGATTTTGGGCTTTTCCGAAAGACACGCTAAGAGGCTTATCCGGACCAAGAATTGGCTCTCTATCAAGCGTGGTAAGAGGTTTGTCCTCATAGATGACTTTAGAAAAACCCATCCTGATATTTTCTCCACCCTCTTGTCCAAAATTGACCAAGTTGATACAGAAAAAGTGGACATTTCGGACATAAAACAGACATCTGCGTTCAAAAATGGTGTCCAAGATGTCCAAAAAGTCCGAAATTTAGAAAGAATGGACAAGGAGATATTAGGGTTTGAGCCACTTGGTAATAAGGAAATCCTTTACCAAAAGACCGTAAATACGATCCAGAGGCTTGAAAAGACCCTGGCTAACATAGAGTATATACAAAAGGATACCTTAAGAATAGATAGCCGGCTAGAAAAGCAGGCTAAAGAGTTAAAAACTCTTACAGAATTAGTTAAGAAACAAAAAGAGTCTAAGATAATCCTTTGGCTAAAGGCGATTGTTTTGGTAGCTATGCTTTCGATGGTAACGGTCCTATTTGTAAAGGTTTATTCGTTGTTCAATACAATGTGAGGAGTTTATATGAACATACTATCTTTACGAAAGAAGTTTAACCTTACCAGAGAGGACATCGCCTCAATGCTTGGCGTTTCTTCAATGTCTATTTACCGATGGGAAAAGGGAAGATCCAAGCCGAGACTAATTGCCTTAAAGGGTATAGAAAGAGTTGCGCAAGAGTTAGAGAGAAAAAACAAATGTCAGAAGTAGAGGGTATCAAAGAAAAAGAATTAGTGTGGGTAGATAAGAATTTAGAGAATCTTCCCATTTTTTATTTTGGCAAGCATGCTGAAAAGGTCATGCTTGAATTAGTAAAGAAGAAACGGTTAATTCAGACAAAGTTGAAAACACCCGAGGGAGAAAAATTTTTTACTCTAAATCCAAGTGCAAATTATGGCTTGTTACAAGGGTTTGATCAAGATGTCTATGTGGCAGTTATAAAAGTCGTTAATGATTGGAGTAAGAAGCTTGGTTATTGCCCAAATAAAATAACTGTTCCAATAAAAGAATTGTGTTCAATTCAAAGAATTTCTAAAAGCGGGCGTAGTTTTAAGGATATAACACAGTCTCTAGAAAAATTTGATTCTACAAGTTTTGCTGCAGGGAATACCATTTTTGTAAGGACAAAAAATAGAACTGATGAATATTTTAACAAAAGATCTTATTTTCTTTTCAAGGTGGATTTTAAGCGGAAGAAATCTATTTATATAGATAAAAACACAGGGGAGAAGAAAACAATTATAAAAGAATATACCGCAACTATTACTTTGGATGAATGGCTAAGGAATAATATTGAGAATGGATTTACGACGGACATTGATATTGATTTTTATTTTAATGAGATACGGGGTGGCCGGACGCGAAAGCTCTATCAGACACTTAACTTTATCCGTTACACTAGCCCCGTATTTATACCTTATGACAAATTAATAGCAAGCCTTTCTATTGTTTCTAAAGAGATGTTCCGCATTAAGAGAGATATAGAAAGAGCAACTGAACCGTTAATAAAAAGTGGATTTTTAACTAAAACAAAATTTGGGGAATCAAATGTGGGATTCTTTTTTAAACAGGTAAAGAGAAAAAAGAGGGCATTGAAGATAATAAAATCCGCTGAAGAATTAGCAAATGAAAAAATTCTGGTTATGGACATGTTAGAAGCATTAGGGGATATTAAGTCTGAAAGGTTCTATTCTAAAGTGGCGCGATTAGTCCCAAAAGAGATAATTTACAAGTGTCTTAGTTTGGTTAGGGAAGTTTCTGAAACAAGCAAAGTAAAAAAGAATAGAGGGGCTGTGTTTGTGGATATTTTAAAACGTGAATGCCAGCAAAGAGGAATAAAACTTTTCTCTAATTCTAAACAAGAAAATGAGTTATTGTTACCGGCTGTGGATAACTTTTTATAGTAAACTATATGGTTTTCCGACGAGGCCGTGTCCTTTTTGGGATGAGGCCGTGTCCTTTTTGGGATGAGGCCGTGTCCTTTTTGGGATGAGGCCGTGTCCTTTTTGGGATGGCAACCATAGTTAACTCTTTAATTTTCAAGCAGTTCTATTAATTTGAAATATAACGTTAAATAAACGTTAAATAAACGTTAAATAAGAACGATTTTAAAAAATTCTTTTTTAAAAATAAAAACAAAAAACAGGCTCTTAAGGACTAAACAAAAGTAGCAATTATGTTTAATTTTCTATGGCTTTGGCAGATTTTTTGGGTCAGGACCCTTTTTTTTGTGCCGGGAAATTAAACAAAAATGCGGGGTGTTTAATGATTAGAAATGCCATAATTGAAAGAAAAACCGCGCTTAATAAGGTTAATATGCCGGTTAGTTATCTCACGGAAGAAGATATTAAGCAGCTAACCGGGGCCTGCAAGAGGGAAAGGGACCAGCTTTTGATCACGCTTTTGTATCAGACCGGGTTGAGGATTTCAGAGGCCCTGGCGCTCGTGCCGGCCTCAATTCGGAATTTTCACGGCAAGCCGGCTATGGAAATTATCGGTAAGGGGAAAAAGCTGAGACTCGTGGCCTTGCCGGTGAATTTGAAGGAGAAGTTAGAATCTTATGCCTACAGGGCTGGAATTGAGCCAAGGATGAGATTTTTTAAGATAAATAGGTTCAGGGCTTGGCAAATTATAGATGAGGTTAGAAAGGCTGCTGGGCTCGAAAAGAGGGTATTCCCGCATTTGTTGCGGCATTCTGATGCGATTATCCGGCTGCGTAAGACGGGAAACCCTAAGGCGTTGCAGTATCATTTAGGCCATAATACCCCGGCAATGACTTTGCGCTATTTATCTACGTTGACACAAGAGGATGCGTTGCGGGTGCAGCAGGAAGTGGAATTTTAAATGAAGTGGTGTCCACATTGTAGGAAATATGTCAAAACGCGTGTACAAAGAACGGAAATTTGGGCTGTTAAATTGACGCGGTTTGTTTATCATTGTGTGGAGTGTAATAGGTTTATTGAATCAGAACAAAAAGTTACAGGATGTGAGGAATCATGGAGGCAGCAGATATGATGAAAACGAAAAGATGGGTAAAAAAACGCTTGCAATTAAATGTTACAAATGTTATGATTGTTACGTACTATTAGAAACATGAGAAACTTTAGAAACATTCATAACTTTAGTTAGGAGATAGTTAATGAATCCATTTAGCCCAAGACATCCAGCAAGTCCGCAGTATTTTGTTAATAGAAAGGTCATATTACAGCGATTCGAAAGCCAACTTTTGACATCTGCTAAAACAAGACCACCAAAACCTGATAACGTGGCTATTTTGGGCGAATGGGGAATAGGTAAGACCTCAGTGCTGCAAAAATTAGAAGAACT
>JAHJGY010000072.1 GCA_018824115.1 Patescibacteria group bacterium
ATCTCCTTGTAACCCTGCCCCGCCTTCGCGCGGCCATAAGCACCGTACTGATTCATCCCAACTCGATGCGGATATCCATAGGTCCAAAAAGAGAAATATACATTGCTATCTTGGGGTGGCGGGCCAACAATTGCCGAACGAGTAATCTCAATTTCGCCAACTGTGGTTGCCGCGAGGGCCGCGGCTGCCTTCTGAGCTAAAATCTGCTGCTCTTTCTTGGTTAGCTCTTGCAGCCTATTGCCCAACCCAGCTAAGTGCTGCATTAGCTGCTGCTGGTCAGACCTTGCGGCCAACACCTTCTTTTGGGCGGTATCAATGCTAACCTCAGTTTCTTGCTTCTGATCGACTAAAATATCTCTATCTGCCTGTAAGTTTTTGCGTTCACCCTCTAGACTGAACCTTTCCCCCTCAAGTTCCTTCACTTGGTCATTTAAAAAGTAAACCTCTTGTCGCAAATTCTCGATAACCGCCTGGTGCAAAATCATCAAACGCGCGCCTTCTAATTCGTCCGGTGTTAGAAAATAAATCTCAAGAGAATTGGCAAAGTAAGATTTATAAAGTTCGCGAGCCTGACTAAATAAGTTCTGCTTATACCCTATTACCTGTTCTAACTTCAGCTGGGCATTGCGCAGATTGTCTGCAATCGCCGCTTCCTTCTCCGTAATATCATCTCCTAACTTCTTCAGTTGTTGCTGTGCTAAAGATAGTTGAAACTCGTAGTAGGAAATCGACCCAGCTAATTGTTCTTCTCGAAGACGCGCCTGTTCCAGTTCTTCCTCTGTTGAAAATTTTTCGCCCTCTGCCTGCTCAATCTCCTGAACAGTTTCCTCCAACTTGTCGTCTAATTCCCCTGGCTCATCACCGCTAACCACACCCGGGTAAACAAGCAAAGAAAAGACAGTAATACTAAATATTACACTCGGGAGAAGTCGTTTAAGTTCCCTTCTAAATTGCTTCATGCTCAATTCCATTCTATACTCTCTAATACTTGTCGGTCAAACTCTTCCCTGCTATACTGATTATCGAATCTATCACAAAAGGCTACTAATACAATGCTGCCAGTCAATTTCATCAGCCAACTCTCACAAAAAGCATACCAAACTTTTGGCGAACCATTCGTCAAAACCGCCCACCTGCAATTCCTGGCGCTACAGCCAAACATCGAGAACTTCATCAATCCTTTAAATAAAGAGCGTGATAAAATTCTAGACATCGGCTGCGGTCCGGGATTCCTTCTAGAATATCTGCTCCAGAAAGGATTTAAATACCTATTGGGTTTAGACATTTCCGACAAAGCAATCCGGGATGCTACCAAGCGAGTACCGGCGCACATGTTGCTAAGGGCTGATTTCCACCAAATGAATTTTAACGCACGGGAATTCTCGGTCGTTTTCGCGGTCAACTCCCTCCACTACACAAGTAAATCCGCTTTCACAAAAATCCTTGCACGCATCAACTATATAACGACTCCAACCGCCAAAGTATTTCTCGTCCTGCCCCAAGGGACGGGAGAACAAATAACCGAAGAGTCTTATACCGACCCAGATACCAACCAAAGCCGACAGCACGCTGTATATCACGGCTATTACGAGAAAGAGGAACTGGAAACAATTCTTTCTCAAGTTGGGTTTCAGATTACCAATATAGAAAATCTTTCTCATCCTGCCTTTGACAAACCTCTCCTAATTGCAAATGTGGTAAAAGCCACAACAACCCCTTGACACCCATTAGCACTTGTGCTAGATTTCTGACAGCCCACCAAAATGTCAATCCTAAGCGACCGCCACTCTCAATTGATCTCAGCAATCGTAAAGGAGCATATCGAATCATCTGAGCCTGTTGGTTCTAAAATATTAGTAGAAAAATACTCGTTAGGTGTTTCTGCGGCTACCGTGCGCAACGAACTTATCCGACTTACCGAACAAGGATTTCTAGGCAAGCCCCACTTTTCTGCCGGAAGAACCCCAACCTCTCTAGCATTCCGCCACTTCATCAAAGATTTAATGGAAGTAGAAGAAATATCAGTGGTAAAGGAAGTCGCCTTGAAACAAAAACTTTGGGAAACACGCCAAAACCCTCAACAACTTGTCCAACAAGCAGTAACCAGTCTGGCCGAAGAAACACAGAATCTAGCACTTGCCTTAATAAACAACTCTCAACTGCATCACGCCGGGATGGCTAACCTCCTGAATCACCAAGAATTCTACAATATCGACCTAACTCGTACTGTCCTTCGACTACTAGATGAAACAGGCTTAATTAGCTCGTTATTCCAGCAAGTCTCGGAAGGCCAGGAACAAGGGGTACTCATAGGCCGCGACCTGGGCCTAGAGAGCCTTTCTCCCTGCGGCTTAGTATTTGCACGCATCCAGCCATCACGCGATCGGTCTGGATTTTTAGCAGTAATTGGCCCGGCGAGACTAGATTACCCGAGAATTATACCCCTTGTTCGCTACTTCAGAGAACTAGTTAATCAGCTTGGGCAAAATCTATGAAGAAAGAAAAACCCCAGAAAAAGCAAGAAGTTAACCAATTAGAAGAGCAATTAAGGAGAGCTCTGGCAGATTATGATAACCTCAAGAAACAAACTCAAAAAGAAAAACAAGAGTTTTCCAAATTCGCTAATCAGATTTTAATCGAGAACATAGTTGGGATTTGGGAAGGATTACACATCATCACTAAACAGTTCAGGCAATTATTAGAAAATCACGGCTTTGAAGAAATCTCTGTTTCCGTTGGTGACCCTTTCGACCCCCACCTTATGGAAGCGATAATTTCGGAAGGAAAAGGAGAACAAATAACCGCGATTATAACAGAGGGGTATAGGTTGCACGGAAAAGTTGTTAAACCAACTAAAGTGAAAGTTGGAAAGTTAGACGCTTAAACATCTAGTATTAAGGGCGCCTCACAACTATCTGCCCCAATATTTCGCCCCAGATCAACTTGCAGGCATCTGTTAGAATAATATAGGTTAAGAAAAGTCAGAAAACGAAAATCTTTAGTTATGTCTAAAATTGTTGGTATTGACCTCGGAACAACAAATAGCGTCGTCGCCGTTATGGAGGGCGGACAGCCCAAAGTCATTCACTCGGCTGAGGGAGAGAATCTAATTCCTTCGGTTGTCGATCCTGTGAATAATATTGTGGGACGAGTGGCTAAACGCCAGATTATTGCTAGTCCAACGCGAACAGTTTTCTCCATTAAGCGCCTAATGGGCTTAAAATACGATGACCCTGCAGTTAAACGCAACAAAGAGTGGTTGCCCTATACGATAAAAGAAGGCAAAAACGGGATGGCTGTGGTGGAAATCGAAGGCAAGGCCTATACCCCTCAAGAAATCTCATCCTACATTCTCCGCAAAATCAAAGCCGACGCCGAAGCCTATCTGGGGGGAACCGTCGAAGAGGCAGTCATCACTGTGCCGGCTTACTTCAACGATGCGCAGCGTCAGGCAACTAAGCAAGCTGGAGAAATTGCCGGTTTTAAAGTACGGCGGATTATCAACGAACCGACAGCGGCTACTCTTGCTTACGGACTCGGCAAAAATAAGAATGAACAACTCGCGGTGTTCGATCTTGGCGGCGGAACTTTTGACATCTCTATTCTTGAAATTGAATCCGGCGATGGGGAAGAGAGAGACATCTTCGAAGTGCTCGCCACCAACGGAAACACTCATCTGGGTGGTGACGATTTCGACCAGAAAATCATTAACTTTTTAGCTAACGAATTCAAAAAGGAAAATGGCATCGACCTTAAAAAGGATAACCAGGCTCTCCAGCGCCTTCGGGACGCCGCCGAGAAGGCCAAGGTTGAACTTTCCACCCGTCAGGAAGTAGAAATTAATCTTCCCTTCATTACCGCGGATCAATCTGGCCCTAAACACCTAACTTATTCTTTAAGTCGGGCAAAATTAGAAGAGTTGGTGGCTGACTTAATTAACGCTTGCTTTAAAGTTACAGATACCGCTCTAAAAGATGCCAAGCTTAAACCCAGCGAGATCGAAGAAGTAATTCTTGTAGGGGGACAAACACGAATGCCCAAAATTCAGGAGCTGGTCAAAAAATATTTTGGCAAAGAGCCTCACAAGGGCATCAATCCCGATGAAGTCGTCGCCATTGGGGCAGCTATCCAGGCTGGAGTATTTACGGGTGAATCAAAAGACGTTCTCCTGTTAGACGTCACCCCTCTAACCCTGGGCATTGAAACACTGGGTGCAGTGAGAACGCCTCTAATTGACAAGAACACAACTGTTCCAACTTCGAAAAGTCAAACCTTCTCTACCGCCTCAGATAATCAGACCTCCGTAGAAATCAACGTCCTTCAAGGCGAGCGCCCCATGGCCGTAGATAATAAAAGCTTAGGAAAATTTATCCTGGCCGGTGTACCCCCGGCTCCCCGCGGTGTTCCCCAAATCGAAGTCGGTTTCGAGATCAACGCCGACGGCATTCTTAATGTCTCAGCAAAAGATAAAGCCACTGGAAAAGAGCAAAAAATTACCATCACCGGTTCAACGGGAATCTCTGACGAAGAAATTGAAAAAATGAAGAAAGAAGCACAAGAATACGGCGAAGAAGATCGCAAGAAACAGGAACAGGTAGAAGTCAAAAATCAAGCAGAAGCCCTCTGCTACACGGCCGAACACAGCCTAAAAGAAGCCGGAGATAAAGTGCCGCAAGACATTAGAGAAGAGATAAATCAGAAGGTTGAACAACTTCGCAGTAAGCTCGATTCTGCAGATACTGACGAACTAAAAAAGGAAACCGAGGAATTGTCCGAAATAATCCAAAAAATAGGGCAGGCAATGTATAAAACGGCCGAAGAAACCCAAAGAACCGAAGACGCGAAAGCAGAAGAAAATGCAAGTAAAGATGAGGAGAAAGAAGAAAAGACCGTAGAAGGAGAGATTGTGGATGACGAATAGCCTCTTAGCTAATTAACTTATGGCTTTTTAGGTGCGCAAATATCCTCCTCCTAACAAGCTAGGAAGCTAATAAGCTACAAGCTAAAAAGATGTGCCTAAAGACGATTACTACAAAATCCTCGGGATTTCTAAAAGCGCCTCCGACAAAGAAATAAAGCACGCTTATCGCAACCTTGCCCGCAAGTATCACCCGGACGTTAATCAAGATAAAACAGCCCACGATAAATTTAAAGAAATAAATGAGGCTTACGAGATTCTCTCTGATCCTCAGAAACGTTCTGCCTATGATCGCTTAGGTCACGCCGCCTTTGACGGCCCTTCCGCCGGGGCTAGCGAGTCCAGTTATGGATTCCCTGATTTAGATTTTGGCTTTTCCGGCTTCTCGGACCCATACGATATATTCGAACAATTCTTTGGGGACCGCTCTCCATTTGGGACGAAACGCTCCGATCTGCGGCAAACGGCAAAAACTGCCGGGCGCGACCTTATTTATAACCTTAAAGTATCTTTCGGCGAATCAATCCTAGGAACACAAAAAATTCTCTCCTATCGGCGCTTAAAACACTGCCCCGAATGCCAAGGATCAGGGGTTGCGAAAGGATCAAACAAGAAGACCTGCCCGCAGTGCAAAGGGCAGGGAAGAGTAAGGCAAATCAGTAACTCGTTCCTTGGCCAAATTGCAACCATCACAAGCTGTCCAAGCTGTCAGGGATCCGGAGAAATCATCGAGAAGCCCTGCTTAAAATGCAAAGGAAAAGGGAGAACAAGCGAGGCGGAAAAATTAACCGCAAAGATACCCTGCGGCGTCGATACAGGGCATCGATTACGATTTGCAGAAATGGGTGATGTTGGCGAACAAGGCGCTATTGCCGGAGATTTGTACATCCATTTGCAAGTAGAAAGCTCCAAAATATTCACACGCTCTGGCGCAGATCTTCATCTCCAATTATCTATCTCCTTCCCTCAGGCTGCCCTTGGTCACAAAGCCGAAATCCCGATAATAGATCCCAATACAAAAACCGGGCTTGGGGAAATAAAAGTAAGAATACCGGCTGGCATTGAGTCGGGAACAATAGTTAAGTTAGCCGGAAAGGGAATGCCGCATGTGAATAGCAACCGCCGCGGGAATATTTTAATTGAGGTTAAATTAACAACACCTCAAAAGCTGAGTCGTAAAGAAAGGAACTTATTCGAGGAGCTTAGCAAGATAGAGAAACCACCCAAGCGTATTTATAACAAAATCCTCGACTAAGACCGAACCGCCGGACGGATTTCAATCCGCTGGATACGTGTCAATTAATTGACACCTTTTTGTGTATCTGTTGTAATTAGGCTAGGCGTAATATCCATCTAGAACTTACCAGTTGAACCATGAAGAAAAAGAAGTTCGTGCCCAAAAAATTAGCCCACCCAGTCATCCCAGAATCGAGTACCCCATCAGAAGAGGGTCCCGGATTAGCTGTTTCGGGAACAACCCGCAAATCACCCCAGGGAATCGGTGGCTTAGTTATGGTATTTCTCCAACAACTAAATCAATTAGACCCCGCTCAAAAGAAGGCCGCTTTTGCTGGAATGTTCGTGCTTTTCCTATTCATAATTTTCCTGGTTCTCACTCTTTTTAATCAATCCCCGCCAGCTCCGCAGCCAAAACCCACGCCTACCCCGCCTCAAATAACAATGGGTCCCTCTCCAACTGCAGGCCCATCACCCACTCCATCACCAACACCGGTTCTTTCAGCTAAAAACAAGATTGCCTTCATTAGGGACGGGAACTTGTGGCTGATCTCTCCCGATGGTACTTACAAACAACAACTCACTCAAATCATTAGTTCCAACGGAGCTCCTTTTGATCTTCCACATCCGGTAACCAGTTTCTCCTGGTCGCCAAACGATTCTACCATCGCCCTCATCAGCAATAATAATCTCTGGACAATAAACATTGATGAGCGAAAAAGAAGAAAGCTCACCTCGCTGGACTCAAGTGAGAAACTATTCCAAAACCCACAATGGGCCCCGAATGGCAAGAAGATAGCCGTTGAATACCGTGTAACCAGAAATGAGGTGATCAACGGAAGAAAGCAGAAAATCACTGAACAAAGTATTCAAATATTCGACCGCGAGGGGAGCCTTCTCCATCACGTCAATATATCTACCTACTTCCCGGAGAATACGAACACGAAGAAACACTTGCAATTTCTTGACTGGTATCCTAATAACAATAACCTCCTTATTTACCAATTCGGGGATCCATCTCACCGCGGGGTTTGGTCTATTAGTTTAGATAAAGAAGACAAAAATAAAATCTTCGATGTTTACCATCCCTCTAATAAAAACGAAGTTCTTGTTGATGCAGACTTGTCCAACGATGCCGAGCAAATTACATATTCCGATGAGAACAAAGTTTGGCTGCTCGAAACCGCAACCAAGAATAAATCAATTATCGCGCAACCCAGTGGGAACATCACCACCTACTTTTATCCCAGCTTTAGTCCAGATCGAGAAAAAATCGTTATGGAAACATCGGTCAAGGGAACAACGCAATTATATCTTGCCTATTATTACCCCAACCACACACGTTTTGATTTCTTCTGGACAGGCTTGTACGGAGCGGTTAAAAACACTTCCTGGTCACCAAGTAGTCTAAGTTTAGCTTTTAACACCTCTACCAGCGAAAAATCCGAAGAAACCTCGCTGTGGGTAATGGATGTCGGATCACACGCCCAAATTCAAATAACAACGGACGCATTATTACCGAAATGGAGTAGCCTAACTAATTAGCCATGATAACCCGTAAACAAGCTTGGGAAAAATTAAACGAATTAATGAGTAATAAAAACCTCATTAAACACTGTTTAGCCGTTGAAGCGGCCATGATCGCCTATGCTCACCACTTCGGTGTTGGGGAAGAGGAAAAAGAAACATGGGCCATCGCCGGCTTACTTCACGATGCCGACTACGAAAAGTATCCCGACCAACATCCGCAAATAGTTGTTGCGTGGCTCGAAGAGAAATCCGTCTCCGCTGAGACTGCAAAGGACAAGAATGCTGTTAATGATTTGATAAACGCTATCGAAGCTCATGGATTCGAATTCAACGTTGAGCCCAAGACCCTGATGGCAAAAATCCTACGCGCGGTAGATGAGTTAACTGGATTAATAGTTGCCGTCGCCCTAGTACGCCCCAATAAGAAAATTGTTGAGGTAAATGTGCAGTCGATCTTAAAAAAATGGAATATACCTAGTTTCGCCGCCGGAGTTAATCGCCAAGATGTAGTCCGCGGGGCCTCAGAAATTGATGTCGATTTAGAACAACATATCGAGATTGTGTTAAAAGCAATGCAGGAGATTGCGGATAAACTAGGGCTTTAGAAGCTTCGTATCTACACGGAATGGTGCCGAGGGTCGGAATCGAACCGACATCACGTGTTTTTCAGACACGCGCCATGACCACCCCCGAAGGGGCCCTCTCAGGGCTAGGCTACCCCGTTCTTTTCTTATGGTGCTGGAGGTCGGAATCGAACCGACATCACGTGTTTTTCAGACACGCGCCATGACCACCTAGGCTACTCCAGCAAGTTTCCTCATCTCCTTGTTCCCTACACCCATATGTTTAAAGTGCCATTCCCGCCTATACGCAGCACCCTTATCCAGAAACATCTCACTATAAATTAGCTCGAGTGGCCTTCTATACCTAGTCGATCTGTTATTTCCTCTGTTATGTTCCTCGACTCGACGCGCTAAATTATTAGTCACCCCTATATAAAGATTACCGTCCTTTGAACTGTGAAGAATGTAAACGTAGTATCTCATTCCCCTATGACCACCCCCGAAGGGGCCCTCTCAGGGCTAGGCTACCTCGGCGGGCTTGCCAGCCAAATCGGCTGGTTACCAAAATACACAAACACTGCCAGTTCATTTCAACGGGTACGCAAACGAAAGATAGATATTAACTAAACCGAACTACTCCAGCAAGGTCAACTTAGACGGTGACAGAAACAACACGATTATACCACTAAGTTTGCAACTGCTAAACTGTTAAAAGAAATACCCCTAGGTGCGGCCCTAATTCCCTGTAATTAACGCCCATCTGCGAAAACAAATTCGCCCACCAACTACCCTCTTTTACATTAACATGGGTTGGGTCCAAGAGATAATGCCGGTTCCGTTCTAAGAATGAATCCTTCACGCAAATTTGCAGTAACACATTCTTCCTAGATACGCGTAACAACTCCTCTAAAGCTGCTTTGCTCTTTCCCGCTGGGATATGCTCCAAAACCGCAAAAGAGGTAACTAGATTAAACTGTCCCGTTTCAAAAGGCAAATCGACTATGTCGCCGACGAAACATTTTTTTCTTAAATGCTCCGGCACTTCAAGGATAGCCGCCTCATCGACATCAACACCAAAACTGTCGATCCCAAAGAAAGACGCGAGTCGGAGAAATTCTCCTTTAGCACAGCCCACGTCCAAAAGAGTCTGAGGCCGAAGCGCTAACTTAACACCCAAAGAAAATACAAGAGCTTTAACATAAGGAAATATCGGGCCCCGCCTAACAGGGATCGTTGCTGTGCTGAGTTTAGCCATAAAAATTAACGCGAAAATTCTAAGGACAGTCCTTAGAATGGCCTTTATCGGAAAATTCCCTAGTCGATGGTTACGTTCTTGCGCCCGAATTTGTCGGCCAGGAGATGATCTGGATCTTCGAGATCATTTGTCGTCCAGGTCGTATATTTATACCCCTTTTTTCTCGATCCTGTTCTAGAAATTCTTATTCCACAGTTATAATCTCTCGTTAAAATAGCTACTCCTGTAGCCTCCAGCTGCTGTTTTATCTCATCTACAGATAAGGTTTCAACCCTTTCCTGCCGCATCATTTCTAAATACTCCTCGAGCGCCAGCACTGGTTGTTCATCCGTTTCTTGTCTAACTAAAGGACCTGCTTCAACTGAGTATTTCATGAGAGTATCATATTACGCCCCGTTTCTTAATTAGCCTTGTAATCATTAAGAAACTGCCTGGCGGAGCATGTGGGTCTGGAACCCAAAAGTCCCGTATAACATTTTACCGCACTTTGATACGCCCTCCAACGCGAACCCTCGATAAACGAAAAAGGGATCCCAAAATTATAATAACATTCGCGCTTCCTTGTTATAATTAGTGAATTGAAGTAATTTTAGCTCGAATTTTCTGATCCTCATGGAGGGGTCGCGTAGTGGACCATCGCACCTGCTTGGAAAGCAGGCGTGCCTAACAGCACACGTGGGTTCAAATCCCACCCCCTCCGCCAGTTGGGAAATGTCAAAAGGAAACTAACTCTCTCACCTATAATCCCGGGAAAAACAGATCGCCCCTCTGATTCCTGCCTTTCTTGCGCCCAAGTAAAGATATTAGCACCCAGCCAGCCGCGAATCCGCCAATGTGGGCAAAGTAAGCTACACCGCCTACATCAGCGAATCCCAATCCGCCAACGCCGTACAACAATTGCGCAAAAAACCAGTAAAAAAGCATCGTGTATGCCGGCAGGCTCACTCGGCTAATATACCAGCCCAAAGTAAAAAGGATGTCTATCTTATTGTTAGGGAAAAGAACTAAGTAGCCGCCCATCACCCCAGCAATTGCCCCCGAAGCCCCCAGCATCGGTATTTCTGAAGCGGGAGTGATTAATAACTGCAAAGCCCAGGCTCCCAAACCACACAAAAGATAGAACAGGATAAACTTAAAGTGCCCTAAGACATCTTCCAAATTATCACCGAAAATATTTAAAAAGAGCATATTACCGATAATATGGCCAAAGCTGCCGTGGAGGAACATAGCAGATAGCAGCGATAGGACTTTCTGTCCTTGAAGCAGCTGCCGGGGAATAACTGCATAAGAATAGATGAACTGTTCCAGACTATCTTCGGGCAAAAGGACCATGTAAAGAAAAACTATACAGTTAGCCGCTATTAAAAAGTAGGTAACCCAAGGGGTTTTCCCCGAAGGATTGTGGTCACGGATTGGGATCATGACCCTTCCATTCTAGCATTTTTCACAAAACATCTCACCATGCTATACTCACCATGGGGAAGGGTATAGTACAATTTAGTGAGAATTCAGCGAAGAAGCGTTTTGAGTTTTTGTGCCTGCCCGCCGGCAGGCGGGGCACCGAACTGGAAATTATGAGTGTTAAAAACTCGTACTGTTTGACGACGAGCGCAGCAAGGAGGAGTTTACGAGTTTAGCGAAAAATTTCCTAGTTTGGTACAAAAACGAGAACAGCTGCTGAGCGAATTCTCAGTAAATAATTACCCTAGGTCACACTCACGTTGTAGAATAGAGGTCTTTATGTCGAATAACAACAACCAGTTTCTTACATTATTCTCGCAATTCGAAAACTTTCTGGCCGAAAACTTCCCGGGGAACAGCAGTGCCGAAAGGATCAGCTATGCGCTAGAGAACGATAATTTCCGCAAAAAACTGGAAAGCGCAGAATATAGCAAGGACAATCTACATAATCTACGTCAGCTGAGGAATATTCTTACCCACAACCCCAATTATCTTACAATTTCACCAGAGCCACTTGAAGACGTTAACAGACTGGTGTTAATCTACTGCAAACAAGCAAAAGACTTGGCTACACCACAGGAAAATATCTATACTGTTTCCCCTAAAACCCCAGTCCAGGAAGTAATTCAAATAATGGACAAGCGGGACTTTAGTTTCGTCCCTATCATAAGCCACCACAAATTTATCGGCCTGTTTTCCCGCAAGGTCGTCCTTAAACTTGCCGCCCAGAGTAAAATAAACGAGAATCTGGACATCCAAGATATTCAAGAGTTCATCACTAACAATAGGGACCAAGACAGCTACGAGTTCCTAAGTGCCAATGCTCCCGCGGATACCGCCCGCCAACTCTTTTCCCAATACATGGATCAGGGCAAACACCTTGGCGTTATTCTTCTTACAAAAGATGGCGGGCCGTCTGGTAAAATCGAAGGTCTAATTACCGCTTGGGACCTATATAAGATTAAAAATTAACAGAAAACACTATGTGGAAGAAAAAAAGCAAGCCTGCCAACACAGCCAACTCTCAGCTCAAAAATCTCCTCACCTCCATGCGCCCCAAGCAGTGGATTAAAAACGTTTTCGTTTTCGCTCCAGTGATTTTTGGCCTTAAACTATACAATGCGGACATTCTGGCCAGGGCCATGGCTACCTTCTTTCTTTTTACCTGTACCGCGGCTGGCGTTTATTTAATTAACGACGTAATCGATTTGGAAAAAGACAAACAGCACCCATTAAAGAAAAATCGGCCAATCGCTTCCGGCAAGCTAAAAATTAGAACCGCAATTATCAGCGCCCTGGTTTTGTACTTCATCGCCCTATTTTTAAGCTTACTGCTTGACCCAATTATCTCCCTAATCCTAATTGCCTATGCCAGCATCAACTTACTTTACTCCAAACTTCTCAAACAAATGGTTATTGTCGATGCAATGTGCTTCGCTCTTTTCTTTATGCTCCGGCTAGTTAGCGGCGGTGTGGCGGCTCAGGTTGCCCTTTCGCACTGGATAATTATCTGTACTGCCTTATTAGCTCTACTCATCGCCTTTGGTAAAAGGTACCACGAACTCGATCTTTTAAACCAGAGAGCTAGGGCCCACCGCACCGTCCTTGAACGCTACACCCCCCTTTTCCTCGAGCAGATGATGGCCGTTATCACTGCCGCCCTAGTTATCTCCTACACGCTCTATACTGTCGACACTAATACACTAAGCTTCTTCGGCAGTAAAAATATTATTTTCACCGTGCCATTTGTCTATTACGGTGTCTTCCGCTACCTTTACAATATTTACCACCTAAAAAGGGGGGGTGATCCAACCGAAATCCTCCTTACCGATGAAAAACTGCAAATTGATATCTTCTTGTGGGCACTGCTGACCATTGTAATTATTTATTTTTAAGCTACTATGTCCTTACTCGCCATTGATTACGGAGAAAAACATCTGGGTCTAGCCATCAGTAGGAACAATTCTCCCGCACAGATACTCAGATCAATTATTCATCAATCGGAAGCACAAATTTTAGGAGAACTGCAGGAAATCTGCGATCAATACTCTATTAAAGAAATTATCTTAGGCCTGCCGCTAAGGGGGGGGAAACTGGAAAGGCAGGCTAAAGAAGTTCAACGATTCGGCAATTTTCTGGCAGCTAACCTAAGTATAAAAGTGAACTATATTGACGAATCCCTCACCTCAAAACAATCAACTGCGGGAATGCTGGAAGCATGCGTTCCTAAACAGAAACGCAAACATATGGAGCACAGTTTCGCGGCTAAATTAATCCTCGATGACTGGCTCGATTGTTAAAACAATGTCTCGTAAATCTATTTATTTTATACTCATCCCATTGACCCTCGGAATACTAAGCATCGCTATTTTAGCCTATCAATACTATCTAACGGTTTACTGCCCCACCAACTCACAGTCAATCGAAAACGTAGTCCTTACCATTAATCCCGGCGAGAGTGGCTTACAGGTGATTAATAAACTCTACCAGCAACATCTCATTCACTCGGTACCACTTGCTCAAGTCTACGCCCGTTTACAACAAATCAACAAGCGCCAGATTCAAGCTGGAGAATATACTTTATCTCCATCTCTTAACCTGATTCAAATGTATGATCTCTTTCAACATGGTACTTTCGACATAACCATTACTATTCCTGAAGGTAAACGACTGGAAGAAATCGCCGAACTCATCAGTAAAAATCTTAATATCACCCCTGATGAATTTATCTCGGCAGCGATTGACAAAAGAGGCTATCTTTTTCCCGATACCTACCAAGTCCCGGGAACAATTAGTGTTCACGACTTAGTTTTATTTATGAGAGAAAATTTTGATCGTAAAGTTGAAGTCCTCCAAAACAAGTTCCAGGAGCAGGGATTAAGCCTGCGCGAAGCAGTCACTATCGCATCTATCGTTGAAAGGGAAGCCAGGTTCGATCAGGATCGGCCTGTTATCGCAGGGATCCTAATTAAACGTTACCAAAACGACTGGCTTTTGGAAGCAGACGCTACCGTCCAATTCGCCAAGGGGAGCCTAGAGTGCAATCTCCAATCACCCTGTCAGTGGTGGCCATCCGCGCTCTCCGCGATAGATCTAAAACTTGAATCTCCTTACAATACCCGCACGCACGACGGACTGCCTCCCACCCCAATTTGCTCCCCGGGGTTGGAGTCTCTCACTGCCGTCGCTCAACCTGCCGAAACTCCGTACTGGTTTTACCTCTCTGACAGCCAAGGGGAAACCTATTACTCAACCAGCTACGAGGAACATTTGTTAAATGTCAACAAGCACTTATATCGGTAAATATGCTTTTTCGCAGCCAGCACAACCTTAATAATCACCTTGACAGGTGTTTTATAATGTATATGTATCTTCGAACTTCATACTTATGATAAACATCAAAAGCATTAAACCTCTCAGCGATCGAGTTCTAATACGGCCGGTTTCTAAAGAAGAAAAAACCGAGTCTGGGATTATCATCCCCGATACCGCCAAAGAAGAAAAGCCGCAAGAGGGAGAGGTCCTTTCCGTCGGTCCTGGAAAGTTAAGTGAAAGCGGGGAAAGATTACCTTTAGGAATTAAGGCGGGAGACAAAGTGATGTTTAGAAAATACAGCCCGGATGAACTGGAAGTAGGAAAAGAAACTCTGCTTATTATCAGTGAGTCTGACATTTTAGCAATTATTGGATGATGCCAAAACAAATTATTTATTCGGACGAAGCAAGAAAAAAACTAAAATCTGGGGTTGACCAGCTCGCCCAGGCGGTAAAAACCACACTTGGCCCTAAAGGACGCAACGTTGCACTCGACAAAAGCTTTGGGGGACCTACTGTTACCCACGATGGTGTTACCGTAGCTAACGAAATTGAACTAAAAGACCCATTCGAAAACATGGGTGCGCAGCTCCTTAAAGAAGCGGCAACAAAAACCAATGATGTCGCCGGAGATGGCACAACCACGGCCACTGTTTTAGCTCAAGCAATTGTTAATGAAGGACTCAAAAATATCGCTGCCGGTGTCAATGCTATGACATTAAGATCGGGAATTCTTGACGCGGCAAAGAAAATCTCCGAGGAAATTAGAAAGCTCTCTAAACCTGTTTCCTCCCGAGAAGAAAAAGCACAAGTAGCTACCATCTCAGCCGCCGACCCGGAAATCGGTGAAAAAATTGCTGAAGCCCTGGAAAAAGTCGGCAATGAAGGAGTCGTCACCGTTGAGGAATCAAAAAGTCTTGATTTTGAAATCGATTACCGCGAAGGAATGCAGTTTGACAAAGGGTTTATTTCTCCCTACTTCGTCACTGATGCCTCTCGAATGGAAGCCGTAATTGAAAATCCACATATTCTCATAACCAGTCAAAAAATCGGCTCACTCAGTGATATCCTCCCCTTACTCGAGAATTTAGTAAAAGTATCAAAAAACTTTTTTATTATTAGCGAAGATATTGAGGGAGAGGCATTAGCCACTCTCGTGGTCAATAAACTTAGAGGAACTTTCAACGTTCTGGCTGTTAAAGCACCTGGTTTTGGTGATCGACGCCAGGAAATGCTTGAGGACATCGCCACTCTCACCGGAGGTAATGTTATTTCTGAGACAATTGGCCGCAAACTCGAGAGCACCTCTTTGGAAGACATGGGTCGAGCGGACAAGGTAGTCGCCACTAAAGATGAGACACTTATCATCGGAGGTAAGGGTAAGGAAAAAGACATTAAAGCCAGAATTGCCCAAATCCGCGAGCAAATATCCGTTACCGACTCCGATTACGATCGTGAAAAATTAGAAGAGAGATTAGCTAAATTGGCCGGAGGTGTTGCTGTACTAGGCGTCGGCGCGGCCACCGAAGTAGAAATGAAAGAGAAGAAACACCGAGTTGAAGATGCTGTATCGGCTACTAAGGCCGCTATCGAAGAAGGTATTGTACCCGGCGGAGAAATTGCCTTTATCCGAACGAGAGAAATCATTAAAGGCCAAATCGAAAAGTCGGTAGCTCACAAAATTGTCTATAAAGCCTTGGAAGAGCCGCTCCGGCAATTGGTTCGTAACGCTGGATATGATGATGGGTGGGTTCTACACGAAATTAGTAAGTCCAAAGGCGATCAGGGACTCGATGTTCGCAATGGTGAATTTACATCAATGTACGAAGCAGGAATTGTTGATCCAGCTAAAGTAACTCGGTCTGCTTTACAAAACGCCGCATCTGTAGCAGTAATGATTCTTACTACCGAAGCGCTAGTAGCCGACATTCCCGAGGAAAAGAAGGACGCCCCATCCATGCCACTTGGTGCTGGGGGAATGCCCGGAATGTAAAACTTCGTTAGAACACTCCTAGTCGGAGAAGTCTTTTCTGATACTCTCTCATCACTCTAACCCTCTGATCTCGCGGATGGAACATTAGTAAATTATCACTAATCGTCTCTGTGGTTCGTTTTCCTGCCATGTATTTAAGCTGGACTGCCTTCGTCAGAGATTCAAGAAAGTCTAAAATAACGGAGAAGCCCCCCCTCTCCGCCAAAGGCGGATTAATTCCACTTTCAGAATAATCAGAATTTTTTCTGAGTGTCATTGAACACCAATTAGGAAGCCACTTCTCCATCCAGCTGTTGGCCCTCAAAAACCTTTCGTAAGTATAATTTTTATTGAAGACAACCTCCATTTGAGCAATCTCACGAGCCGTAAATAAATCCTGATTCGGAAAAGTTAACTCTCCCGCATCCAAGTAGATATTTGGACAAATCTTGTCCTTTGCCCCTTCCTCAGACTCCGCCAAAGGCCTCCTCCTCCTCCCCATCAGCTCAGTCATTGCTTTCTCGGTGAACCGGGTCACCCATAATCGCTTCGGTGAAGTAATGATAAAGATATCAATATCATGATCTTGGTCGGCATTTTTTGCCGCCACTGCTCCGGTCACAGCGATCATCCGTACCCACGGGATCATTGCCAACTTTGCTGCCACCAGTTTAGCCAATTGCAGCTTGCGGAACGACCAAATATTAAGCTGTACACGCCGATCAATTATCTGTTCCCTACCGGAAAGGCAGAAAAAATCGTCCCTACACTCAATCCCTGTTAATGAAGGGAGTGCTGTAAATAGTACCCCTGGATCAATGGGGTATCCTTCCAGAAAATAATGCAGTTCCTGCTGAGTTAAAGGGAAATCGAAAATGTCTGAGTAGGCCAGCGTCCTTAAAACTGCTTCTCTAAGCTCCTTATCCACAGAGAAATAATATCACAGTCGTACCTGGAATCATGATTCCATCTGTTTCGTCCCAAATATCTTCCATTTCCCTCCTTCCTGAAAAAGGATAACAAGAAAATCTTGAACTATCCCATCATCCAGGCTTACCCTAATAACAAATTCGGCCCATTCCTCATTAAGGTAATCAAGGTCAGAAATCACTTCCGCCGCAATCACTACAACTCCCTGCTGCACTAAAGCTCGGTCAAATTCTTCGCGCCCAAACGTATCTTGCAGTGTTGAAGTAAATAAGGAAAACAGGCTTAAAGGTTCGGCAAGCAAGGAACGCTTAACATCACCAACTACATCCTCTGGTGAATCCCAAGACCCCGCTGAAAGCACGATCTCTCCTGCCCCTTGGTCACGGTAAAAAGAGGAAGACTGGAAAACTTGAACTGTAGACCAGGAAACACTTAAAGCTAGAATGCAGACTGAAACTATTCTAAAACGAGAAAGCCAGCTTGCCATAAAGATTACTTTTAACCTGATGCACTATGCAGATAGCCCAATGCCAGCTCGGTAAGTAGAAAAGCTATATACATCATAAAAAGGAAAACTCCCTCCCAAATTACAAGCTTTTTGTCGGTACGCACAAAGACTTCAAAGATGACTAAAATAACGAATAGGTAAAGCAGAGGAACAAGGAATATATCGAGTAGGTCAACTTCAATTGGGGATATTATAGCCGCAATTCCCAATACTAAAGTCGAATTGGCAACCACGCTCCCCACTAAATCCCCCAAAGCTAGAGAGGCATGTTGTTTCTGGACTGCCCGAATCTCAAGAACAAGCTCCGGTAAAGATGTGCCTATGGCGATAAAGATGATCCCTACCAATCCTAGGCCAATATTAAAATCTCCGGCAATCCGTACCGCCACACGAACTAACACATCTGCAGATATCAATAGCACTACAACAGAAACAATGAAAAGGGTTAAATTGTAAAGAGCCTCTCGGCTCGTTACGTGGTCACTGCGCTTTTTAAATAAACTCCTCTGGTTGATCAGCTTAACTAGATACAACCCATAAAAAATAAGAATAATAACCCCGTCCCCTCGCGAAAGTACCCTATCTGATAATAAAATTAGGGGAATAGCCGCGTATATCGCCATATATAACGCATCACGGCGAAAAATGATGCTTCTTGCTGGGATTCCACGACTTGCGATAACGGCTATCCCAGTCACGAGTGTTAAATTCACAATGTTCGAGCCCAACACAGCTCCTAATGTCAGTATCGGCGTTCCCTCAATAGCACTTGTAATACCAACAAATAGTTCCGGCAGCGAAGTCGCAATCGCCATTAAAATAAAAGCGATAGAGAACTCTCTTAATTTCAAAAATCGAGACATCTTCTCTAAAGCTATAATAATTACTGTCGTTGCCTTAACAAGCACTATTGACGATATGATCAACAATAAAAGGTGGAAAATAATCAACATATGATGAGAGTATAACAGAAAACATTTCAGTAACGAAACAACAATAGCCCCTAGAACAACATCGTCTGTTAAAAGTAATCAGCACGGCTATTCCTTGATTAAAGAGTGCTATACTATTCGAGCTATGCCCTGGGAATTGATTAATCACGCGCCCACCGCCAACCTCTCACCCGAAGAAATAGTTCGTCTACTTCTGATTAATCGGAAAATAGATCCCGCATCTAACGAAGATTTCCTCAACCCCAAAATAGATCTGATTGGGATTTACGAGCTCCCCGCGCCCGGGGAATTAATTAAAGCTCAGAGACTAATCAACCGCGCTATCAAGCAAAAGAGACCGATTATCATCCATGGCGACTATGATGTCGACGGCCTTTGCGCAACTACCATCCTATGGGAAACTATTTACCGACATTTAAATTACCAATTAACACGACCTTTCATCCCGCATCGAACTAAGCACGGATATGGTATTTCGAAACAGTCTCTCGACGAAGTTAGGCAAATCGGCCGCCAACTATCCTCGAAACCACCCCTTTTAATCACTGTCGACTGTGGCATCTCTGCTAAAGAAGAACTGGAAGAATACAATAAACAGACCGGGGCTGAAATTATTCTCACAGATCACCATCTACTACCCTCACAGCTTCCTCGTACAGACTCGTTACTGCACACCACTGAACTTTCCGGGACCGGCGTTGCCTGGCTGCTTGCTTCCCGCCTCCTGAACTCAAGCCACCAAAACCCTGAACTATTTTTGGATTTGGTCGCCCTCGCAACCATTGGAGACCTCGTCCCGCTGACCAGCCATAACCGAAGTCTCGTTGCCCGCGGATTAGCATTGCTAACTCAAACACCACGCCCGGGATTACAAGAGCTCTACAAATTAGCCAAGCTCTCGGGAAAGACAATTAATCCCTACCACGTCGGCTGGATAATTGCTCCCCGTCTAAATGCCCCTGGCCGATTAAGTCACGCTCTTGAGAGTCTAAAGCTCCTCGCTACTCGAGATTATCAACAATCTCGGTCACTAGCTTTATCGTTAGAACGCCAAAATAGAGAAAGGCAAACCCTAACCACCAAAGCTGTCGAAGAGGCCGAGGTCCTAGCTAAACTAAGTAAAGAGAAAGTCCTTGTTCTATCTAGCCCACAATGGATCGAAGGCATTATTGGACTGATTGCCTCTAAAATCGCCGAGAAACTTTCACTACCTACTTTTGTTATTGCCGAAAGAGAGACTCTATCCAAAGGCTCCGCACGAGCAAGCAAGAACTTTGACTTGGCCAACTTTTTAAATCAGCACAAAGACCTTCTGATCAATTTCGGCGGCCACGCCCAGGCAGCTGGATTTACTATCCTGACTTCTAACATCCAATTATTTACAAGCCGAACTCAAGAAACCGCTCAAAAAATGCATTTTCTTGACAACAAACAACCTGCTTTGGCAATCGACTTAGAACTGCATCCCTCTAAAATCTCCGCTGATTTTTACCGGATTATCAAGAGGCTAGAGCCGCACGGAATCGGTAATCCGGCCCCTCTCTTTCTCAGCCGCCAACTTCGAGCTTCTCGAATACACACTGTAGGGAAAAACAGCCAACACTTAAAGATGGAGTTTCACTCGCCCCAGATCAAATATCCCGTATCAGGGATCGGATTCAATCTAGCCCATTTACACCACTCCATTCGCGAGGGAGAACTGATTGACGTTGTTTACCAGCTTACTGAAAATGACTACTACGGAGACCCAAAAATAGAATTTATCGTAAAAGACCTCACTTCTTAAAACTATCCAAAATTTTCTGCACCCGCTCCGCCGCCTCAGTTAGCAACTGAGCTACATCCTGTCCTTTAGCGATAGCCTCGACTTTTTCAACAAAAACATCCCTAATCTCATCGTTCAACTGTTCATCAAAAGTGAAATCGGTCAAGTTCCAGGATCGATAAGTTCTAGCCTGACTGATATAGGGTCCGAGATATTGGTGGTTTATCAGTTCGGCGGCCATATCTTGTCGAGGATAGGGTTTGCCGAATTGACGCTGGTTCTCGGCTAGGCGATACATCTCCGTTAAACTTTCTTTCTGAGATAGAAAGTGTAAAAATTTCCAAGCCTCATCACGATACTGCCCCTTCTTAGGAACAACCTCAACCCAGAAAGTCGCCCAGTTCCATTGATCTTCTCCCTCCTCCTCACTAAGCTGCGGTACTTGCGTCACGCCTACAGACAGCCCAGGATTTCGAGCCCAAATATCCAAAAGCCTATACGAAGGGGCAAACATCATCGCTAGTTTGCCTTGAACAAAAGCATTCAGGGCGCTATCCCAATCCGGATTCCAAGATTTCCTACTCGTCGCAAATAGTTTATAAAAGGAAAGTGCATCTTCTCCTAAGTTGTTACCCTCTTCCGAAAAACTCTTATGAAAAGATACTTTCCCGGCCTCATCTGCAAAAGATACTCCATTCTGGGCCATAATGAGTCCAATAATATCTACGGCGTGTTCAATTCCGTCCCCATAGCCAAGCGCTGCTCCCGCCTGAATAATTCTTCCTTTCTCATCTGTTTCGGTCAGTTCTTTCGATATTATTTTAAACTCATCCCATGTCTTAGGCGGCGAACTAATGCCTGCTTGTGAGAAAAGAGACCTATTATATAACAGCGCCAAACCATCAATTCCTAAAGGAATTCCGTAATACTTTCCGTCAAGAAGCAGAGTGTCATCAGTAACCGGATAAAAAGTCTGCTGATAAGTAGTATTATCCATCACTTCCGAGGGCAGGGAAGACAAATACTCCTTGAGAACAGGTACCCAGGTATTATGGACACGAATGATCTCCGGTGATAAATCGGTACTAATCCGAGCCCTCATTGTCTCGAAGTAATCACTTATATCACGCTTTTGATACTCAATCGTAACTCCGGGATTCAAAGATTGATATTTATCAATCAACGGCTGAATAACAGCCGCTTCTTCCCATAAACCCCAATACGTTAAAGTAATCTCTTCTAAACTAGAACCGTCGCACTTACCGCCAATCAATGGAATCCAGCTGGGTAAACATATCGTCTTGTTAATAATCGGAATAGTACAACCAGAAAGTGGAACAATGCTTAGCAATAGCAGAACTATAATAAAACGCCTTCTCATGTTAACAGTGTAACATACTCATCTTCGATTGATCAAGAAATGTTATACTATGCTAGCAGCCTTCGCCTATCTCTAATGACCACATCCAGTTTTCTAAAACAGGCACCGGTTTTAGCAGCGGTGTCTTTTATTATTACCTATCTCGTTACGATCGCTGTGGTCAGACTAGCTCATTATATCGGCTTAGTAGATCAGCCGCAACGAGACCATCCTGGAATTATACATACAAGGCCAGTTGCCCGTGGTGGCGGAATACCCCTCCTCGCCGGACTTTTGGTTACCAGCTTCCTATTCTTGCCAATGAATCCTAGCCTCATAGCTATTCTAATCGGCAGTTTCCTTAATGTCCTAGTTGGTACAATCGATGACCGTTTTAACCTCTCACCGTACATAAGATTACTTTTCACTCTCCCGTTAGCAGCACTACCGATTATCTTGGTTGGAACACACATCAGTATCTCAAACCCCTTCGGCCCAGGAATTTTTACCTTCGATTGGATCCACTATCAAATACCCCCCTTTAACATTCAAGTTTCCCTCCCGGAAGCACTTTTGTTAATGTTTTGGATCGTCTGGGTTTGCAACATGATGAACTGGACAAAAGGAGCAAGTCAACTGCCAGGAATGGCGGTAATTGCCTTTCTTACCTTAGGAGGAGTAGCTCTAAAATATCAGGCTGGGAACCCTCACCAAATCGTTACGGCACAATTAAGCATTATCCTCGCGGCAGCCAGCCTGGCTTTACTTCCATTTAACTATCCCCCCGAAAGAATCTTTCCCGGATTCGGCGGGTCAACTTTTATTGGATTCAATCTGGCTGTCCTTTCGGTCCTCTCGGGCGGGAAATTAGCTGCAGCCCTACTTGTTTTAGGTATCCCGGTAGCCGACATGTGCATTTCAATTTGGCGGCGAATTAATCAGGGAGGAAGCCCCTTAATTGGAGACCGTGGCCACTTATACCACTTACTCTTGGATCTAAAGTTGAGTAAAAAGCAAGTAATCTGGATCTACTGGCTTGTAACGCTTTGTTTAGGAATTTTTGCCTTAAGTCTAGAGAGAGGCCAAAAGCTATTCGCCATTGTCCTCGTCTCTATATTAACCTTTGGAATTTTCTTAATTATCAGATCGTGGCTAGCAAAGAATACTAAGGCAAGAGGTCAACTGAAAACTTTAAGGAAGCACTCTCAGTAGTATAACCTACATTCTCTTCGCCCCGAACAAGGAAAGTGAGGTATGCCCAGCTCTCGGGTAACAGGGTAACTATCTGTGTTTCCCAAGACAAAACCTTTTCTGGTGTCCAAACCAAGGGCTGGGGGTAAACACGCTCACCCATTGGATATCCCCGACGAATTGGCGTAGTAACTAAAACAGACCCTCTCTTGGCCAGAACTCCCAGAAGTTCCGTTCCTAACAAGACCGACGTCCCTGCAGAAAAAAGCTGTGGCTGGTCAACATCTAACAATGTCGCCCCGACTTGTTCCTGATCGACAAGTGTCCCGAAGTAAGGCTGATCATAAGTTGAAGATACTGCCGTTATCTGTGAGAAAGGACTTTGACTTGGTACTTCCATCAAGCGCACCCGGAATTTAATCGGCGCGGAACTAGTATTCCTAACCCGGTACAATTGATTATAAATTGCTAAATGATCACTAAAACTAGTTAACCGCAGTTCATCAACAAAAGTCCATTGACTTACCATCCGTGGCTTAAAGGAAACTAAATCATCAAAATCTGACCTGTTAGGTTCAACAACAAAAGCGCCTGGCATTGTCTGCAAACCAGCCACTGTTCCCACAGGTACCTCGGGCGGCTCTAAAACAAGAAATGCCCCCCCCAGAGACGGTAAGGCCACCATCGCCAGTAAAATTCCGGTGAGAATAACATTAACAATGTGAGTGATAATAAATTGTTTCATTAAATGAGACTCAATCCGATGTCATATCGGATCGTAAGTCGATATCCTCAAAATCCCTCCGTCTCTCGCTCAATGTCAACTATAAAAGACCAGGTTAAAAGAATTCCCACTAGCACACTAAAAATAATCATCCACCAATAAAAATATCCAAAATATGCCTGAACCACTGAGAGAATAACTAATAGCCATAAATACGATAGCCAAATAACCGCCTGACGAGAGATTTCCACGGTAGTAGTTAAGAAATGGGTCAAATCGAGATTTAATAAACGGAGAGTCAGTTGTGGTGTTACATGGGTATCATGAAAAACGTAAGCCCTGACCAACAACCACAACAACCCAACCGCGATGACTAGAACCACGAAAAAACTTGACCAGGAAGAAACAGTTATAAAATCCTCCGAAGAATAAAAAGTAATACGCGGTATTGCCGAATCGTAATTAACACTCCACGAGATGCCAAAAAGGAGCATTGTAAGAACGATTCCAACAAGTTTAGCCGTTACAACCAAGAGAGCGGGAATAATCGTTTCATTAATTAATTGTAAAATAAAACGAGAAGCCATTAGGGTTACAATTGTCGTCACTATCAGTATAACGAGAAGATTTAAAGAGTGTCAATAGGAAGCTAAGGAAATGAATTGAGTGTATTCACTACATCTTTTTTCTCTGCCCAGCCCCTGCGCGCTACTGCAACCCCGTATTTCATTGAATCTAAATGTTCAAAGGAATGCGCATCAGTATTTATTGCTAATTTAACACCAGCCCTCACTGCCTCCCTAACTAATAAATCGGGTAAATCTAACCGTTTGCAAAAAGAATTAACTTCTAAAAACTTATCATTCTCCCGACAAACAGAGAAGATCCTTTCCCAATCGAGCTCGTACCCCTCGCGTTCGTTAATTAACCGCCCCGTGGGATGTGCTAATCCGTGCACATAAGGGTTTTTTAAAGCTTTGATAACACGCTGAGTCATCCTGTCACGGCTCATCTGAAAACTCGAATGCACGGCCGCAATTGCCACATCAAGTAACTTTAAGTTCTCGTTATTCAGGGCTAAATTATCATCGGCCAATATATCTACTTCAACCATACTTAACAGTTTAATCTGCGGGAAATTACCCTGCACCCTCTCGATCTCCGCTTGCCTCTTTAAAAGCAACTTACGCATATCAGTCTGTGTGTGTTTGGAAACAGAAGGGGAGTGATTACCAATAGCAATATACTTATAGCCTAATTCTACCCCCCTCTTAACTATCTCGGGCATAGCCATCAGCCCGCGGTCATGAGATTGCTCCAGATTAAAGTCGCAATGAACATGTAAATCGCCTTTAATATCACTACTTTCGACCAATTGAGGTAATTTGTTATCCAACGCCGCTTCAATTTCCCCGGCATCTTCCCTTATTTCCGGAGGAATCCACGGCAAATTAAGATAGTGATAGAACTCTTCTTCGCTGGCAAATTCCACTAATTCTCCTCTTGGACCGCCTTTTTTTATCCCGTATTCCGACAATGACAGCTTCTTATTTAATGCAAGCTCCCGTAAGCGAATATTATGACTCTTTGAACCAGTAAAATACTGGAGCAAGGCTCCGTAACTTTTATCTTGTTGAACTCGCAGATCAACTTGCGCGCCATCATTTAATCTAACCGATGCTTTAACCTTACCCTTATTTAGAATTTCCTTTACCTCCGGCAAAGAAGTAAAAATGTCTATGATTGCCACAGGTTCATCGGATTGCACGGCAAGATCAATATCACCAATCGTTGTTACCATCCGGCGCAAGGAACCTAGGGTATCAACCCTTTTAACTTGAGGTATCTCTCTCAATCTCTGAACTATCCTCTGCGCAATACCATCAGCAACCGGCAAAAATATTCTTTGGCTTCCCTGACGTAACATTTGCTCAATCCCTCTAAGCACTTTTTCTTGTGAAAGATCACCAAACCCTTCTAACTTAGCTACTTTACCCGTTAAACATGCTTCCTGAAGGTCAGCAATTGTTTCTAAACCAAGTTCCTTAGCCAACTTATAAGCATTCTTAGGCCCCACTCCCGGAACATTCAGAAATTGGAACATTCCTTTTGGCAATCCTTTTTTTACCCAATTAAAGTGCTTCACTTTACCTGTTCGGAAAAGTTCGTCTAAATGCTGGGCAATGCTGCCACCTATACCGGGTAAAGATTGCAATCTGTCTTGTTCCCAGAGATCCTTAACCAGGACTGGCGCTTGTTCTACGCTGTCAGCGGCAGTATCATAAGATCGGGCCTGGAAAAAGCTATCTCCTTTTACTTCATACGCGGCGGCTACTTCTAAAAGCAGGCGCGCCACTTCTCTGTTTGTAAATACTTTAACCATAACTTTATTCTAACAAACAAAACCCGACTTGTAATAGCGAAATTTATTTCGCGCCATAAAAAAAGCCTAGGACCAGCAATCTCAGAGAGATTACCAACCCTAGGCTTTCCTTTAAATAATCTTGGATATTCAAGTGGGTTAGGGAAAGTTAAAAAAACATTTTGTTTTTTAATTTCCTCCCCGATGGACATCGGGGCCACTTGAAATGTTGTGTTTCTGTTCAAAGCTTAGCTTTAGAAGCTTAAAAAGCTAAGTTTTCATTTCCCCCGGAGGGGAAACCAGGCGGATCATTAAGACCCGCCTGGTTCCTGAGCGTATTGCCGGCGTAACAGCCAACCGACAAGTCCGACCAGCAGGAAAAGCCCCAAAACAACCCAAAACCACTGGGCGTAGGGCGCTCCTTGGAGCAGAAACGCTCTGGCGAACACAGAATGGTTCTGCGTCCGTGCCCCCACAGCCGTTGACTGCGGGATGGGGGTGGGGGTAGGGGTCGCTTGCCCTGTCGAGCTCTGCATAGTGCCCTGCCCTGCAAAACCCGTGGAGCGTAGCGGAGTCGGCGTAGGCGTGGGCGTAGCCGCCAGGCTCTGCCGAGTATCCGGCCCACCAGCAAGTACAGTCTCCGAACCCAGTTGAGTCGGGATCGGGGTCGGAGTCGGAGTCGGAGTCGGCACCAGCGTGGATATCAACATCGATACTCCGGCCTGCTCCGGTCGCGGACACCAAGCGGCGGTAACGTCGCCGCCAAACCAACTTGGTTCCATCCGCAATCGATCACCCCAGATCAAAAGGGTAACGGTGTACCCCCCGCTGGACACCACTATCTCGGTGCCGGGCGAAAACTCTGGGCTCTCGATTTGCTCTCCCGAGAGCGTGGCTGTAAAAACCTCACCCCCGTAGGTAATCGAGGCTCCATCGCAAGACCAAAAGTTCAGCGAGCCCGGGCCGAGCGACACCTGGGATGGCTCCGCCGTTGGCGGAACCGGTGTCCAGGGTTCATCAATCGGGATTGTTGGTATCGGCTCCTGCGCGTCGGCGGCAGGGGCGAACGCCAGCACAACTACCACGATGATGGCCAGCGCAACCAAAAAACACTTCAGGCTCTCCATTGTTTCTCACCTCCTATGTGAAAGTACTGTTGGCAGATAAATTAGG
>JAHJGY010000073.1 GCA_018824115.1 Patescibacteria group bacterium
CATCTACTTGGTCACTGTTAATCTTGCTGGAGTACCTTCTCTAAATATTCCCTGTGGATTTGTTAACAAATTACCCATCGGTATGCAGCTGATCGGTCCGCAATTAAGCGAGGAGTTGCTTTTGCAAGTGGGTTATACCTATCAGCAGGAAACAGACTGGCACGAGAGAAGACCAAATGTAGCTTATTAGCTTGTAGCTAATTAGCTAAACTATGATATTTATTGCCGGCTTATTTTTTATTGTTATTTTGATATTCTTGAATTTCCTAATGGGAGGAAAGGATGGAATTAAGGTTTCACGTAAGAGTAGAACCTTATCGGCTGTAGAGAAAAAGCATATTACTAAACGATGGTACGAAATTGAAGAATTAGTTAATGCTCAGGGTGCAAGTGCCAGTAATCAGGCGGTTATTAAAGCTGACAAATTACTGGATTCTGTATTAAAACAGCTGGCTCTTCCGGGTGATACAATGGGTGATCGGTTAAAATCTGCTAGAGACAAGTTTTCTAGTTACGAGATATATGACACTGCCTGGAAGGCGCATAAAATGAGAAACGCCGTTGTCCATGAAGATAATTTTGATCTTCATAAAAGAACTGCAAAAAGTACGTTGGGGCAGTTTAGGAAAGTACTTAAAGATCTAAGAGCACTATGAACTACCTACCCATTATTGGAATTGAGATCCACGTCCAATTAAGAACTAAAACCAAAATGTTCTGTGGGTGTTCGGCAAGTATCTGGAAGGCTGAACCCAATACGCATGTTTGCCCGGTTTGTCTAGGCTTGCCTGGCGCTTTGCCGGTTATGAATAAGAAAGCAATTGGCCAAGTAATAAAAATGGGTTTAGCCTTAGACTGCGAAATTAATCACAGTACTTACTTTGAACGTAAGAATTACTTTTATCCAGATTTACCCAAAGGCTACCAAATCTCTCAACACCGCGCGCCATTATGTATTAATGGCCAATTATCTGTCGATGATACATTGATTCGCATCAGTGATGTCCACTTAGAAGAAGATACGGGAAAGTCAGTCCATAAAAAAGGTGCAACTGATAACCAGGAATCAGCAACCCGGGGAAATTACAGCCTGCTTGATTTTAATAAGTCGGGTATTCCGTTAATGGAAATAGTTTCAGCCCCGGATATTTATTCAGCCGACCAGGCAGTTAAATATTGTAAGTCAATCCAGCAAATTGTCAGATCCTTAAATATCAGTGATGCCGATATAGAAAAGGGACAAATGAGATTTGAGGTAAATATTTCGCTTCGCGAAGTCAAGGACGAAGAATTACCTAACTATCGTGTGGAAATTAAGAATCTTAATTCCTTCAAGTTTGTGAAAAAAGTAATTGAGTATGAAACTAAGAGACAAACTAAAGCTTTTGAACAAGGCAAAAAATTGATTCAAGAAACTAGGGGTTTTGACGAGGACAAAGAAATCACCGTTAGCCAGCGAGAAAAGGAAGCGGCGCACGATTATCGTTACTTTCCCGAACCAGATTTACCTCCACTGGAAATTTCAGAGACGGAGATAGAAAAACTAAAGAATGAAATTCCGGAACTTCCCTATCAGGCAATCGAGCGCCTTGTTAATGCGGGCCTAAAAGCAAAGGATGCAGAAATAATTGTCCAAAAACAGAAAGTTGACTATCTCGACAACTGTGTAATTGCTGGATTTAACATAAAGGAAGCCTCTTTAGTAATTATTCATAAACCGAATTTAACTTCCAGGTACGGACCACAAGACCTAAGAAACCATCTTCAGGGTAAAAGAGAATCTGTTGTTGAAGACACGAACAAACTAGAATCAATTATCATTAAAGTAATTACTGAGAATCCTAAGACAGTAAGAGATTTCCAAACGGGGAAGGAAAAGTCACTTCAGTTTTTAATTGGTCAAGTTATGAAAGAAACTAAAGGTAAGGCTAACCCGCGGAAGACATCCGTTCTCCTACAAAAACACCTCACATAAACATCTCAACTTAACTTGGCCCTGATGAGGATAAACGAAGGTAATACTAGCTAGCCCGTGGGACTCCATAAAACCAGCTCTTGATGGCCTCAATCATCAACCATAATATTAAAGTTAGTTCATGCCCGACTTTGTCCACCTCCACGTTCATACAGAATATTCTCTTTTAGATGGTCTTGCCAAAATTAAGGAATTGGTTAAAAGAGCCAAAGAGTTCAATATGAAGGCAATGGCCATCACTGATCACGGCGTTATGTATGGCGTGATACCGTTTTACAACGCCATGAAGGATGAAGGGCTAAACCCCATAATCGGCTGTGAACTATACGTTGCCACCAGGAGCCGCTTTGATAAAGATACAAAACAAGATCGCAAACGAGAACATATAACTCTCCTTTGTGAAAACAATATCGGCTACCAGAATTTAATAAAACTGGTTACCAAGGCTCATCTGGAAGGGTTCTATTATAAACCTCGCGCAGACTACGAATTACTTGCAGAATACGCGGAAGGACTTATCTGTTTGACCGGCTGCCGGCAAGGCCGAATTCCCCGCTTGTTAATCGAAAATAAATTCGATAAAGCCCAAAAAGAGCTAGATAAACTCGTCGACATTTTTGGTAAGGAGAATACTTTTATTGAACTGCAGATTTTTGATGTCCAAAAGCAGGGCACCGTCTATCAAGAATCATTAAAACTAAAGACTGAGGGATTACGTTTATCCAACGTCACTGGCGTTGGAGTTATTGCCACAAACGATGTTCATTATGTAAACCAAGATGATGCCTACGCTCAAGAAATTCTTCTTTGTATCCAAACCAAGGAAACTATAAACAATGCCAATCGCGGGATGAGTATGATTAATATGCCCGATTTTTATTTGCGATCGTCAGAGGAGATGTCTGAACTTTTTGCTGACGTTCCGGAAGCAATTGAAGCCACGAATTTAATTGCCCAGCGATGCCATGTTGAGATTCAAACCGGCATACCTATCTATCCAAGTTTCGATATTCCTGAAGGGGAAACAGATACTTCCCTTCTGCGGAAGCTAGTCGAAGATGGTTTGTTGCAAAAATACAAAAAGGTTACTTCTGAAATAAAGGCAAAGTATGAAGATGAATTAGATATTATTGCAAGTAAAGGCTACAGTACCTACTTTTTAATCTGCCATGATTTAGCTAAGTGGGCCCGTAACAAAAAGATACCAATCAGTACACGAGGTTCGGTAACCGCAAGTGTCGCTGCTTACGCGTTGGAGATTACCAACATTGATCCACTGGAGTACGATCTCCCATTTGAGCGTTTTATGAGCAGAGTACGTCCATCTCCGCCTGATATAGATTTTGATATCGCTGAGGACAAACGTCAAGATGTTATTGATTATGTTTACGGAAAATACGGACGTGATCACGTTGCCCAAATCATCACTTTTGGAAAAATGGAGGCTCGGGCCGCTATCCGTGATGTTGCTCGCGTTCTTGACATACCTTACTCGGCAGCAGACCGTATCGCTAAAATGATTCCTTATGGTAAGAAGTTGAAGGAAAGTTTAGAAACCAATCTTGAATTAAAGCTTGAATACGAATCAAACCCAGAAATCCACCAGCTCCTTGACCTTGCCCAAAAAATTGAGGGAGTTGCCCGCCACGCATCAACTCACGCCTGCGGACTAGTTGTAACACCCTCCCCTTTAACCGATTATGTTCCTTTGCAAAAGGAGACCAAAGGTGGAACTGGTATTATAACCCAGTACGACATGTATGCATTAGATATTAATGCTGTTGGTGAAAGTGCTATCGGGTTACTGAAACTTGACCTCCTAGGCCTAAGAAATCTTTCTACTCTTAGACAAACGACACAATTAGTCGAAGAGAGATCCGGTGAAGTTATCAACATTTATAAACTTCCTAAAAGTAAAGACGAGGTATTCCAAATGCTTGCCGAGGGCCATTCAACTGGAGTTTTCCAACTTGAAAGTCCCGGTATGAGAAGGCTTCTCAAACAAATGAAACCGGAGAATTTCATTGACCTTACGACGGCAATTGCTTTGTACCGGCCTGGCCCGATGGACCTAATTCCTCAATACCTTGAGGCACGGAAGGATCCGGGGACAATTAAATATCCTCACCCAAGTCTTAAAGATATCTTAGCTGAAACTTCGGGAGTACTGATCTTTCAAGAACAATGCATGGCTGTCGTCAGCAAAATGGGTGGTTATACTAAAGGTAGAGCCGATATCCTCCGCCGCGCTATTGGCAAGAAAAAGAAAGAGTTGATGATGAAAGAGAAGGAAGAGTTTGTCAGAGCGGCGCAAACTCAAGGATATAGCGAAGAAGAAGCTCGCGCAGTTTTTTCCTATATTGAAACTTTCGCACGTTATGGATTTAATAAATCACACACAATTGCCTACGCCCTAATAGCCTACCAAACCGCCTACCTAAAGCGATTTTATTCTGTCGAGTACATGACTGCCCTGCTCTGCAACGAAAAACACAACACTGATAAGATCCCCTCTATTATCGAAGAGTGCCAGCGGCTTAACCTCCAAGTATTGGCGCCGAACATCAACACTTCTACTGTAGATTTTTCGATAGAGGATAATAGTATCATTCGTTTTGGATTAAGTGCCGTCAAAAACGTCGGTGAGTTAACTGTTAGTAAAATTGTTGAAGAACGAAATATTAACGGAGAGTATCTTGACCTTGCCGATTTATGCAGAAGAGTCGACTACCAATCGCTTAACAAACGTGTTTTAGAAAGTTTAATTAAGTCAGGTACCTGCGATGAATTTGGTACTAGAGCTGCACTCCTTAAAACAATGCCTGAGACTTTAAAGGCGGGTTCAGACTATCAACGCAAGAGGATTAATGGCCAGAGAGGATTATTCGAAAGCGCCTCTCAAGAAATATTTGTCCCCTTAAAGCTAGATAATACCGAGGAGTTTCCTCCGTTGGTGCTACTCACTTGGGAACGAGAATTGCTTGGTTTTACATTTTCTAAAGACCCATTTGAAAAGAGGTTTGCCCAATTGTCTCCATTAACATCGCATTTTCTTAACGAGATCAGTTCCGGTGATATAGATCAACAAGTAACTTTGCTGGGGGTAGTTTCTAAAGTGAGGAAAATCCTTACCAGGAAATCAAATAAGGATATGGCTTTCCTGCAAATTAGAGATCGGACAGGATCTATAGAAATAGTCGTCTTTCCAAACTTATACGAGCAACATCCCGATCTATTTGCAGAAAACAAGCTTCTGCTTATCCACGGCCGTGTTAACCAACGTGACGAACAGGCAGAAATCAGTGTTATCGCCGACAAAATTAAAGACACGGACAAGCTGAAAGTTTCTTCCCCGTTTCGGATTATCAACAAGAAACTAGAAATTGAAATTCCTAAAGCGGACGCCAGGGAAATAATGTACAGCCTAAAAGGAGTTTTCGAAAGTAACCCTGGTAATACACCAGTAAACCTACATCTTCGCAACGGATCTAATTCAACTACCGAACTCCGTAGCTCTTATAAAATTGACTTCAACAGCAATGTTAGGAAAGAGCTTGCCAGTATTCTGAGCAGCTAATCGTTTTGACTTATCCTACCGGTTAGACTAGAATTTAATGGTTGAGCCGCCCTAGCTCATCTGGTAGAGCAGCGGTATCGTAAACCGCAGGTGGCCGGTTCAAGCCCGGCGGGCGGCTCCAATTTTCCCTATGCCAAGTAAAATTTATTCTAAACACCATAATCATATTCCATTTCACTCCTACTTTAATGAATCTTCGGCAATGTATATTACAGCCACATTAAGAAACTTGGCTCTATCTCTTATTGGTATCTTTCTACCAATTTACATAATTGAGCTTCCTAGTAAGATCTCACTTTTCTCAGATACCTTCTTCAACGGCATTGCTTGGGTGCTGGTCTATTTTATGATTAGATCAATTATTACTGCTCTTTTCACCCTTTTTCTCAGTAACTTTATTTTTCTAAAACTTACTTTACGAAAATCAATTCTTGTTAGTTCGCTAATCTTATCACTAGAACTATGTACTCTTCTTGTAATCGAAAAAGGACTAAATCTTGGTTATAGTTCCTGCACTTGGCTAATTATCCTAGCGGGTATCCTCAGGGGGTTATCAATAACTTTTTATTGGATCCCTTTCCACATTTTCTTTATTCGTAAAACTGACGGTGGTGATCAGCGTTATGGCAAGGAAATCAGCACTCGTGTTTTCCTAGTAAAATTATCAAGTGTGGTTGCGCCAATTTTAGGAGGCCTCATTATTTCAAGGGCTGGGTTTCACAGCGCCTTTATTATCAGTATTTTCCTGCTAATTGTATCGACCTTCCCGATTGTTTTTAACCTTAACGAAGGTGTTCATGACCACCACAACCCGACTACCGTGATACGCAATTATCTATTTAACCCAAAACTAAAACTCATTACCCTTGCCTACTTTGGCAACGGAGCCGAAGCACTAGTCTATACTATCTTCTGGCCAATCCTATTGTTCATTGTGTTAGAAAGCTTTATTAAAG